>LIQL01000087.1:0-34441 GCA_001418405.1 Streptomyces diastatochromogenes | reverse complement strand
CGGCGGTGGAGGTCTGCAACCGCGCCAAGCTGTTCACCCTCGGGGAGTCGCTGGGCGGCGTGGAGTCGCTGATCGAGCACCCGGGGCGGATGACGCACGCCTCGACCGCTGGTTCCGCGCTGGAGGTCCCCGCCGACCTCGTGCGCCTCTCGGTCGGCATCGAGTCCGCCGACGACCTGCTGGCCGACCTCACGCAGGCGCTGGGCTGACCCCCGGCCCCCGGGGCGACGCGCGCCCACCCCGGTCCGTTCCGCACCCCTCAGTACCCCGCCACGGGAGGGGTGGTGCGGGCCGGCGGTGGGCGCCAGGGCTGTGCGACCCCCGCCCACAGGGCCAGGGTCAGCAGCGCCAGGACCGCCAGCACCGTTCCGGTGCGGTGCAGCAGGCGGCGCCGGGCCAGCAGGCGGCGGCCGCGGGCGGCGGCGCGGGCGGGCAGGTCCGGCGGCACCGGTGGCTGTGGGCCGGCCCGCAGCATCCGCCGGGCCTCGGTCTCCTTGCGGTCGGGCGGGCGCCCCTCGGGCGGGATCACGGCGGTGCGACGGCCGGTGGCGGGCGGCGGCTGCGGAGTTCGGCGACGGCGTGCCGGCACAGCGTGCGCACCCGCTCGGCGGGCAGCCCCAGTTGGGCCGCGGTCTGCTCCTCGGCCACCTCGAGCAGACCGCCGCGCGGCCGGCGGTGGCGCCACGCGGCGCGGGCGAACGCCGCGGTCAGTTCCCGGCGGGCCCGCTCGTAGGGGTCCGCGCCGTGCTTCCCGTCCCAGCCGGCGTACGTCCTGGCCAGCGCGCGGAGCAGCAACTCCTCGGCCACCGGCGCCGGTCGGTCCGCCGGCTCCCCGGTGAGCAGGGCCGCGGCGTGCAGCAGCCGTCCCGCCGCGGCCGCGGTGAACGCCTCGAACTCCCGGGCCCGGCGCCGCTCCCGCGCCCGTCGCCGCTCTCCCACCGCGCCTCCCGGATGACGGGCGGCCGGCACCCCCCGCCCCTACGGTGACGCCCCGGCCCGTCGGACAGCCCTTGGCCCTCCATGGCACGGCAGTTGGGGGACGGGGTCAAGAGGCGTGACGCGGGCATCGCCCTGGGTACGTCCCGACGCGCCCGGTCACGGCGGGGCGCGGTGCGCACCCCGCCGGCGCGGCGCCGGTCCGGATCCCCCGTCCCGTACGACGCCCCGGTCCGGGCCGGCGGCCGGCCGTGGTCCGACCGGTGCTGTCAGGACGGTGCCGTCAGGACGGGGCGGGCCCGCCCGGCGCGAGGGCGGTGATGTCGGCGAGCGAGGTGTTGAAGCGCGTCAGGAGCGTGGTGAAGGCGTCGCGCTCCTCCGCGGTCCACTTCTCGGTGACCATGGCCATCAGGGCCCGCCGCGACGCCCGGACCTCGTCGAGCCGGGCGTGGCCGCGCTCGGACAGTTCCAGGACCACGGCGCGGCCGTCCTCGGGGTGGGTGGCGCGGCTGACCAGGCCGGCGTCGACCAGCGGGGCGACCTGCCGGGTCACCGTGGAGGAGTCGATCCCCATCCCGCAGGCCAGGGCCTTGACGCCCATCGGGCCTTCCTGGTCCAGGCGGTTGAGGAGCAGATAGGCGGCGCGGTCCATGGAGTTGCGCGCCTGCCCGACGCCGCCGAGCCGGCTCTGTTCGGCGCGCCGGGCGAAGACGGCCACTTGGTGCTGCAGCGCGTCGAGGAGAGCGGAGTCGGGGTGGGTCGTCATGTCCGGAGAGGTGGGCATGGCCGGGGCTCGCTTAATCGGGGTGGGTACGGACGGGGAAACAGCGTACGCGGCGCCGGCGCGGGCCGTGCCGGCGCTGCCGCGTACGACCGTGACGGCCCTGGCGGGCGGCCCCGTCGATCCGCGGGTGTCCGGCATCCGGCCGGAAAGGGCCCGTTCGTGGCCGAACTGCGAAACTGGCCGCATGGTCGACCACACGTCGCGTCCGCCGCATCCGCCGCATCAGTCCGTGGCCCCCGCGAGCACCGCTCCGGCCGCGCCGGCGGGGATCACGGTCGACGACGTGCGCGAGGCGCAGAAGCTGCTGTCCGGGGTGGCGCGGACCACCGCACTGGAGGGCAGCCGCTACCTGTCGGCGCTGGTGGGCGCCCCGGTCCACCTCAAGTGCGAGAACCTCCAGCGCACCGGCTCGTTCAAGATCCGCGGCGCGTACGTGCGGATCGCCGGTCTCTCGGCGCAGGAGCGGGCCGCCGGCGTGGTGGCGGCCAGTGCCGGCAACCACGCTCAGGGGGTGGCCCTCGCGGCGTCCCTGCTGGGCGTGGCCTCGACGGTGTTCATGCCGGTCGGCGCGCCGCTGCCGAAGGTCGCCGCGACCCGCGAGTACGGCGCCGAGGTGCGGCTGCACGGGCAGGTGGTGGACGAGACGCTGGCCGCCGCCCAGGAGTACGCGCGGCAGACCGGTGCGGTCTTCATCCACCCCTTCGACCACCGCGACATCATCGCGGGCCAGGGCACGGTCGGCCTGGAGATCCTCGAACAGTGCCCGGAGGTGCGCACCGTCGTCGTCGGGGTGGGCGGCGGCGGGTTCGCCGCGGGCGTCGCCCTCGCGGTCAAGGCGCTGCGGCCGGACGTGCGGGTGGTCGGGGTGCAGGCGGCGGCCGCGGCCTGCTACCCGCCGTCGCTGGCGGTGGGGCGCCCGGTGGCGATCGAGCCGCTGGCCACGATGGCGGACGGCATCAAGGTGGGGCGCCCCGGCGACGTGCCGTTCGGCATCGTGCGGGAGCTGGTGGACGAGGTCCGCACGGTCACCGAGGACGAGTTGTCCGCCGCCCTGCTGCTGTGCCTGGAGCGGGCGAAACTGGTGGTGGAGCCGGCCGGGGCGAGCCCGGTGGCGGCGCTGCTGTCGGCGCCCGGCTCCTTCGAGGGGCCGGTGGTCGCGGTGCTCTCCGGGGGCAACGTCGATCCGCTGGTGATGCAGCGGATCCTCCGGCACGGTATGGCCGCCGCCGGCCGCTACCTGTCCTTCCGGGTCCGGCTGACCGACCGCCCGGGTGCGCTGGCCAATCTCCTCGGCGTCCTGACGGTGGTGGACGCCAACGTCCTCGACGTCGGGCACGTGCGCATCGACCCCCGTCTCGGGCTCACCGAGGTCGAGGTCGAACTGCACCTGGAGACGAAGGGGCCGGAGCACTGCGCCGAGGTCACCGAGGCGCTGCGCGGGGCGGGGTACGACGTGGTCGCGGTCTGACGCGGGGCGGTGCGCGGGCGCGGGCGGGGCGGTGGCGGGCAGCCACCGCCCCGCGGCGTTCGGGCCCGGCCGTCGAGGCCCGTCGGATCGACGGCGGGGCCGGTTCCGCGCCGCGACGGAAGACCTCTCACGCACCCGTATCGCGATGTATCGCGTTTGCGCTACGATCGGCGCGAGCGGGGGCGCCGCGGCATGGCGTCCGCCGCGGACGAGCGCCCGTCAGTCACCCGCACGCCCTGGAGTGCGCCGGCCCCCCTGCGGAACCGTGGGGCATCGGCGCCGGAAGCAGGGCCGCCGCACGCCCGAAAACGTACTATTCGGCTCATCTGTCGTATTCGACCTGGAACTGATCCAAGCCATGGGGGTACCCACATGCCAGGCGCCATTTACGCCGAAGGTCTGGTGAAGACCTTCGGTGAGGTGAGGGCACTGGACGGCGTCGATCTCGACGTTCCCGAAGGAACCGTCCTCGGAATGCTCGGCCCGAACGGTGCCGGCAAGACCACCGCCGTCAGGGTCCTGACGACCCTGCTCCGGCCCGACCGGGGGACCGCGCGGGTGGCCGGCGTCGACGTCGTCGCACACCCCGACGCGGTGCGCCGCGCCATCGGCCTCTCCGGCCAATTCGCTGCCGTCGACGAGTACTTGACCGGCCGGGAGAACCTCGTGATGGTCGGGCGGCTCTACCAGATGAGCGGACGCGACGCCAAGCGCCGGGCCGCCGAACTGCTGGAACGCTTCAACCTCGGCGACGCCGCCGACCGCACCGCCAAGACCTACTCCGGCGGGATGCGCCGCCGGCTCGACCTCGCCGCCGCCCTGGTCGTCAGCCCGCCGGTGATGTTCATGGACGAGCCCACCACCGGCCTGGACCCGCGCAACCGCCAGGCGCTGTGGGACGTCATCCAGGAACTCGTCGCCGGCGGCACCACCCTGCTGCTCACCACCCAGTACCTGGAGGAGGCCGACCGGCTCGCGCACGACATCTGCGTCGTCGACCACGGCCGGGTCATCGCCCGCGGCACCTCCGACCAGCTCAAGGCGCGCACCGGCGGCGAACGGATCGAGGTCGTGGTGCACGCCCCCGAGCACCTCCCGGTGGCCGAGGGCGTCCTGCGCGCCGTCGCCAAGGGCGACGGCGCGGTCGACCCCCACACCCGGAGGCTGACGTTCCCGGTGACCGGCGGCGCCAAGCTGCTCGCCGAGGTCATCCGCGAACTGGACTCCCGCGGCGTGGAGATCGACGACATCGGGCTGCGCCGCCCGACCCTCGACGACGTCTTCATCGCACTGACCGGGCACACCGCCGAGGCGGCGCGGGACGGCGGCGACACCCCCGCCGACGGCGACCGGGCCGGCGCGGCCACCACCAAGGAGGGCGTGCGATGAGCGCGTTCGACCAGGCGACCGGCGCGGCCGCCGCCCGCAACCCGCAGCCCCACGGCGGCCTCGTGCGATCCGTCCGCGACGCACTGGTGGTGGCCCAACGCAACTTGATCCGGATGCTGCGGATCCCCGAGGTCGTGATCTTCGGACTGATCCAGCCGATCATGTTCGTGGTGCTGTTCACCTACGTCTTCGGCGGATCCATCGCCGTCCCCGGCGCCCCGGCCGGCGATGCCCAGGCGTACCGCGAGTTCCTGATGGCCGGGATCTTCGCGCAGACCGTCACCTTCGCCACCGCCGGCGCCGGCGCGGGCATCGCGGACGACATGCACAAGGGGCTGATCGACCGGTTCCGCTCGCTGCCGATGTCCCGCGGCGCGGTGCTCACCGGCCGGACCCTCGCCGACCTGGTGCAGACCGCACTGACCCTGGTGGTGCTGGCCGTGGTCGCGCTGCTCATCGGCTGGCGCAGCCACGAGAACCCGGCGAGCGTGCTGGCCGGCTTCGCCCTGCTGCTCCTGCTCGGCTACGCCTTCTCCTGGATCGGCGCGCTCATCGGCCTCTCGGTCCGCACCCCGGAGGCGGCCACCTCCGGCGGACTGCTCTGGCTCTTCCCGCTGACGTTCATCTCCAACGCCTTCGTCCCGGTCAACGGCATGCCGGCGTTCCTCCAGCACGTCGCGGAGTGGAACCCGTTCAGCGCCACCGTCGCCGGCGCCCGGCAGTTGTTCGGCAACACCATCGAGGGCGTGCCGCAGTCGGTGACCGGGGCCTGGCCGATGGAGCACCCGGTGCTGGCCTCGGTGATCTGGTCGGTTCTGATCATCGTGGTCTTCCGGACCCTGGCGGTCCGCAAGTACCGCTCGGCGACCGCCTGAGCCGGCCGCCCCCCCCCGCACGCGGAAGGCGGCCCGGAGCGCTCAGCTCCGGGCCGCCTGCGTCGTGTGTGACGTGGTGCGCGGCTCAGCCGTTGTACGGCTTGGCGTCGAGGATCTTCACCGACGCCTTCTTGCCGTTCGGGAGCTCGTACTCCGCGTCGGCGCCGATCCGCTTGCCGTTCACGCCCGACCCCAGCGGCGACTGCGGGGAGTAGGTCTCGACGTCCCCGCTCGCGTACTCCCGCGAAGCCAGGAGGAACGACAGCGTGTCGTCCGGGTCCCCGTCGAACGCGATGGTGACGACCATGCCGGGGGCGACCGTGCCGTCGGCCGCGGGAGCCTCGCCCACCTTCGCCGACTCCAGCAGCTGCTTCAGCTGGCGGACGCGGAGCTCCTGCTTGCCCTGCTCCTCCTTGGCCGCGTGGTACCCGGCGTTCTCCTTCAGGTCACCTTCCTCGCGGGCCGCCTGGATCTTCTCGGTGATCTCGGCGCGTGCGGGACCAGACAGGTACTCCAGCTCGGCCTTGAGCTGGTCATACGCCTCCTGGGTCAGCCAGGTGACGTTCTCGCTGGTCTGGGTCACAGGTGCTCCTCGTCGGTACTGGGGATAAATCAAACGCCCTACCAGGAAGGTTTGCGCCTTCACAGGTGGGCGAAACCACGAGCCTAACAATTCCGGCACAAAAGGGGGAAGAGGAATTTCACAGTGGTCGCACAGGAATGCATCGCCGCAGATCAGAGTCGGTCGGCCGGCGCGCGGGCGTCGGCCGAACGGGTCACCGGCCCGCTCCGCTCCGTCGGCGCCGGATCCCGCCGGGGCGTCGTGCGGTCAGCCGTTGCCGGCCGGCGCGCCCGTGCAGCCGACCAGGACCGCGTTGGTCGCGCGCTTCGTCGTCCGCACCGTGACCTCGGTGTCGACCTGTCCGGCGCGCTGGTCGATGGCGACGTCCTTGCGGCCGACCTCGGAACCGTCGGTGGCCTGCGAACGCAGCGTGCACACTCCGGTGTCGTCCTTGTCCTTGACGACTTCGAGGTGGACCTTGACCGCGTGGTCGGAGACGGCTTCCCAGGTGATGATCCGGCCGCTGAGGTCCTGCCCGGAGATGTACGAGACGCCGAGCCAGCCCACCACGCCGAGCAGTGCCACGCCGAGCACCGCCCCGATGATCTTCAGCTTGCGGTCCGCGCGCTGGTCAGCGGAACGGCCGTAGCGTCCGTCCGGGAGCCCTTCGCGCACCGCAGCCATGATCCATCCTCCTGATAGGGGACCGGGAACCGACGGACCCCCGGGGGGTCCCCGCCCCAGGGAATACAGCGCCCCCTCGCTTCGGTCACTATAGGAGGCATCTTCTCCGGCTTTTCACTGAGGATCGAGTCTTGACCGAGCAGCTGCGATTGATGGCGGTCCACGCCCACCCCGACGACGAGTCGAGCAAGGGTGCGGCCACCATGGCCAAGTACGTGTCCGAGGGGGTGGACGTACTGGTCGCCACCTGCACAGGCGGCGAGCGAGGCTCCATCCTCAACCCCAAGCTCCAGGGCGACCCGTACATCGAGGAGCACATCCACGAGGTGCGCAAGAAGGAAATGGACGAGGCCCGGGAGATCCTGGGCGTCAAGCAGGAATGGCTGGGCTTCGTCGACTCGGGGCTCCCCGAGGGCGACCCGCTGCCGCCGCTGCCCGAGGGCTGCTTCGCCCTGGAGGACGTCGAGGTCGCGGCCGGGCGCCTGGTCAAGCTGATCCGGGAGTTCAAGCCGCAGGTCATCACGACCTACGACGAGAACGGCGGCTACCCGCACCCGGACCACATCATGACCCACAAGATCACGATGGTGGCCTTCGAGGCGGCCGGCGACCCGGAGAAGTACCCGGAGGCCGGCGAGCCCTGGCAGCCGCAGAAGCTCTACTACAACCAGGGCTTCAACAAGCCCCGCACCATCGCGCTGCACGAGGCGCTGCTGGAGCGCGGCATGGAGTCGCCCTATGGCGAGTGGCTGGAGCGGTGGAAGCAGTTCGAGCGGCGCGAGCGGACGCTGACCACCTACATCCCGTGCGCCGACTTCTTCGAGA
Source organism: Streptomyces diastatochromogenes (assembly GCA_001418405.1). Taxonomy (GTDB): domain Bacteria; phylum Actinomycetota; class Actinomycetes; order Streptomycetales; family Streptomycetaceae; genus Streptomyces; species Streptomyces albulus_C. The sequence goes on along the minus strand of LIQL01000087.1, from coordinate 26,918 downwards.
TCCGCGACAAGGCGTTGATCGCCCACGCCACCCAGATCGACCCCGACGGCGGGTGGTTCCGGGTGCCGATGGACGTCCAGCGCGAAGTCTGGCCGACGGAGGAGTACGAGCTCGCGAAGTCGCTCGTGGACACTTCGCTCCCCGAGGACGACCTCTTCGCGGGCATCCGCAACAATTGAGCCCATGATGAGCGCGACCAGCACCCTCGCCCTGACGCACTTCGTCACCCTTGCCGACAGCTTCGACAAGGACAAGGTGACCCCCGGCGTCCTCGGCTTCATCGTTTTCGCGGTCATCGGCGGTGCCGTGTGGCTGCTGATGAAGTCCATGAACAAGCACATGCGCAAGGTGGACTTCGAGGAGCCCGCGGAGGACGGCCAGGGCACTGCCGCCCCGGCGGCCGCCGCGGCTGCGGAGCCGAAGACCAGCTGACCGCCCGGCGCCGGGCCCACGGGCCCGGCGTGGGGCGTGCGCACCGCGTCGCCGGTCCATGGACCCGGTGCCGGTCCGCGCGCCGGCCGTCTGGCAGCGGCCGGTCGACCGGCCCGGCGGCTCGCTGATCCAAGAGGTCAGCGAGCCGTGCCCGCGACCGGACGCCCCGCCTCCGCTCGGGCGGCGCACGCCGGCACCGTCACTCGGCGGCGGCCGGCTCCTTCGGCACGCCCATGATCTCCCGGGCGTGCCGGTCCGGCACCATGCCCAGGCGCCACGCCTGCCACCCCGTCTCGGGCTCCACCCCGCGCTCCAGCAGCAGCCCGAAGGTCTGGGCGCAGTCCTCCAGCTTCGCGTCCCGCGCGTCGTGCCGCTCCCGGACCAGCTGCGCCAGCTCCTCCTGCGCCACCGCCGCGCCGACCACCGAACCGCCGGGCGAGGCGAACGGCAGCAGCGTGCACCGCAGGAACCGCGCCCAGTCCGCCCCGCGGCGGTCGCCGTACCCGGCGAAGAGCCGCCCGGCCTCGTCGGCCAGCTCCAGCGCCTGGGCCGTGCGGCCGTTGCCGGCGTCGACGATCACCAGCTCCAGCACCGACCACGCCTCGCCGTGCGCCACCCCGATCCGCTGGAAGTCCTTCCGGGCGTCCTGGAGCAGTTGCCGGGCGAAGCCGCTGTTGCGCAGCGAACCGGTCTGCTCGGCCCGCAGGTCCCGGGTCACCCGCCCCGCGTGGTGCCGGGCGCAGGCCAGGCCGTAGCCGTCCTGCATGCGACTGAACATGTTCCGTGAGCGCTCCAGCTGCCGCAGGGCCTCGTCGCGCTCCCCGCGCTCCTCCAGCGCCTGGCCGAGGTAGTACATCGTCCACGCCTCGCCGCGGGCGTCCTCGTGCTGGCGGTGCAGCGGCAGTGCCTGGCGCAGCTGGTCCACCGCGGGGCCGGGGTCGCCGGCCACCAGGCGGGCCCGCGCCAGCTGGGTCATCGCCCAGGCCGTGCCGCGGTCGTCGTGCGTGCGTCCGTACAGCTCCAGGGCGGCGTGCAGGGCGGCCTCGGCGGCCGGGACGTCGCCCCGCCGCAGGTGGACCTGACCGAGCTGGAAGTGCGCCCACGCCTGGCCGTGCAGGCTCTCGCTCTCCTCGTGGAGCGCCACGGACTCGCTCAACAGCTCCAACGCCTCGGCGAGCCGGGCCCGGTCCCGCTCGACCGCCGCCAGGGCGTGCAGCGTCCACGCGCGGTCGCCGCGCATGTCGGGGCCGGCCTGGAGGTCCAGCGCCTCGCGCAGCTTGGCCGCCGCCTCGCTGAGACTGCCCTGCTGCTGGAGGGTGATGCCCAGGTCGCGCAGCGCACGGGCCGCACCCACCGGGTGCTGCGCCTCGAAGTAGAGGTCGACCACCGACGACAGCGTCGTCCGGGCGCGGTCCAGCTCGCCCAGCTGGCGGGCCGCGACGCCGGTGCGCCACTGCACCGAGCGGACCAGCATCCCCTGGCCGGCCGCCCGGGTCAGCTCGCTCAGCTCGCCCAGGCGGTAGAGGTCGCCGCGCAGCAGGCAGTAGTCGCACAGCGCGCCCAGCAGGTGCGAGACGGTGTCCTGGTCCACCTCCTGATCGGCGTGGCGCAGGGCGGCGGTGATGAAGCTGGTCTCGTCGTCCAACCACTGCAGGGCCGCGTCCAGGGACGCGAAGCCGTGCGGGCCGAAGCGGTCGGCGCGGGTGGAGGTGTTGCCGTCGACGAGCCGGATCACCGCGTCGGCCAGCTCCGCGTAGCCGCGGATCAGCCGCTCCTGGGCCGCGGCGCGCTCGGCCGGCTCCTCCTCCTCGGCCAGCCGGGCGTGCGCGAACCGGTGCACCAGGGGGTGCAGGCGGTACCGCTCGCCGCGGACGTGCTCGATCAACCCCGCCCCGGCCAACGCGGTCAGCCGCTGCTTGGCCTCCGTGTCCGCGACGCCCAGCAGCGCGGCCGCGGCGGCCACCCCCAGGCTCGCCCGGCCCACCAGGGCCAGCCGGCGCAGCAACTGCCGGGCCTGCGGCGGCTGGTCGGCGTAGCGCAGCGCCAGGGCCCGCTCCACCGGTGCCGCCCCGCCGGCCTCCGCCAGCTCCTCGGCCAGCGCGGCGGGGGAGCGCTCGCCCAGCGCGGAGCCGACGACCCGCAGCGCCAGGGGCAGGCCGGCGCACAGCTCCGCGATCCGGTCGATCGCCCGCGCGTCGTACAGGGCCGCGTCGTCCGCCGGCTCCGCACCGGCCGCCGCCGAGCGCAGCAACTCCTCGGTGCCCGCCGCGTCCAGCGCCGCCACCGGCAGGTGGTGCACCCGGGCCGCCAGGTCGGCGGGCAGCTCCAGCGGTGTGCGGGAGGTGACCAGGACCAGGCTCTCGGAACGGTCCGGGACCAGGGCCCGCACCTGCTCGGCGTCCGAGGCGTCGTCGAGCAGCACCGTCACGGGGAGTCCGGACAGGTGCTGGTGGTAGAGCTCGGTGAGCCGCCTGACGTGCTGCTCCTGCGAAGGGCGCTCGCGGAACAGCAGCTGCTCGCGCGGCGCGCCCAGGCGGTTCAGCAGGTGCAACAGCGCGTCCCGGGTCGGCAGGGGCACCTCGCCGGGGGTGTCGCCGCGCAGGTCCACCAGACACGCTCCGCGGAACTGATCGCGCAGTTGGTGGGCGGCCCGCACGGCCAGCGCCGTCCGCCCCGCGCCGGACTCGCCGTGCAGCACCACCACGATCGGCCGGGTCTCCGTGCTCGCCCGGCCGGCCTGCACCCACTGGACGATCTGCGTCAGCTCTGCCCGCCGCCCGGCGAACGGGCCGTCAGGGCGGGGGAGTTGCGTGAACGACCGCTCCAGGACCGACCGCTGGCGGGCCGCCGCGCTACGGTCCGCGCCGCGCAACTGCGGCCCCCGCGCGCCCTTCGCCTTCCCCGCCGGCCGGGCCGCGGACCCGCCGCCGCTGCGGGCCGCCGCGCTCACCATCCGCTGCTGGTCCAGGAACGGGCGGATGCCGCGCACCTCCAGCGCCGTCAACCACTGGAGCCGCAGTTGCTCCGGCCCACCGGGCTGACCGCGCATCCCGGCCTGGCGGTGCGCCGCCGGGAAGTGACCAGCCGTCAGCTTCACTACCGTGGCCGCCGCGCCGGCCACCAGCGCCGCGGCGCCCGCCCCGACCGCCGGCCCGCCACCCGTGCCGTACGCCAGGTCCACCCCGAACGCGGCCACCGCGGCCACCGCCGACGCCACGACCGGGGTGCCCAGCTCCTTGCGCGAGAGCCGCTCCGCGAACGGCCGCCGGCCGGCCGCCGCCTCGTCCAGCGCACGGACGTACGCCGCGTACTCCTCCCCGGCGGGCGCGGCCAGTTCGTCCAGCGCCGCCCGCGCCCTGCCGAGCAGTGCCGGCCCGTCGAGCCGGCCGCCGGAGCGGCGCACCTCCTCCTCGACGGCCCGCGTCAGCAGCCCGTCCGCTTCCTTCCGGTGGCCGTCCCGCAGCCCAGCCAGTTCGCCCGGCATTCCCGTCCCCCCTCCAGCAGTCGCCAGGAGTCCTGGCGGTCCAGCGGTCGTCGACGGATCACCCCTGCCCACCGGCGCGTCCCCGCACCCGTGCGGCTCGCCCGGCGTGATCTCCGCCGTGCACACAGTCTTCCGTGTCCGGGCGGATTCCGGCAGGGCTGTGGATAACTCCCGCCTCTCCCGGAATCCGGGGCCCCAGTGGGAGAGGATGGCCCCATGCCGAACCGCCTGGCCCATGAGACGTCCCCGTACCTGCTCCAACACGCCGACAATCCGGTCGACTGGTGGCCGTGGTCCCCCGAAGCATTCGAGGAGGCCCGACGGCGCGGCGTCCCGGTGCTGCTCAGCGTCGGCTACAGCTCGTGCCACTGGTGCCAGTGAACTCACAGACCCAGTAGTCGACGGTGCTTACACGTCTCTGATGATCACGCGCTTCCCGCAGAGCTTCGACCAGTCGTCACGGTCGGAGGTCAAAACGATCACGGGGGCCGGGGAGCGGAGCGCGAGCGCGGCGACGAGGGCATCGATCGCGTACTTGTGCCCGTGCAGCCCGCCTGCGTCCTGAAGCAGCTCCACGGCAGTCAGGGAGTCCTCCTGGCTGACCGGTTCCACTCGCAGTCGGGAGAGCACCCACTTCAAGCGCGCCAGATCGGTCTTCCCGTGTACGGCTTCAACAATGGTCAGCGCGGACACGAGGACGGGAACCCCAGCCTGCCGGGACGCCTCGATGCGAGCCGCCATACCGCGGTCGTTGCGCAGGAGCAGAGAGAGCGCCTCGGAGTCGAGCACCAGCGAGCGGGCCGGCTGCTCCTTCACGCGGCGCCCCGCTCGACATCCTCGGCGGTCACATCTCCGAACAGCTCGCGTCGAGCGGCTTCGAGCTCCTGCTCCGTGAGCGCGCCGTGCTCCTCCTCGTGGGCCGCCACGATCTCGGCGAGCCCGTCCATGGCGAGCTGGTGCCTGACCGCTTCGGTGATGTAGCTGGACAGCCCGCGGCGGCCGGTTCGGGAGCGGAGCTCGCTGACCAGCTCGGCGGGCAAGGACACGGAAATGTTCTCAGTGGTCCCGGCTCGGGTCTGCTTCATACCCGAAGTGTAAGACGACATCTATTACAACGAGAAGGTTTGAGGTATCGGCACTGACGAGGGGGTGACGGCGGAGGGGTGCGGCCGCCCGGGGGTGGCCGCACCCCTCGCCTCAGCTTCCGTAGCGGCGCAGCAGCTCGATCATGTTGCGGAGCTTCGGTATCGCGTCATCGCCGGCCTTGTCCTTGTCGTTGAAGTGCATCAACTCGTTGCGGACCTCACGCAGCTCGTCGAGGCGGGCCACGAAGGACTTGCGGTCCAGCGGCCAGCCCAGCTTGTCCCATTGCTGCGGATTGCTGAGGACCCGCTGATAGTCCCCATACGACATCTGGCCGAAGGAGGTGATGTTGCGGAGCTTGTCCGGATCGCAGAGCGTGATCACCTCCTGAAGGTCGAGGCCTTCCGAGATGACCCGGCGCAGCTGCCGGTCGAGGTCGCCGATGAGGAGGAACGGCCGGGCCGTGGCGCCGTACTCGGCGGCCACGTCCGCGATGGTGATGATTCCAGCGATCTGCTTCGTCTGGTCCCTCACCAAGAGGAAGCCGTACTGCTCCAGGTAGGGCAGGACGTCGATCAAATGATCGGCATAGCTGACATCGTGCGCTTTGACGATGGCTTGGGAAAAGGGAGCCTGGCTGTCCTTGTAACGAGCCTGGGCAATGGATTCCCAGGTGACGGCCCCCTGGAGGGTCCGAGTTCCGTCAAGCACCGGCAGCTGCGAGTACCCGTTGAGCTGCATCTTGGTGAACGCTTCCTCGAAGTTCGCCGAGGAGGTCACCGATACCACTCCTCTGAGCGCCGAGGGCAGGTTGCCGACGGTCTGCCCCTGGATCGGCTCGCCCTTGTCCTCCTCCTCGTCGCCGGAGGTGGTTGCGGGTGCTGGTGCGCCGGTCGTCCTCGGCTCCGCCTGCCCCGTTGTCGCCTCCGGTTCGGCCGCTTCCGATTCCGCGTCCTCGGAATCCACTGACGGCCCGGTCAAGGTGACGCGGTCGTCGATGCCTACGGCTGCGAAGTCTGGAACGGTGGACAGGCCGTGGTTGGCCAGTTCACCGGCTATCTGCTCGCTGATCAGGTAGCCGCGTCGGGAAGCCCCCCACCAGCCCAGCAGGTCTCGGACGGTGAGGGTGATCGGAGAACCTGCATCCGCTTGCCTCCTGGCGTCTTTCAACCGGGCGTGCCGCGCGGAGGAGATGTCCGCTGCTGAGCCGCCGGACGGGGGCTGCTCCGCCACCGTGTCCAGGAGGCTCTGTCTCAGAACGTCCAGCAGGGTGCCGTCGGCAAGTGCCCAGGCGGTCCATCCGTCGAAGGGTCCCCGCCCCGTGGCCGCAGCCGCCGCCGCGGAGGGGGACTTGAACTGCCGGCCGTCGCTCAGCTCGATCCTGCCGTCCCCGGTGACCTTTGCGACGTGTGCCTCTCCGGACTGCTTGCGCCGGAATGTGAGCTGCGTCCCGACGGTCAATAGTCCGGCGTCCACCAGGTCGGAGACCAGCACCCGCCGTCCCTCGATCAGGTAGGAGGCTCGCCCCAGAGGCTCTTCCGCACCGTCGCCCGGCTTGGAATCGGTCATAGGTGTCTTCCTCCGGCTCGATCCCGCTCGCAGTGGTCAGATCATCGCAGAGGCGCACCCCGCGCTGCTGTGGATTCCGGATTGCTCGTTCGTTGGCCTCCGGGGTGCGACGGGCCTTCCGGTGGGGCGATGAGGTGATGCTCAGTGATCCGTAGAACAAGGGCACACAGGGAGTGACCGGCGTGGGATAGTTGCCGAAATCGCTGTTGTCGTGTCCAGGTGGGCCAGGTGGGGGAACGTTGGCGCAGTGGATGGAGCAGCTGGTCCGGGCAGTGGACGAGGCGCTGGCCGGTGAAGGCCGCGCTGGTGGCCGTGCGGAGTCGACGCGGCACACGAAGGTCGGGGACGTCCACTACTTGGAGGACGGCTGGTACGGGCTGCCCACCTTTGCGAGCCGGATCGACCCCGACGACCTCCAGGACATGCGGCTGGCCACTGGGCCCGGACCCGACGATCAGCGGGGTCGGTCCTTCACCGTGTTCGGCTGGCGGGTCGAGTCGGAGCGGGTCCGCCTCCAGGCGGCGACCCACGCACCTCGGAGCGGAATGTCGCTGTGGGCGGTGCGGCGGCCGCCCGATTTCCTGCTGCGCTCGCTGCGCGAGGCATTGGTGGCTCTGCCGGACAACGGACTCACGGAGCGGCTGGTCGGCGGCCGGATCGACGCGGTCGAGCCCTCGGATGCATCGGCCTGCGGCGGTGTCCTGAAGGGCGGCCAGGCACAGGCGTACCTGGCCTGCACCTCGCCGGGCCTGCGGTTGGTCTGGGGGCCGCCCGGTACAGGGAAGACGACTGTGCTGACCAGGGCATTGAGCGACCTGGCCCTGCGAGGCAAGCGGGTCCTGCTGGTCTCCGGCACCAACGTGGCGGTGGACAACGCCTTGGAGGGGGTGCTCAAGGAGCGCTCTTCGCTGCCACCCGGCTTGATGGTCCGGGTCGGCTCTCCCGCGCTCCGCCACGTGGCCGAGGACTCGCGGGTCTCACTGCCCTTGTTGGTACGGGCGAAGGTGGCGGAGGCCGAGCAGGTGGTGGAAGGCGTCGCCGAGCAACTCACCGCCCTGGCAGACGAACCGAAGCTGACTGAACTGCGCGAGACGGAGGCCCGACTCACCGGATTCGATCCCGACACGTACGAGCAGGCCAAGGGACGACTTGCCCACGGCCTCTTGGTGGAGCGCCTCGCGACCGAACGGGAGGCAGCTGAAGCAGGCGAGGTGGACGCCCGGGCCCGGAACGAGCAGGCTGCCAACGAGCATCAGGAGGCGCTGGGCCGGTGGGAGAGTTGGGCACCTCAGCGGGCTCTGCTGGAGCAGGTGGCGCAGTGGCGGGCTGAGATCGAGAAAGGGGAGCAGAGCCAGCAGCAGATGCGAGCCGCGTTGCTCGACGCCGAGGCTGCGCTGGCCGCGCTGGACACGGAACAGCGCGAACTCGACGGGCGGGGGCGTCTGCGGGCCAGGCGGCGGCGTGGCGAGATCCAGCTTGAACGAGCTGAGCAGAGCCGACGCCGCGATGCCCTCCACCAGCAGGTCGCCCAAGCCGCCGAGACCTACGCCGCCCACCACGAGGTGCTGCGCCGGAACATCGCCCAGGCACGGGCGGCGGCTCATCCCGTCGATGACACCGCGCTGCGCCTGCAACTGGCGCTGATCGATTCGACCGCTGCCGACCAGGCCAAGGTGAACCAGGATCTCGCCCTCGCCCAGCAGACGGCGCAAGCCGCCGGACACCGGCTGCGGGCGGCCCAGCAGGATCACCATCCTCAGCCCGGGGACGCCGATCTGGTGGCCGCCTCCGACACTGCCGGCCTTCCCCGGCTGACCGTCCGACTCCGGGAATTGCGGGCCTCCTGTGCTGGATTGCTGGCCAGGCAAGGCGAGTTGGAGCGCGAACACGAGCGGCTCGTACGGGAGCTGGCGCGTCGGCGCTCCCAGGCCGAGCCCGAGCTGATCCGCGGGGCGAGCGTGGTGGCCACCACGCTCGCACGGCTGAGACTCAACCGGACCGTGGCCGAAGGGCCTTATGACGTCGTCCTGGTCGACGAGGCCGGAGCCGCGCTGCTACCCGAATTGATCGTCGCGGTCGCCAAGGCCAAGGAGACCGTCGTCCTGTTCGGCGACTTCTGCCAGCTCGGACCGGTCATGCCCAAGCGCGTGCCGAAGCAGCCGGAGCTGGAGCGGTGGATCCGCGCGGACTGCTTCGAGCTGGTGGGCATCCGTACACCCGCCGACGCGCTGGCGCACCCCGGCTGCGCGGCGCTGCTCACCACGCACCGGTTCGGACCCGATACCACTGATCTGGTCAACCGGATCGCCTATGGCGGCATGCTCAGGTCAGCCCGCGCGGTGCGGGACCGTGCCCTCGACCCGGAGATCATCCTGGTCACGACCGACGGGCTCGGCGAGGGAGACGACGGAATCGCGAGCGTACGACGGGCGCCAGGTGGAACGGGCCGCTGGTGGGTGGCCGGTAGTCTGCTGGCGACCGCACTGGCCGAACGCCACCACGACGAGGGCGAGAGCGTCGGCATCGTCACGCCGTACAAGGCGCAGGCCCAGGTGACGCACGACTGGCTCCACGACCAGGGGCGTCTCTTCCGTGCCCCTGCGGTGGAGGTGGGTACGGCGCACCGCTTCCAGGGACGGGAGTTCGACGTGGTCGTTCTGGACCTGGTGGAGGACGGCGTGCTGTCGGGATGGACCGCCGCCGGCGACTTCAAGGACGCGCGGCCCTTCCCCAAGGACGGGGCCAGGCTCTTCAACGTAGGTGCGACCCGGGCCCGCCAGCGGGTCTACGTGATTGCCGCCTGGGACGCCCTCGCCAGAGCGGCGAACGGGACGGTGCTGGCCCAGTTGCGGGACATGGCGAGAGCGCAGCCCGAGGCACTGGTGCGCGGCGTCCGTTCCGACAACCTCCTCGGTCTTCCGGCTGCTGAGTCGACGGGACTGAACACCTTGCAGCAGGAGATCTGGGAGGCATTCGAAGGCCACGTCCGGTACACCGCCATCCACGACGAGGACACCTACTACCCCGACGCCCTCGATGCCATTGACCGGGCCCGCCACAGCATTTGGCTCTGGTCCCCCTGGTACACCAAGCGCATGTGGGAGGTGCTCCCGCGCCTTCACGACGCGCGCCGCCGCGGCGTGCGGATACACCTCTTCGTTACCAACGAGAGCGACAGCCTGCTGCAAGGTCAGATGGCAAAGCCGGCCACCGCGGCAGACGCCGCCCGCCGACTGCCCGAGCTCAAGGCGGTGGCCGATACGCTGGTGGAGATCAAGGACATGCACCAGAAGATCCTGGTGATCGACGAGCAGCTCTGTTTCCTCGGCAGCCTCAACACCTTGTCGCATGCGCCGGGCGGCCAGGGCCGGCGGGAGATCATGGTCCCGTTCCGGGGCCGCCGATTCGCCCGCCACATCCTTGACCACGAGAACGCTGAGCTCTTGCTCCACCCGCCCGTCTGCCCCGACCACGGATACCAGGCCGAGCTGCGCAAGTACACGATCCCGTCCAAGCAGCGCCCCGCAAGGTCACCGCACACGACCAACCACCCGGCCCAGCGCTACTTCGTCTGGGCCTGTCCCACACGCACTGCCGTCGTCAAACCCGACGGAACCACCGCCACGGTCGGTTGCGACAGACGCAAGGCTCTGCGCCCAGAGGAGGCCAGGTACCTGGGAAGGCAGCCATCGCTGTAGGCGTCGAACGCGTGCTTGCCCCCGGCAGGCTCGGCCCTGAGCACGCAGTCAGGGCTGAACCGGCATTGCTCAGACGGTGATCCGAGGAGTGCCGTCAGGGGAGTAGTCGACCGCAATGATGTTCGATGGGCCGACCCATTCCTCCAGGGTCTTCAAGGCTTCCTCGGAGAGCTCGGTGGTGAAGAGCATCGCGAGGTTCTCTTGAGCGCGCGAGCAAGCGACGTAGAAAAGGTTCCGTGACCGTTCGAACCTCTTTCGATCCTCATCACTGAGGGACTGGCTACGAGGGAAGTCAGCGAGCATCTTCGGGAAGTTGTACCGGGTCCAGCCACCGAATACGGCCAGTACGGATGGGTATTCCTCGCCCTTGACGCCATGCTGCGTGGAGAATGGTGTTCTTTCGTCCACGTAATCACGGAGGGCTATGATCTGGGAGTACGGGACGTCTCTCAGCTTGCCGTATTCGACGATCTGCCGTGGCTCGGACAGTACCTCCCCGGGTCGGAGAGAACTCAGCGCTTCCGTCCACTTCCGCTGACGGTCGTGAATGGCACGAGAAGGCGAGAAGTATTTCTGCTCCAGTACGATGTCCAGGACATCTCCGACCGTACCGATGCCGCGGGTCTCGTCGATTCGGTGGAAGAGATCAACCCAGCCGGTTTTATCGCTGCGATTTCTCATGCGGGGGCGAGAGCGTTTCAGAGTTTCCAGCATCAGTCCGAATCGCTTCGTGTGGAAGAATTCGCAAGCCGGCTCCAGGGTCTCCAGCAGGAACGCCATGACATCATCCTGCTTGCGGACGTAGTCGTCGTTGTACCTGAAAACCTCGTTTATCTGGCCGAAGCCTAGCTCGCTGGCGATCGACGAATGGGTGAGCATGAGGGTCTTCAGCGGTTCGCCCTGGGAGATCGGATTTCGCTTCCGGGCATCCGCTGCGACGTGGCGAAGAGTTTCCTTCAGGGCCAGATCAGGGATCTGACCCTTCTTGGAGCGCGCCCCCCGGGGTCCGGTCCAGGAATTCGTTTGGTAGACCACGACGGAGCCGGTCTCGCGGCCGGGAACCGGAGCTTGAGGAAGCTCAGGCCGCATGTGGTTGAGGAAGCTCACCACTGCCGGGCTGGAACGCCAGTTTGCCCGTTTGTCGATCGCGGTGACCGGAAGGTGGTCTATCTTTCCGCAGGTTCGATCGTAGATCTGCTGCCAATGATCCCCGAAGAATCCGTAAGTCGACCCGGTGGGCGGAGATGCAGTATTGCCAATCATGGCTTCCGCCAAGCCGGAGGGTGTGTCCTGGTATTCATCTACGAAGATGATGGGGAACCTGTCGGCGGCAAGTGACCGGAATTTCTTCCGCTCGAAGAGCCTGATGGCGAGTGCCGGGACATCGTCGTGATGGAGCCAGGCGACGCCGTCTCTGATTCGGCGAAATCCCAGATCATAGCTGACAGAAAAGCCATCGATGGAGCCTTCTTCGGCCAGCAACTGCTTCCAGCCGGGAAGCGCGCCGATCTCTTGCGAAAGTGTTTTCTGAAAGCCGGAAATAATCTCCCAAAGGAAACCGTGAATCGTTCCGGCGAAGATATAGGTACTGGCGTCGGTGCGGCTTACGATCTCATCGCGGGCGACGTTGGTATAGGTGACACATGCCACCTGCTGGCCTTCTCGGGGCAAGTATTCCGGACGGTTTTCCAGGATGTGCCGAAGCGTGTCGATGAGTGAGTGGGTCTTGCCCGCGCCGGCGCCGGCCTCCAATTTGAAGTTGCGGCGACTGTCCAGGGAAGCGAGGATCTCGCGCAGCGCATGCCGGCTTTCCTGGTCCGCAGTGGCGCCATCTTGGAAAGTCGAGACCTTCATCTCACTGCCACCTGGCCTTCGGGCGACTCACCGGGTTCGGCGTTGGGCTCCGGCATGTTCGCCTCGGCCGGCATCGGTGTCTGGCGAAGCAGCCATTCGAGACCGCGCCTGATGTAGCGCGGGGTCATCCAATTCTCCTCCACGACTGCGAGGCGGAGGGCGAAGTTGCTCTTCTTCTGACCTTTCGCCAGCTCTCGCGCCTGCTGCTCCTGCTCCGCAACGCTCTTGCTTCCGAAATCTTGCAGCTCGAAGATTTCGGGGTTGGCCAGGATGAATGCGTCCTCGAATGTTCGCCCGCATGCACCGCCCGGTATCTCCGGCACCTGGTAGGCAAGCCCGCGTCGCTCGATCACGGGCATCTCGTCAGCAGCAGACTTCGCCAGTTCAGCGAGAGTGATTCCGTCGTTGTTGAACCACTTTTTGATCCCCTCGTTGGAGGTTGTGGTCCCCTCGGTCGCGCAGCAGCCTTTGAGCTTCTTGGCGGAGTCAGGCTTTACTGCGTCAAGGTCGGTGATGACGAGCGTCGGGAGCCCCAAGAAATCCAGGAACGGATAGAAGAGGTGGGCGTAAGCCCCGCCGACCTCCATGACGGTGACGTACTGGCTTGCCAAGCTCTCCCTCACTTCCCCGCTAGTCTGGTCCAATCTTGCGATTGCGGCGGGGATGAAGAGGCGTTCGCTCGTTCCTTCGATCAGGATGGCCTTATCGGCGAAGAATAGGTCGGCCCTCGTCAAGGTCAAATACTTGTGGAGGAACTCCTTGCTCACTCCTGGGGCATCGGCGAGATTCAGGACCTGCGAGCTCGTGGCGCCATCCAGTTCGCCATGTGTGTCCAGCCGGAAGTATCGAACCGCAGGGAAACCCACCCTGTTGGCGATATGAGCGGAGTGGGTGGTCACGAGAAATTGCGCGTTCCAGGAATCCAGCCCCTGGTCCGCAGCGGGAAAGTTCTTCTTGAAGACCCCGAGCTGGTGAATGAAGACCTCCTGCATCTGGGGGTGCAAGTGGGCTTCGGGTTCCTCGATGAAGACTAAGTGGATGCAGGGCTGGTTGCGTTGGGTCGCGTAATCCCGATAGTAGCTGAAGAGTGTGAGCAGGATGAGGAGGAGATTCCGGGACCCCAGACCACTGTATGACTCGGGCAGTTCGATTCCAGCTGATCCGGGGTACCTGATGCTGGTGAAGTTCGATAGAAGACGTTTCGCATCCAGGGTGGTCCGGGTGGAGAAGTCTCGGCCTCCCAGGCCGGGGTATCCAAAACCGGAAACTGTGGGTGCCATCCTATCGTACATTTCCTGGATCTTTCCGTCCAGGCTTGAAAAGATCTCCCCCAGGGCGGTTTCCGCATCATCGGCGAAGTTTCTGAGCGGGGAGTTCTCGTCCGCCTTGGAGGCGCCGATGAAAAGTGATTCGAAGACCCTGCCGATCGGCTCTTTGGGCCGCTCCGTCTCGTCGTCGAGACCTCGTTGCGCTCTGACGAAATCGACCTTGATCGCTCTGGCGACCTCGCTCATCGAAACATTGCGGAAGTTCGTCGGATCGGCTGGGTCCACGGCTATAGCGGACCGATCGAAGAGGTGAGGGATTCGAGGCCCTATAAGGGAGAGGAGGAGTGAATCACCCCAACCCTCCACCAATTCGTCCGGTCCGTCACGGAATAAATCCTTCATGGCGCCAGGCTTCAGGGCGTAACGGACAGTCACCACCGCTTCGGTGCAGTCCGGGTCGAGGTCGACGATGAGTGAGCCGAGAGAGCCGTACTCGGTAGTCTCCTTGTCGTAGCTGATGAAGACGGTCAGCGAGATCTCCGGGAGCAGCTTCCGTGCTGCTTCCTCGTCACCGGTGGTGAACGCCTTGTACGCCTGGGAGAACTCCGAGTAGGCCTCAGTGGAGAAGTCCTCCACACGGAGCCTGATGTCACCAGGGCGGAGGAACCTGCTCAGTACCTCCGCCAGTGACGTCTTGCCGGTGTTGTTGCGGCCCACACAGACCGTGACGTCCTTGTCGAAGGCGATGCTGACGTCCCGCAGAAGACGGAAGTTCTTGACGTCCGCCTTCGTGACCCTGGGCGGGCGCACCCTCGGCTCGGTCTGTGACTGCTCGGAAGGCTCTGGTCGGCTTGCGCTCACGATCGCTCCTGTCAGGGGGCGCACTTGGGTCAAGACAGTAGCCTCGTAGCGGTCGCCGTGTGGCCGTACGGGCGAGTCACAGTCCTAGCCGGCTTGGATGAGGGGCCGCTCGACAGTTTCGGGGAACTGGACCGGCAGGCGATCGATGCTCGGAAGCCGGGCGGCTGTGAAGCGTTGACGCAGACTGCGTGTGGCACATCCTTGGTGTGTTGGCTGATCGGGCCGCGCGGCGGGCCGGTGAGCTGGGATACTGCAGGCATGGTGAACCGACTGGCAAACTCCCAGTCGCCCTATCTCCTCCAGCACGCCTCCAATCCTGTGGACTGGTGGCCATGGGGAGAGGAGGCGATGCAAGAGGCCAAGCGGCGCGACGTACCCATCCTTCTCTCGGTGGGCTATTCGTCGTGCCACTTAGCCTGACGATCACTGGTGCCACGTCATGGCGCACGAGAGCTTCGAGGATCCGGCCGTGGCCGCGCTGCTCAACGAGCACTTCGTGGCCGTCAAGGTCGACCGCGAGGAGCGTCCGGACGTCGACGCCGTCTACATGGAGGCCGTCCAGGCCGCCACCGGGCAGGGCGGTTGGCCGATGACCGTGTTCCTCACGCCCGACGCCGAGCCCTTCTACTTCGGGACGTACTTCCCGCCCGAGCCGCGCCACGGCATGCCGTCGTTCGGGCAGGTCGTCGAGGGGGTCCGCGGGGCGTGGGCGGACCGGCGCGAGGAGGTCGGCGAGGTCGCCGGCCGGATCGTCGCCGACCTCGCGGGCCGTTCGCTGGCCGAGTCGCTGCCGGAGGGGGACCAGCGGCCCCCGCGCCCCGAGGAGCTGGCGGCCGCCCTGATGGGGCTGACCCGCGAGTTCGACGCGGTGCACGGCGGGTTCGGCGGCGCGCCGAAGTTCCCGCCGTCCATGGTCGTGGAGTTCTTGTTGCGCCACCACGCCCGGACGGGGTCCGCGGGCGCCCTGGAGATGGCCGAGGCGAGCTGCGCCGCGATGGCCCGCGGCGGCATCTACGACCAGCTCGGCGGCGGCTTCGCCCGCTACTCCGTCGACCGGGAATGGGTCGTTCCGCACTTCGAGAAGATGCTGTACGACAACGCCCTGCTGTGCCGCGCCTACGCCCACCTGTGGCGCGCCACCGGCTCCGACCTGGCCCGTCGGATCGCCCTGGAGACCGCCGACTTCATGGTCCGCGAACTCCGCACCGAACAGGGCGGCTTCGCCTCCGCACTGGACGCGGACAGCGACGACGGCACGGGCCGGCACACCGAGGGCGCGTACTACGTCTGGACGCCGGGGCAGTTGCGCGCCGTCCTGGGCGAGAAGGACGCCGAGTTCGCCGCCACGTACTTCGGCGTCACCGAGGACGGCACCTTCGAGGAGGGCGCCTCTGTCCTGCAACTCCCGGACACCGGGGACCTGGTGGACGCGGAGCGGGTGGCGTCGGTGAAGGAGCGGCTGCTCGCGGCCCGCGCCGAGCGCCCCCGCCCGGGGCGCGACGACAAGATCGTCGCCTCCTGGAACGGGCTGGCCGTCGCCGCGCTCGCCGAGACCGGTGCCTTCTTCGACCGGCCCGACCTGGTGCAGGCCGCCACCGACGCCGCCGACCTGTTGGTCCGCGTCCACATGGACTGGCAGGCCCGGCTGCACCGCACCTCCCGCGACGGCGCGGCCGGCACCCACACCGGTGTCCTGGAGGACTACGCGGACGTCGCCGAGGGGTTCCTCACGCTGGCGTCGGTCACCGGGGAGGGCGTCTGGGTGGAGTTCGCCGGCTTCTTCCTGGACACCGTGCTGGTCCAGTTCGCCGCCCCGGACGGCACGCTCTACGACACCGCCGCCGACGCCGAGCGACTGATCCGCCGCCCCCAGGACCCGACCGACAACGCCACGCCCTCCGGGTGGACCGCCGCGGCCGGGGCGCTGCTGTCGTACGCGGCGCTGACCGGCAGCGCCCTGCACCGGGACGCCGCCGAGCGCGCCCTGGGCGTCGTCACCGCCCTGGGCGGCCGGGCGCCGCGCTTCATCGGCTGGGGGCTGGCGGTCGCCGAGGCGGCGTTGGACGGGCCGCGCGAGGTCGCGGTGGTCGGCCCGTCGGACGCCCCGGCCACCCGGGCGCTGCACCGGGCCGCGCTGCTGGGCACCGCCCCCGGGGCGGTGGTGGCCCTGGGTGCGCCGGGGGAGGACACCGCCGAGGTGCCGCTGCTGAGGGCGCGCCCCCTGGTTGACGGCGAGCCGGCCGCCTACGTGTGCCGGCACTTCACCTGCGAGCGGCCGACGACGGACCCGGAGGAGCTGGCGGAGCGGCTGCGGCCCTGACGTGGTGCGGCGGGGCCGGCCGGCGGCCCGTAGGCGGCCGGCCCCGCCGGTTCCCTCCGGGGCCGGCGGCCCGGCACCCGCCCCAAGTCCTAGGACCAGCGACCGGATTGAACTTGACGCGGGCGTCAAGTTCTAGCCTCGGCGCATGACGAACCGCACGCACCGCGAAGTCCGCCTGGCCGCCCGACCCACCGGCCCGGTCACCGACGACCTCTTCGAGATCGTGGAGGTCCCCGTCCCGGAGCCGGCGGCGGGTCAGGTACTGGTACGCAACACCCTGATGAGCGTCGCCGCCGTGATGCGCACCCTGATGGACGAGGTCACCACCGTTCCGATTCCGTCCTTCGTGGTCGGCAAGGCGCTCGACGGGCCGGCCGTCGGCGAGGTGGTCGCCGCCCCCGGGACCGACCTCAGCCCCGGCGACCTGGTGACGCACCGCCTCGGCTGGCGCGAGTACGCCCTGTTGGACGCCGGGGACGTCCAGCGCCTCGACGCCGGGCTGCTGCCCGACCCGGCCGGTTACCTCTCCCAAGGGCCCACCGCACTGATGGGCATCGACCGCGGCGCCGAAGTCCGGCCCGGGGACACGGTGTTCGTCACCGGGGCGGCCGGCGGCGTCGGCTCGCTGGCCGGCCAGATCGCCAAGCTGCGCGGCGCCGCCCGGGTCATCGGCAGCACCGGCTCGCCGGAGAAGGCCGACCGGCTGCGCAAGGAGTTCGGCTACGACGCGGTGGTCGTCCGCGGAGCCGGGCCCATCGAGGAGCAGCTGCGGGCGGCCGCCCCGGAGGGCATCGACGCGCTCTTCGACAACGTGGGCGGCGAGCAGCTCCAGGCCGCGATCGCCCTCGCCAACCGCGGCGCCCGGCTCGCCGTGGTGGGCGCGCTCTCCGTCCAACTGGCCGACGGGAAGCCGGCTCCCACCCCGATCGACACCCTGTCGCTGCTGGCCCGCAGCATCACCCTGCGCGGCGTCGCGCTCTACGACCACCTGGACCTGATCCCGGCGTGGCACCGGCTGTTCGGGCAGGGGCTGCGCGAGGGCACCCTCACCTTCCCGCACGCCCGTCTGCACGGCATCGAGCAGGCCCCGCAGGCGTTGCAGGAGCTGATCGCGGGCCGCCATCTGGGCGCCGTGCTGGTGGAGTTGTAAGGCACGCCCCCCGGGAGGGACGGTCGCGCGGGGTGGCCCGGAGGCGCCCCGTACGGTCGTTCTTCCGGGGCCGTCCCCGTCCCGGAGGTAGCCTGCAGGGGTGACGACCTTGCTCGGGTACCGCTCGCTCGTCCAGGAGGCCGCGGCGCTGCGGTCCGGCGTGGACGCTCCCCTCGACGCGGTGCGCCGCACCTGCGACCGCATCGACGCCGTGGACCCCCGGATCCGGGCCTTCGTGCCGGAACCCCGGCGCCGCGACCGGCTGTCGGCCGCGGCCCGGGAGTTGGCCTCGGCCGGTCCACCGGGCCCCGCCGGGCGCCCCGCCCTGTACGGCGTCCCGGTCGGAATCAAGGACATCGTGCACGTCGACGGGTTGCCCACCCGGGCGGGTTCGGCGCTGCCGGCCGACGAGTTGACCGGTCCGCAGGCGGCCGTCGTGGACCGGCTGCGGCTCGCCGGGGCGCTGATCGCCGGCAAGACGGTGACCGCGGAGTTCGCGGTCACCGCCCCGGGGCCGACCCGCAACCCGCACAACCTGGTGCACACGCCCGGGGGTTCGAGCAGCGGCTCGGCGGCGGCGGTCGCCGCCGGGATGGTCCCGCTGGCCATCGGGACGCAGACCGTGGGCTCGATGATCCGGCCCGCCGCCTACTGCGGAGTGGTCGGATTCAAGCCGACCTACGGGCGGATCCCGCTCGACGGGGTGATCCCGAACGCGCTCAGCTTCGACACCCTCGGGTGCTACGCCACGGAGCTGGCGGGGATCGCGCTGGCGGCGCCGGTGCTCTGCGACGACTGGCGGACCGCGGACGCCGAAGTGCCCCGCGGGCGACCGGTGTTGGGCGTACCGGCCGGGCCCTATCTGGAGCGGGCCGACACCCAGGCACTGCACGCCTTCGCGGCCCAGCGGGAGGTGCTGGCGGCGGCCGGCCACGAGGTCCGCGAGGTGCCCGTGATGGCCGACTTCGCGCAGGTCGTGGCGGACCTCTTCACCATGAACCGCTACGAGGTCGCCCGCGCCCACACCACGTGGTTCGCCCGCCACGCCGACCTCTACCGGGAGCAGACCACGGCCGCCCTCCAGGAGGGGCAGGCGATCGGGGACGCCGCCTACCGGGCGGCCGCGGAGCGCCGCACCGCCTTCCGCGAACGGCTCGCGGCGGCCGGCGCCGCCGCCGGGATCGACCTGTGGATCACCCCGGCGGCCACCGGTCCGGCGGCCCCCGACCTCACCACCACGGGCAGCGCGATCATGTGCCTGCCGTGGAGCAACGCCGGGCTGCCCTCGCTGAGCCTGCCCGCCGGCCGGGCCGTCAACGGGCTGCCGCTGGGGCTCCAGTTGGTGGGCCGGTCCGGGGCCGACGAGTCCCTGCTGACCTGGGCCGTCGACGTCGAACGGGTCCTGAACGAGACGTTCGGGGACCCCGCGGCGGCCGGCCGCTAGGCCGTCGCGCGCACCACGGGGACGAGGGGGAGGCGGGATGCGGATCGGGGACGCGGCGGCGGCCGCCGGGCTGACGCCGCGGGCGCTGCGCTACTACGAGCAGCAGGGTCTGGTGACGGCCCGGCGGATGCCGTCGGGCCACCGGGAGTACGACGCGGAGGACGTCCGCCGGCTGCGGGCCGTCCGCGAACTGCGCGAGGCGGGGCTGACCGTCGGCGACGTGCGGGCCTTCGCGGACCTGCTGCAGTCCCTGCCGCCGGAGGGCGTACCGGACCTGCTCGTACAGGATCCGGGCTCCGGGCGCTGTGCGGCCGCTGAGGCGGTGGCCCGCCGCCGGCTGGCCGAGCTGGACGGCCACATCGCGCGGTTGTCCCGGGTGCGGTCGCGCCTGGCGGCCCGCCTGGGGGAGCCGGGCGATCCGGGGGCCGGCGGTCCGGGTACGGAGGGCCGCGCGGTCAGAGGGTGAGCCCGCGGGCCAGGACGTCCATGGACTGCTGGATGAGTTCCTGCGGGCTGGTCTCCTCGTGGTCCCCGGCCCAGCGCAGCATCGCCTCCTGGAGCGCGGCCAGGACGGCCGCGCTGACGACGCGGATCGCCAGGTCGTCCGCCGGGCGACCGGCGCGCTCGGCCAGCGCGGTGCTGACGGTCTCGATGTGTCGGGCAGTGAGTTCCGCGGTGCGGCCCCGCACGGCCGGCACGTCGCGGATCAGCCGGATGCGCTGGACGAGTTCTCCGCGGTCGGTCGCGCTGATGTCGCGCATGATCCCGACCGTGACGTGCCGCAGGGTCTCGACGAACGGTTCGCCGGTCGGGCGGGCGCGGATCCCGGCGGCCAGCAGGGCGTCGTACTCGTCGGTGAGCACGATGTCCTCCTTGGCGGGGAAGTAGCGGACGACCGTGCTGGGGGAGACCTCCGCGGCCGCGGCGATCCGGTCCACGGGGGTCGCGTCGTAGCCCCGCTCCGCGAAGAGCCGGAAGGCGGCCCGGCGGATCGCCTGCCGGGTCTTGAGCTTCTTCCGCTCGCGCAGCCCGGGCTTCGGCTTGCCGGGCGTGGCGGCGGAGACGCGTGCGCAGACCATGCGGCTCATTGTCCCCGTCCGTCTCGTGGCCGATGCACGGTGCCTTGGCGGCGCTCTGATTGTCAGTGGGGTGTGTCACGCTGTGAAGCGGGCATGATTACTGTCAGTGACGATCGGGTGATCGGACGGGGAGGTTCGCGATGCGACCCGCGATTCATGTGTACGCCGCGCTCGCCGCCGCGCTGTGCGTGGGCGGCTTCCTGGTGGGGGGCGGCCTGTTGGTGACGGCGCTGGTGCTGGCCGGTCTGGCGGTCCTGACGTGGCGCGTGGCCGCCGCCTCGCGGCCGCGGCCGGGGTGGGGCGCGGCGGGTGCCGGCAGACCGGGCGGGAGACCGGGCGGCGGACCCGGCGGGTCGGCCACCCGGATCCGCCCCGCCTCAGCGGTGCGAATACGCGACGAGCGAGATGCCCACGTAGTGCACGACGAAGGCCGCGAGGGTGAGGGAGTGGAAGACCTCATGGAAGCCGAACCACCGCGGTGACGGGTTGGGGCGCTTGATGCCGTAGATCACGCCGCCCGCGCTGTAGAGCAGCCCGCCGACGATCACGAGGACGAGGACGGCGATGCCGCCGGTGCGCAGGAAGTCGGGGAGGAAGAAGACGGCGGCCCAGCCCATGGCGATGTAGCAGGGGGTGTAGAGCCAGCGAGGCGCGCCGACCCAGAAGACCCGGAAGGCGATGCCGGCCAGTGCGGCGGCCCAGACCGCCCAGAGCAGCACCTGGCCGCGGGTCCCCGTCACCAGCAGCAGCGTCAGCGGGGTGTAGGTGCCGGCGATGATCAGGAAGATGTTGGCGTGGTCGAGCCGGCGCAACACCCCGTCGACCCGGGGGCTCCAATTGCCGCGGTGGTAAAGGGCGCTGACGCCGAACAGCAGGCAGGCGCTGATCGTGTAGATCGCGCAGGCCAGGCGGCCTCGGGGGCTGTCGGCGAGCGCGGTCAGGACGACGCCGGAGAGCAGGACGGCCGGGAACATCCCGGCGTGCAGCCAGCCCCGCAGCTTCGGCTTGAGCGGTCCGGCCGTGGCGGCGACCGCCGTGACCGGGGACCCGGTATCGGTCCTGGACGGCGCGGCAGGGGGGCGGCTTTCGGCGGCGTCAGGCGCGGAAGTCATGGCGCAATGCTACCTACGCAACCGTAAGTTACGGATTCGTCCGGAAGTGGTGACGGTCACCACGGTGCCCCCTGGACAGAACCGATTCAGGGTCGGATGATCAAATGAGTGCGGTCGGCACCGGATGAGCGGTCACGAAGCATCCGGGTCGCGGCCCCCAAGGGGCAGACAAGTAAAAGCAGCGGTTTCCTTGCCTTATGAGCAGGAAGCCGGCCAAAACCCCTCATCTAGGAGCGATCGTGGCGCGCGACAACGCGGCTCCCACCCCGACCCGGCACCAGGCCCTGCTCGATTGGGTCGACGAAATAGCGGCGATCACCCAGCCCGACCGGGTCGTCTGGTGCGACGGCTCGGAAGCGGAGTACGAGCGGCTGTCCGAGGAGCTCGTCGAGAAGGGCACGTTCCGCAAGCTCGACCCGATCAAGCGCCCCAACTCGTACTACGCCGCGTCCGACCCGAGTGACGTCGCGCGAGTCGAGGACCGCACCTTCATCTGTTCGGAGAAGGAAGAGGACGCCGGTCCGACCAACCACTGGAAGGCCCCCGCCGAGATGCGGGAGATCTTCGCGGGGGAGAAGGGCATCTTCCGCGGCGCGATGAAGGGCCGGACGATGTACGTCGTCCCGTTCTGCATGGGCCCGCTCGGCTCCCCGCTCTCCGCCATCGGGGTGGAGATCACCGACTCTGCGTACGTCGCCGTGTCGATGCGCACCATGACGCGGATGGGCCAGGCGGTCCTCGACGAGCTCGGCACCGACGGCTTCTTCGTCAAGGCCGTGCACACCCTCGGCGCCCCGCTCGCCGAGGGCGAGCAGGACGTGCCGTGGCCGTGCAACTCCACCAAGTACATCTCGCACTTCCCCGAGGCCCGCGAGATCTGGTCGTACGGCTCGGGCTACGGCGGCAACGCCCTGCTCGGCAAGAAGTGCTACGCGCTGCGGATCGCCTCCGTCATGGCCCGCGACGAGGGCTGGCTGGCCGAGCACATGCTCGTCCTCAAGCTGACCCCGCCGCAGGGCGAGGCCAAGTACGTCGCAGCGGCGTTCCCGAGCGCCTGCGGCAAGACCAACCTGGCCATGCTGGAGCCGACGATCCCCGGCTGGACGGTCGAGACCATCGGCGACGACATCGCCTGGATGCGGTTCGGCGAGGACGGCCAGCTCTACGCGATCAACCCCGAAGCCGGCTTCTTCGGCGTGGCGCCCGGCACCGGCGAGCACACCAACGCCAACGCCATGAAGACCCTCTGGGGCAACTCCGTCTTCACCAACGTCGCCCTCACCGACGACGGCGACGTGTGGTGGGAGGGCATGACCGAGGAGACTCCGGCCCACCTGACGGACTGGAAGGGCAACGACTGGACGCCCGCCTCCGGCGTCCCGGCCGCGCACCCCAACGCGCGGTTCACCGTGCCCGCCGCCCAGTGCCCGACCATCGCGCCCGAGTGGGAGGACCCCAAGGGCGTGCCGATCTCGGCCATCCTGTTCGGCGGTCGCCGGGCCAGCGCGGTGCCGCTGGTGACCGAGTCGCTCAGCTGGCAGCACGGTGTCTTCCTCGGGGCCAACGTGGCGTCCGAGAAGACCGCCGCCGCTGAGGGCAAGGTCGGGGAGCTGCGTCGCGACCCGTTCGCCATGCTGCCGTTCTGCGGCTACAACATGGGCGACTACATGGCGCACTGGCTCAAGGTCGGGGCCGACAAGGACCCGGCGAAGCTGCCGAAGATCTACTACGTCAACTGGTTCCGCAAGGACGACGCGGGCCGTTTCGTGTGGCCGGGCTTCGGCGAGAACAGCCGGGTGCTCAAGTGGATCGTCGAGCGGCTGGCGGGCACGGCCGAGGGCGTCGAGACGCCGATCGGCGTGCTGCCCACCAAGGACGCGCTGGACACCGAGGGCCTGGAACTCTCCGAGAAGGACCTGGAGTTCCTGCTCACCGTCGACAAGGAGGTCTGGCGCGAGGAGGCTGCGCTGGTCCCCGAGCACCTCAACACCTTCGGCGACCACACGCCGAAGGAGCTGTGGGACGAGTACCGCGCGCTGGTGCAGCGGCTCGGCTAGTCCCGGCCGGCCCGGGCGGCGCACCGCCCGCCCGGCCCGTGTGCACGACCGCCCGGGGCCCGTACGCGCGTACGGGCCCCGGGCGGTCGTGTTGTGGGGTCTTCGACCGGCCGGACGCCGGTCGGCGTCCTCGGGAGTGTGCGGTCAGGTGGTGGCGAGGTCCCGTTCGCCGGCGCGGTGGGCGGAGAGCCGCTCCTCGGCCAGCGCGATGGCCTCGGCGTCGTCCCGCGAGGTGGCGACGGCGAGGGCGTTCCCGGCGAGGGTGTGGGCGCGCTGCCGGAGGGCCGCGATCCGGGTCGGGTCGCCGCCGGTCGGCTCGGCGCGCAGCGGCAGCTGGCCGCTCAGCCGGGCGACCGCGGCGGCGATGCGCTCGGCCGCCGAGGCCAGGGCGGTGCGCGCGGCGCCGCACTCGGTCAGGGCGTGCAGCTCGTCGGTGACGGTGAGCAGCGCGGTCAGCTGCCCGGCGAGCCGGATGTCCAGCTCCTCTTCGCGGGAGCGGTGCGGGATCCCCGGGGCGACGGCCATGGTGTGGACCGACTTGGTGCGGATCGGTTCGTACATGGGACGGCCTCCTGAAAACGTCTAGGAGGCCATCCTAGCTTAGACCCTGTCTAAAGTTGTGTCTCGTATAGAGGTTGCTGCGGTTCAGTACTGTCCGTAACCGTCGAGGAAGGCGCCGATGCGGGTGACGGCGTCCGTCAGGTCGTCCTTGTTCGGCAGCGTGACCAGGCGGAAGTGGTCCGGCTCGGGCCAGTTGAAGCCGGTGCCGTGGACGATCATGATCTTCTCGGCGCGCAGCAGGTCCAGCACCATCTGCCGGTCGTCCTTCACCTTGTACACCGCGGGGTCCAGCCGCGGGAAGGCGTAGAGCGCGCCCTTCGGCTTGACGCAGCTGACGCCCGGTATCCGCGTGAGCAGTTCGTAGGCGGTGTCGCGCTGCTCCAGGAGCCGGCCGCCGGGGAGCACCAGGTCGTTGATCGACTGCCGGCCGCCGAGGGCGGTGGCGACCGCGTGCTGCGCCGGCATGTTGGCGCACAGCCGCATGTTCGCCAGGATCGTCAGCCCCTCGATGTACGAGGCGGCGTGCGCCTTCGGGCCGCAGACCGCCAGCCAGCCGCTGCGGTAGCCGGCGACCCGGTACGCCTTGGACAGGCCGTTGAAGGTCAGCGTCAGCAGGTCCGGGGCGAGCGCGGCGAACGGGGTGTGGGTGACGCCGTCGTAGAGGATCTTGTCGTAGATCTCGTCGGCGCAGACGATCAGGTTGTGCCGGCGGGCGATCTCGGCGAGGCCGCGCAGCAGCTCGTCGTCGTAGACCGCGCCGGTGGGGTTGTTGGGGTTGATGACGACGAGGGCCTTGGTGCGGTCGGTGATCTTGCGCTCGATGTCGGCGAGGTCCGGCATCCAGTCGGCCTGCTCGTCGCAGCGGTAGTGGACGGCGGTGCCGCCGGAGAGCGAGACCGACGCCGTCCACAGCGGGTAGTCGGGGGCCGGGACCAGCACCTCGTCGCCGTCGTCCAGCAGCGCCTGCATCGACATCTGGATCAGCTCGGAGACGCCGTTGCCGAGGTAGACGTCGTCGACGGAGAGGTCGATGCCCTTGGTCTGGTAGTGCTGCACCACTGCCCGGCGGGCCGAGAGCAGGCCCTTGGCGTCGCCGTAGCCGTGCGCGGTGCCGACCGAGCGGAGGACGTCCTCCAGGATCTCGGGCGGGCACTCGAATCCGAACGCCGCCGGGTTGCCGGTGTTGAGCTTGAGGATGCGGTGACCCTCTGCCTCCAGCCGCATCGCCTCCTCAAGCACGGGGCCGCGGATTTCGTAGCAGACGTTGGCGAGCTTCGTTGACTGGATCACCTGCATGACGGCCACTCTACGGGGGCGTAGGGCAGCGCGCCGGGTGGTTTTCGCCACGTGGTCGGCGGACGGTGCGCGGGTGCTCACCCGGTGTGAGCGGTGGGGCGGGTGCTGATTTCGTGGCGGGCGGTCGGGCCCGGGCGTCCCGCCGGGCGCGCTAGGACCGGCCCGGGGTGCGGCGGACCGCCCGGCCGGCCAGGACGTCGGTGCGGCGGCCGTCCTCGATGACGAACCGGCCGTCGATCAGGACGTGCGGGATGCCGGTGGGCGGGGTGCGGGGGGCGTCGAAGGTGGAGCCGGCGGCGACCGTCCGCGGATCGAAGAGGACCAGGTCGGCGCGGTACCCCTCGCGGACCAGGCCGCGGTCGGGCAGCCGCAGCCGGGCGGCCGGGCGCGACGTCAGGTGCGCCACGCACTCCTCCAGGGACAGCACGCCCAGCTCGCGGGCGTACCGGCCGAGGTACTGCGGGAAGGTGCCGTACGCCCGCGGGTGCGGCTTGGCGCCCTGGAGGATGCCGTCGCTGCCGCCGGTGTGGACCCGGTGCCGCATGATCTGCCGGACGTTGTCCTCGTGGCCGACGTGCTGGAGGATCGTGGGGCCCAGCCGGTCGGCGCGCAGCAGGTGGCGGGCGGCGTCCCAGGGGTCCTCGCCGCGGGCGGCGGCGGTGCGGGCGACGGTCGCGCCGACCCAGCCGTCCAGCGCGGGGTCGGTGACGCCGGAGATCTCGATGGTGTCCCAGTCGATGGGGACGCCGTGGCAGCCGTCCGACCCCTCGATCTCCAGGGCGTGCCGGACGGCCGCGGCGGTGGTGTCGTCGGCCAACCGGGCCAGGATCGCGTCCGGGCCGCCCTCGCTGGCCCAGCTGGGCAGCATCGCCACGAGCGTGGTGCAGCCGGGGGTGTACGGATAGGTGTCCAGGGTGAGGTCGGCGCCGGCGTCCAGGGCCTGGTCCAACAGGGCGAGGAGTTCCGGCGCCCGGCCCTCGTTGACGCCGAAGTTCATGGTGGCGTGGGCGAGGTGCAGCGCGCAGCCGGCCTCGCGGGTGAGGGCGATCATCTCCTCGTACGCCGTCAGGGCGCCGGCGCCGTAGGAGCGGTGGTGTGGGCAGTAGTAGCCGTCGTAGTGGGCCACCACCCGGCACAGTTCGGTCAGTTCGGCGTCGGAGGCGTACATGCCCGGGGTGTAGGTCAGGCCGGACGAGAGGCCCACCGCGCCCTGCTCCAGGCCCGCGGCGACGAGCTGCCGCATCCGGTCGAGTTCGGCGTCGGTGGCCGGGCGGTCGTCCCAGCCGACGGCGAGCATCCGGACGGTGCCCTGGGGGACGAGGTAGGCGGCGTTGACCGCGATGCCCTCGCCGTCGAAGCCGTGGTCCAGGCGGTCGAGGTACTCACCGACGGTGCGCCAGGTGAAGGGGAGGGCGTCGTCGTCGGGGCCGCCGCCGTTCCAGCCGGCGATCTGGGCCCGGACCGCGGCGAGCGTGCGGTCGTCGACCGGGGCGTAGGACAGGCCGTCCTGGCCGAGGACTTCGAGGGTGACGCCCTGGGCGGCCTTCGCGGTGTGCTCCGGGTCGCGCAGCAGCGCCAGGTCGCTGTGCGCGTGCATGTCGATGAAGCCGGGGGCGAGGGCGAGGCCGGCGGCGTCCACGGTGCGGGGGG
>LIQL01000869.1 GCA_001418405.1 Streptomyces diastatochromogenes | reverse complement strand
GCCGGGGCCCCGGCACCTGGGTGCGCGGGTCGAAGCCGGGCACGCGGCAGGAGAACCCGACCGGCAGACCGGCCAGTTCGGGATCCGGGGCCGCGGTGCCCCGCCCGGCGCAGACTCCCTTCCAGGTCGCCGCGGTCCCGGAACCGGCCGGGGTGACCAGGCCGATTCCGGTGACCGCGAGACCCGCGTCGTCGCCTGGGACGCTCAC
The DNA here is from genome assembly GCA_001418405.1 of Streptomyces diastatochromogenes. Lineage (GTDB taxonomy): Bacteria > Actinomycetota > Actinomycetes > Streptomycetales > Streptomycetaceae > Streptomyces > Streptomyces albulus_C. The sequence goes on along the minus strand of LIQL01000869.1, from coordinate 2,253 downwards.
TGCGGGGCTCCTCCCCGGTCGGCGACGCCCTCGACGGTCAGCTGCGCCGACACGGCCTGCGCCACCTGTTCCAGGGTCAGTTCGGCGGTGGCGCCGTCCTCGTCCAACGGGACGCCCCAGTGCTCCTGGAGGGTGACGTAGAGCTCGACGACGGCGAGGGAGTCGAGTTCCAGGGCGCCGAGGGTGCTGTCGGGGCGGATTTCCTCGGCGTCCACCTCGAACTTGTCGGTGAGGACGGTCACGAGGTGGTCGTAGACAGGGTCCATGTCTTCCTCCGGTGCGTGGGACGGGGGGTGGTGTCGGTGGTGCGGGGTTCCGGGGCGTGGTCGTGGGGGCGGACGGCCGGCCAGGTCAGGGCGGCCGAGGCCCAGGTGAGGCCGCCGCCGAAGGCGGTGAGCAGGGTCGGGGTGCCGGGGGAGACCCGGCGGTGCGCGGCGGTGTCGGCGAGGGCCAGCGGGATCGACGCGGCGGCGGTGTTGCCGACGTCGCGGAGGTTGCCGTAGCGGTGGCGGGGCGGGATGCCGACCCGTTCGGCGACCGAGTCGAGGATCCGCTGGTTGGCCTGGTGGCCGATGAACGCCCCGACCACGGTCGGCGACCACCCCGTCTTCTCCAGCACGGCCCGCGAGGACTCGGTCATCCGGCGCACCGCCTGCCCGTACACCTCGCGGCCGCGCATCCGGAAGTAGTGGTCGTCACGGCACCGTCGGCGCGCCGGGTCGGGCTGCCGGGCGCCGCCGGCGGCGATCGCGATGAGGTCGCTGCCGGTGCCGTCGGAGCCCCAGTCGGTGGCCGCGACCGCACCGGGCTCGGCCCGGTCACCGGCGCGCAGCAGCACCGCGCCGGCCCCGTCGCCGAAGATCACCGCGGTGTCCCGGTCCAGCGGGTCGATGATGCGGGAGTAGGTCTCGGCGCCGATCACCAGGGGGCGGGTGCAGACACCGGTACGGATCAGCGCGGTGGCGACCGTGAGGCCGTACAGGAAGCCCGAGCACACCGCCGCCAGGTCGAAGGCGGGCACGGTGCCCAGCCCCAACCGGTGGGCGACCTCGGGCGCGGTGGCCGGGCAGCGCCGGTCGGGGGTGGTGGTGGCGACGAGCACCAGGTCCGCCCGGGCCCGAGCGGACTCCTGGGCCGCTCGGCCGGCCGCCACCGCGAGGTCCCCGGTGCTGGTGTCGTCCTCGGCGGCCCGGCGCCGGGCGATGCCGGTGCGGGTGCGGATCCACTCGTCGCTGGTGTCCAGGACGCCGCGCCGCCGGACGTCCTCGTTGGTCAGCACCCGCGGCGGCAGGCAACTGCCGATGCCGTCGATCACGGCTGTCGGACTCACCGTTGTCATGGTGGTGTTCCTCGATTCGCGGGGCGGTCAGGCGGTGAACGGGGACGGCGGTTTGGGGATGCCGGCCAGCCCGCCGTCGGGTACGGAGGCGCCGCCGTCGAGCACCAGGGCCTGCCCGGTGAGGTACGAGGCGGCGGGGGAGGCCAGGAACAGCGCGGCGTGGGCGATCTCGTCGGGTTCCGCCCAGCGGCCCAACGGGACGTGCGCCATCAACCAGTCCGACAGCGGCGCCTGGGAGGAGGCGAAGGTCGTCATGTCGGTGCGGGTCCAGCCCGGGCACAGCGCGTTGACCCGGATGCCGTCGCGCGCCCAACCGACCGCCAGGCTGCGGGCGAGCGCGATCTGCGCCGCCTTGGAGGCGCCGTACGCCTCCATCCGCGGGGTGCCGGCGACCCCGGCGAGCGACGACATCACCACCACGCTGGCCCGGGACGAACCGGTGAGGTGGCGGTGGGCCCGCCGGCACAGCGCCGCGGTGGCGTTGAGGTTCACCGACACGACGCGGTCCCAGTCGGCCTGCGCGGACTCCTGGAGGGGCACGAGGATCGGGGCGCCGTCGTCCTGGGTGGGCAGCACGCCCGCGTTGTGGACGAGCACGTCGAGACCGCCGAGCGCGGCCGCCGCCTCGTCCACGACCGCCTCGGCGGCCCCGGATTCCGCGAGGTCGCCGGGGACCAGCACCGCCGTGCGGCCCTCGTCCTCCACCAGCGCGGCGGTCTCCTTGAGCGCGCCCGGACTCCGCGCGGACAGTGCGAGGTCGGCGCCGGCGCGGGCGAGGGCCACGGCGGTGGCCTTCCCGATGCCCCGGGAGGCGCCGGTGACCAGGGCCCGTGCCCCGTCCAGTCGGAACGGGGCGTGAAGGGACGTCATGAGGAACTCCTCTGCAAGGCGGGGGTGGGGCTGGTGGACGTGGG
>LIQL01000868.1:498-3812 GCA_001418405.1 Streptomyces diastatochromogenes | reverse complement strand
CAGGCAGGCCCGCATCCCTCAAGGAAGCCGCCCCCTCAAGGAAGCGCCCCCGTCTTCAGGCCGGGTCGGCGACGAGGGCGCGCTCCCAGTGCTGGGTGTCGGCGTACTCCCGCATGTCGGAGATCCTGCCGCCGCGGACGGTGAAGATGGCGGTGTTCTTCTGCTCGTAGGGCCGGCCGGTCTTCCCGGTCGCCCAGGAGTCCCATTCGACGAGCACCTGCTCGCCCTCGCCGAAGACGTTGGTGACCCGCACCCCGACCTCCCGGTCCGGGTCGAGGTGGGCGAACGCGGTCGCGAGGAAGCCGTTGATCACCTGGTCCCGGCCCTGCCACGTGCCGGAGATCGGAAGGTCGCCGCCGTACCAGCAGCTGCCGTCCTCGGCCCACGAGTCCCGGATCGCGTCCTGGTCGCCGGCCGCCAGCGCCGCGAAGTAGCGCTGCACCACGTCCTTGGGTCCGATGCTGTTCATGGGGTGCTCCCGTCCTGGCTGGGGTCCGGCGGTGCGTCCGCCTGACCGCAAGTCAAGCCGTGCCGGCGGTGCCGAACAACGCGCGATCCGCGCCCTCAGCCATCACCGATCGCGATCAATCGCCGGCCGGGGCGGGCCTGCGCGCGATGCCGCCGGACGGGCCGGGCCCCGGCGCGGTGCCGCCGGTCACCGCTCCAGCACCGCCGCCTCCTTCTCCGCCGGCAGCCCCAGCGCCGGCCGGTCCGGGCGCTGCGGCGCCACTCCGCCGAGGCGGCCGAGCCACGCCCAGGTGTCCGCCACCGTCTCCTCGACCGGCCGGCAGCGCAGCCCGGCCGCGACCGCCGCGGCGACGTCGGCGCCGTGCATCGTGTCGTGGAGTTCGCCCGGCGGCAGCCAGACCGGCAGCTCCGTCCACGGTGCGATGCCGGCCGCCAGCACGTCCTCGGGTGCCGTCCAGCGCAGTTCGGCCGATGCCCTGGTGGCCCGCACGCAGCTCTCCAACAGTTCGCCCATGGTGGTGTGTCCCGGCTCGCTCACCAGGTTGTACGGGCCGGACCGCCCGTGGGCCACAGCGTCCAGGGTCCATTCCGCGAGGTCGCGGGCGTCGATGTACTGCAACGGCAGGTCGCGGGGGCCGGGCGCGAGGACCGGGCCGCCGCGGGCGATCCGGGTCAGCCACCACGGCAGCCGCCCGACGTTCTCGTGCGGGCCGAGGATCAGTCCGGGGCGGATCAGCAGCGTCCGGTCGGCCCCGAACGCGTCGAGCGCGGCGAGTTCGCCGCCCCGCTTGGCCCGCGCGTAGTCGTCGGCGTCGGTGGCCGTCGGGTCGGCCCCCGTCACCAGCGGTGCCGTCTCGCTGATCCGCTGGGTGGGCGGATAGGCGTAGACGGAGACGGTGGAGACGTACGCGTATGTCACCGCCCGGTCGGCCAGCAGCCGGGCCGCGTTGCTGACGGCCACCGGCGCGGCGCTCCAGGTGTCCACGACGGCGTCCCACGCGCCGTCCTCCAGGGCGGCCAGTCCGCCCGCCGCCAACCGGTCGCCGTGCCGCACGGTGACCCCCTCGGGGGCCGGGTGCCGTCCCCGGTGGAAGACCGTGACGTCCCAGCCGCGGGCCAGCGCCGCCTCGGCCACCGCCCGTCCGACGAACTCCGTACCGCCCAGAATCAGAAGCTTCATGGCGGCGACTGTGCCCGCGCGGACGGGCCGTCACCACCGGGGCCTGCTGTGAGCAGATCCTCTGAGAGCGGAACTTGCGGAGGCAGCGCCTCCGCGGGGTGCCGGCGCGGCCCGGGGCGGCGCCGCGCCGCGCGGCCCTCGGCTCAGTCCTTGGCCAGGACGAACGACGTGTGGACCGCCGCCAGCCCCGGCGCCTTCGCCTCGATCAGGTACGTGCCGGCCGGGACCGCGGCCGCGCTGGGCGTGGCGCACTGGGGGCCGCTGGCGTGCCGGTCCCACTCGACGGTGCGGGTCACGGTGCCCTTGGCGGGGATCTGGAGCAGTGCCGGGCCGGCGCCGGTCGCGCAGTCGTCGGAGGCCCACACCCGGTCGTCGCCGGCGGTGTCGGTGATGGTGAGCACCGCCGCCTTGCGCCCGAGGTCCACCTTGCAGGCCGTGCCGCCGGAGTTCTGCACGGCCAGCTCGAACTTCGGCTTGTCGCCGGGTGCGTAGGAGTTCTTGACGCTCTTCAGCGTCAACTTCACGGTGTCGGAGCCGCAGTTGGCGAGGGACGGGCCGGCCGCGACGGCGTCCCCGCCGGCGGCCTGGCCGATCGGCGCCGGACCGGAACCGGCACCGCCGGCCCCCGAGCCGCCGCCGGCGCCCCCGCCGGAGCCCCCGCTGCCGCCGTCCGAGCCGGCGCCGCCCGTCGTGCCGGCGCCCGAACCGCCGTCGGCCCCACCGGCACCCGACTCGTCTCGGCCGCCGGGCTTTTGACCGATCGCCGGGCCGCTGGGCGTCGGCCCCGGCGTGATGGAAGCAGCGGGTCCGGATCCTTGCGCGCCCTTGCCCTCGTTGGCCGTCTTCTCGTCGTTGCCGCCCATGGCGAGCACCCACACCACCAGGGCGAGGAGGAGGACGATGACGGCCAGCGCAACGGCCCTCCGCCGCCAGTAGATGGAGGAGGGAAGCGGCCCGATCGGATTGCGCAGTGATCCCACGCGAAAACTCTACGAGAGATCCGGACCGGCACCGGCCAGTACCCGCCGCATCGGGCGGCAACTTTTCCCATCATCAGCCCGGTGACGGTCCGCAGTCGCCCATACCGGCACTTCTCGCCCGCGCCACCGCCCGTCCCGTCCGTGCGCCGTCCGGCCCGCCCCGTTGACTGACCCGCCGTCAGATACCTCGTCGGCCACCTGGTTCCGTACCGTCATCGGCCATGAACAGCACCGCGCTCTACCTCGACGTGACCGGCCTCGCCCACCGGTCCCCGGACTGGCTCCGCACCCTGGCCGACATCGGCACCTCCGGCGGGCTGCTGCTCCTCATGGCCGTCGCCGTGCTGGGGTGGTGGCGGGCCCGCGGCATCGACGCGCACCGGGTCGCCCGGGCGCTGCTGGTGCCGGTGGCCACCCTGCTCGCCTACGTCCTGAGCGAGGTCGTCAAGAGCCTGGTGACCGAGGAACGGCCGTGCCGCGCGGTGGCCGGCGCGCCCGCCCCGATCGTGCCGTGCCCGCCGCACGGCGACTGGTCCTTCCCCAGCAACCACTCGACGCTCGCCGCGGCGCTGGCCGTCGGCATCGTCCTGGCCTGGCGGGCGGCCCTGTGGCTGGCCCTGCCGGTCGCGCTGCTCACCGGCTTCTCGCGGGTCTTCGTCGGCGTGCACTACCCGCACGACGTCCTG
>LIQL01000868.1:0-422 GCA_001418405.1 Streptomyces diastatochromogenes | reverse complement strand
GAGCGCGGCGCTGCTCACCGGGCCGGTGACCCGCCTGGTCCTGCGGCTGCGGGACGGCCGGTGGCGGGTCCTGGTGGCGGCGTAGCCGGCGCCCACCCACCGGGCGCGCCCCCCCCGAGGGGTCCTAGACCCCCCACTCCTCCTTGTGGCCAAAACCCTGCGCGTTGTCGATCAGCCGCAGCCAGTCCGGGCGCAGCTCCCACAGCGCGGTCCGTTCCAGGGCCGCGCGCAGCCGGTCGTCGGCGGCGACGAAGGGGAAGCGCGCGGTGTAGGCGCGCCAGCCGGCGTCCCGCTCGGCGCCGCTCAACGGGCGGCAGCCGCCGCGCCCCTGAACCCCTCTCAGTCCGCTCCACTCCTGGCCGTCCCGCTGCACCGTGAACGCCGCCCGGGCGCCGGGCCGGCCCAGGGCCCGGCCGTGCCGG
>LIQL01000867.1 GCA_001418405.1 Streptomyces diastatochromogenes | reverse complement strand
TTCACACCAGCCCTTCACACCAGCCCTTCACACCAGCCCGGCCGCCTGCCCGTCGATGCCCAGCAGTTCCCGCAGCGCGCTGCTGCCCTCGGAGGTGAGGCGGACCGCCCGGCCGGTCCCGATCCGGCGGATCCAGTGCCGCTCCAGCAGCCGTTCGCAGAGCCGGGCGCCGGCCGTGCCGGCGAGGTGCTGACGGCGTTCGGTCCAGTCCAGGCAGCCGCGGGCCGGTGGGCGGCGCCCGCCGCGCAGGGCGTCGGCAGGGACCGCGAGGGCGTCCGCGAACCACTCCCGGCCGGTGTCGGTGAGGGTGAAACCGCCCTCCTGGTCCAGGAGGCCGCGTGCGGTCATGGCGTCGGTGAGGGTGACGCCGAGCCGGCCCGCCAGGTGGTCGTAGCAGGTCCGGCCGCGGGCCAGCGCGGCCGAGGCGTTGACCGCCCGCAGCCCGCGCGGCGGCCCGGCCGGCGGGTCCAGGTGCGCGGTCACCGATTCCAGCAGCTCGGCCACGCGCGGGCCGGCGAGCTGGACGTAGCGGTGCCGGCCCTGCCGCCGCTCGACGAGCAGCCCGCCGGCGATCAGCCGGGACAGGTGCTCGCTGGCGGTCGAGGGCGCCACCCGCGCGTACCCGGCGAGTTCCCCGGCGGTCCAGGCCCGCCCGTCGAGCAGCGCCAGGCAGAACGCGGCCCGGGTGCGGTCCGCCAGCAGCGCGGCGAGCCGGGCCAGCTCGTGACTGTGGTCGGGCGCCACAGCGGGGCCCCACGGGGCGGTCGGCCCGGGCCCGGTCCGTTGCGCGGTCCGTTTCGGCGACGTCATACGTCCATTGTCCGCGGCGACGCTTCGGCGACCACCGACACGTCGCCGGCCTACGGTGCGCCCATGACCACCGACACGCACAGCGGCGCGGGCACCGGCGACGGCCGGAACGCGGGCGTCACGCCGGGCACCGACCCGCACCCCGCCGCCTTCCACGCGCTCCACCACCGTCCCGGCCACCCCCTCTTGCTCCCCAACGCCTGGGACAGCGCCTCGGCCCTCGCCCTCGCCGACGCC
>LIQL01000866.1 GCA_001418405.1 Streptomyces diastatochromogenes | reverse complement strand
GCGGGGAGTCGGTGCAGCGCACCGACTCCCCGCAGCCGCCGGTCGCCCCGACCGGCACCGCCGCGGGCCCCCAGCTCCAGCTGATCCCGGCGCCCGCCGGGGGAGCTGTCGACGCCGCCGATGAGGCCGTCGACCTGCTCCTCGACTCCGGCCGCCCGCCGGGCGAGATCCTGGTGCTGACCACCGGCGAGAACCACCCGTGGGCCACCCACGAACTGTCCTTCGGCGCGGCGTCCTACTGGGCCCAGCAGGACGCCGCCGACGACGTGTTCTACGCCGACGCCGGCGCCGAACGCGTCACCGGGCGGCCCGTCGTGGTCGTCGCCGTCAACGCCGTCAACGCCGTCAACGACGGCAATGCCGCCAACGAAGACGCCACCGCGCGGGCACTGCCCGCTGCCCTGGCCCGAGCCGGAGCGCTGCTGATCGTCTGCGGCGACCCGGAGCGGATCAACGCGGTGCTCGGCGCCCACGCCTGACCGCCGCTGCCCGGCGTGGCCCGCCGGCCCTCATGGCCGGTCGGGCTCGTTGGCGCGCCCGGACTGCGGGCGTCCGGCCGGGCCCGCGGCGCTCAGCGCGACGCCCGGCTGCGCCGGGCGTCCGCCGTACCGCCGGCAGTCCGCACGGACGCGCCCCGACCGCCGTTCCGCGGCTGCTCGCCCGGCGCGGCACTCCGCGCCGACGGCACATGCTGCGCGGCCGCCTGCTCTTGGCCGGACGGCACGTCCTGGGGGGCGGCCCGCTCCCCAGGGGGCCGCACGTCATGCGGCGGTGCCGCAGCCGGGGGAGTGACGTCCCCGGGGGCGGCTGCTCCGGTCCCGCCGCGCGCGCCGTGGCCGGGGCCCGCGCGCACCGTGTCCGCACCATGGGGCTTGCCGGGGGCCGGCGCCCGGGGCCGCCGCCCGCCCCGCCCTTCGCCCAGGACTTGCCAGCGGTCCTGGGTCAGCGCGATGAACGCCCCGCAGCGGAGCCCGTGCAGGGTGCAGGCGTCCCGCAGCCCCCACATCCACGCACCGTCCGCCTCCGTCCACCGGAGCCCGTCCTCCCGGCAGTGCAGGAGCACGGCCGTCCGGACCGGAACGCGCAGCCGCAGATCGTGCGGAATGACCCGACGCAACTGGTCCAACAGCGCGTTGCGGTACGCCCATCCGTCGGGGGCCACCGTCGGAGCGGTGAACGACGCGCTGGCGAGGACCCGTTCCTGACCGTCCAGCACCGCCACGATCACGCTGGACGGACCCGGCAGATGGAGGCCGTACAGGTCGGCGACGACGTCACGGGGGTTGCGTAGGAGGGGGATTCCGGCCGACGCCCACTCCGCAGGTTCCAACAGTCGCCCCAGGCGAGCGGTGGAATCGGTCGATTCGGGCGGCGGGTCCTGCGGGGGCCGGGCGAATCCGAAGGCCATCGTCCTCCCTTCGTCTGCGCGTCCACGCTCCGGGCTGCTACCGGGCGCGCCGGCGCACCGCGGCATGACCCTGTCGGACCGCGCACGGCCGGACACCGGGAAGCACTTCCCATTCTCGCGGCTCGTACAGGCTTGCGGCAACGAGCAAATCCCCGCGCACGGCTGGAAATCCCGGTACACCGCTGCTATCCCTGCCCACCGCACCGCCCTCCGATACCCGGGTGATCCGTCCCGTCCCCCGCGGCTGCGGCGGCCGTGCCGGCTACCCCTGCACGGCGAGGACCAGCGGGAACACCGCGTCGGCTCCGGCCCTGCGCAACAACCGCGCGGCCACCGCCAGCGTCCAACCGGTGTCCGCGAAGTCATCCACCAGGAGCACCGGACCGCCGGTCGACGCCAACGCCTCGGCCAGTTCCGGCGGCACCACCAGCGTGCTGTGCAGGGCCCGCAGCCGTTGGGCGCTGTTGCTCCGCGGGATCCTCGTCCCGGGGTCGTCGTCCATCGAGGCCACGGTGCCCAGGAACGGCATCCGGCCCACCGCCGCGATCCGTTCGGCGAGCGACCGGATCAACTGCGGGCGGCTGTGCGAGCCGAGGCTGACGACGCCCCCCGGGCGCGCCGGGGCGTCCGGGGCCCCAGAGGCCCAGCCCCCGGGACCCTTGGCCCAGTCGGCGAGCACCGTCACCACCGCGGACGCCACGTCGTCGGGCACCGGACCGTCCGGCGCCTGCGGGGCGAGCATCGGCCGCAGCCGGTTGCCCCACCCGATGTCCGAAAGCCGCCCCAACGCCCGGCCCGTCGCGGCCAGTTCGCCCGCCGGGATCCGGCCCTTGAGGTCGACGCCGACGGCCGGCAGACCCGTCGGCCACATCCGCCGCGGTTCCACCTCGACGCCGGGGCGGCCGAGCTCACCACGGGCCGCGTCCAGCGCGGCGGCGGACACCTCGGGGGTGAACCGCGCTCCCGCGCAGTTGTCGCACCGGCCGCACGGAGCCGCCTCCTCGTCGTCCAACTGCCGCCGCAGGAACTCCATCCGGCACCCCGACCCCGCGGCGTAGTCCCGCATCGCCTGCTGCTCGGCCGCCCGCTGCCGCGCCACCCACGCATAGCGCTCCGCGTCGTACGCCCACGGCCGGCCGGTGGCCGTCCAACCGCCCTTGACCCGGTGGACGGCGCCGCTCCCGCCTGGAGATCATGCTCAAGGTGCTCGACGTGGACGGCGCCGTCCACCGGGTCAAGGGCGGTTGGACGGCCACCGGCCGGCCGTG
>LIQL01000865.1 GCA_001418405.1 Streptomyces diastatochromogenes | reverse complement strand
CCCCGTGGAACTACCCGCTGCACCAGATCGTCGCCAAGGTGGCCCCGGCGCTGGCCGCGGGCTGCACGGTCGTCCTCAAGCCCGCCGAGGACACCCCGCTGGTGGCCCGGCTGTTCGCGGAGTGCGTCGAGGCGGCCGGGATACCCGGTGGGGTCGTCAACGTCGTCACCGGCCTCGGCCCGGTGGCCGGGCGGGCCCTGGTCGAGCACGACGGCGTCGACCTGGTCTCCTTCACCGGGTCGACCGCGGTGGGCCGGACCGTCGGCGCGCTCGCCGGCGGCGCCGTCAAGCGGGTCGCGCTGGAACTGGGCGGCAAGTCCGCCAACGTCATCCTGCCCGGCGCCGACCTGGGCCGGGCGGTCGCGGTCGGCGTCGCCAACGTCATGGCCAACTCCGGTCAGACGTGCAGCGCCTGGACCCGGATGCTGGTCCACCGCGACCAGTACGACGAGGCCGTCGCGCTGGCCGTCGCCGCGACCGCCAAGTACGTCCCCGGCGAACGGCTCGGCCCGCTGGTCAGCGCCCGCCAGCGGGACCGGGTTCTCGGCTACCTCGAACGCGGCGTCGCGGAGGGCGCGAAGCCGGTGGCCGGCGGCCCGGCGACGCCCACCGGACCGGGCTTCTACGTGCACCCCACCGTCTTCGCCGAGGTCACCCCGGAGATGACCATCGCCCAGGAGGAGATCTTCGGCCCGGTCCTCACGGTCCTGCGCTACGAGGACGAGGACGACGCGGTGCGGATCGCCAACGGAACCGTCTACGGCCTGGCCGGCGCGGTCTGGGCCGGCGACGACGCCACCGCGGTGGCCTTCGCCCGCCGCCTGGAAACCGGGCAGGTCGACATCAACGGCGGCCGGTTCAACCCGCTCGCCCCGTTCGGCGGCTACAAGCAGTCCGGGGTCGGCCGGGAGCTGGGGCCGCACGGCCTGGCCGAGTACCTCCAGACCAAGTCCCTCCAGTTCTGAGCCCGCCCGCCGAGCCCGCCCACCGAGCCCTGCCCGCCGTCGTTCCGCCCCGCACCGAGGAGATCCCGTGGTCCGCGCCGCCGTCCTGCCCGCCGTGAACGCCCCGCTGAAGATCACCGAGATCGACCTGCCCGCGCCCGGCCCCGGCCAGGTCCGGGTCCGGCTCGCCGCCGCCGGCGTCTGCCACTCCGACCTGTCGCTGTCCAACGGGACGCTGCGCCAACCCGCCCCGGCCGTGCTGGGGCACGAGGGCGCGGGCACGGTCACCGCGGTGGGCCCGGACGTGACCGGCCCGGCGGTCGGCGACCGGGTGGTGCTCAACTGGGCGCCGTCCTGCGGCGACTGCCACTTCTGCCACCTGGCCGAGCCCTGGCTGTGCGTCGCCGCGGACCGGGCCGCCGGCGCTCCGTACGCCACCCTCGCTGCCGACGGCAGCGCGCTCTACCCGGGCCTGGGCACCGCCGCGTTCGCCGAGGAGACCGTGGTGCCGGCACACGCCGCGCTGCCGCTGCCGGACGGGGTGCCGCTGACCGACGCGGCCCTGCTGGGCTGCGCGGTGCTCACCGGGTGGGGCGCCGTGCACCACAGCGCCCGGGTGCGGGCGGGGGAGTCGGTGCTGGTCGTCGGCGTCGGCGGGGTGGGGCTCGCGACCCTGCAGGCGGCGCGGATCGCCGGGGCCGGCCCGATCGTGGCGGTGGACGTCTCACCGGCGAAGGAGGAACTGGCCCGGGCGGCCGGCGCCACCGACTTCCTGGTCGCCGACGGCCCGGCGTTCTTCGCGAAGGAGGGCGCCAAGCGGGTCCGGGCGCTCACCGGCGGTTTCGGCGCCGACGTCGCGGTGGAGTGCGTGGGCCGCGCGGAGACCATCCGCGCGGCCTGGTCGGCCACCCGCCGCGGCGGCCGGACCACGGTGGTGGGTATCGGCGGCAAGGACCAGCAGGTCACCTTCTCCGCCCTGGAGCTGTTCTACTTCGGCCGGACGCTCGCCGGCTGCGTCTACGGCAACAGCGATCCGGCCCGCGACCTGCCGGTGATCGCCGAGCACGTCCGATCCGGCGCGCTCGACCTCTCCGCACTGGTCACCGACCGGATCCCGCTGGACGGCATCCCGGCCGCCTTCGAGGCGATGCTCGGCGGGAAGGGCGGCCGGGCGCTGGTGGTGTTCTAGAGCCGTGCGCGCCGGCCGTCCCGCCCGACGTCAGCCGTCGGCCAGGCGCAGCCGCGGGAAGGCCGGCGCGGCGACCAGGAACACCAGCGCGACCAGCACGAACGGCCAGGTGAAGGCGTGCCCCCCGGACGGTGCGAAGAGCGCGCCGAGCGCCGGGCTCAGCACGGTGGAGGTGACCGCGCCCACCAGGGCGTACCCCACGCTCCAGACGTTGGTGATCAGGAAGACGCCGCCCAGTGCCATCGCGACCAGCACCGCGTCGTACCCCATGAGGCCCTGCCGCACCTGGTCGGCGGGGGCGCCCAGCGCCCAGGACGTCAGGATGGCGACGGCGCTGCCGGCGCAGGCCAGGGCGCCCAGCCGGCGGTCGGCGACGAAGATCCCGACGAGGAAGATCAGGCCGACGTACCACTGCGGCATCAGGAAGATCTCACCGATGTTGGTGAAGAAGGCGTGCCACAGGTCGGTGAAGTTCAGCGCGGTGGGCCCGGCGGCCGTCCTGGGCAGTGCCGCGAGGCCGTCCTCCAGGTGCCAGACGTGCCGGAAGCTGGGCGCGGCGACGGTCAGCGCGCTGGCCGTCAGGCAGAAGGGCAGCGTGAAGGTGGGCAGGCCCCAGGTGCCCAGCACTCGGGCGGTGGCCGCCGTGACGACCGTGACCGCCGCGCTGGCGGCCACCGCGACCAGCAGGGTGGAGAGGTGGTCGGCGTCGAGGAAGACCGCGCAGGCGACGCCGACCAGGCAGGAGTTGAAGCCTTCGAGACCGGCCTCCAGCCGGCTGCGGTCCACGCCCAGCAGGTGCGCGGTGCCGGTGCCGACTGCCGCGCCGAGCAGCCCGTAGAGGCCGAACTGCCACCCCGCGACGAACAGGGCGATCGAGAACACCACCCCGGCCAGCGCGCTGGGCAGGAAGTCGACCTGCGCCTGACCGCGCAGCACCTCCGTGACCCACCGACCCCAGCGGCTCGCTGACAGGTCGTAACCCTTGGCTATCGGACCTTCGTTGGCCGTACTCGACTGGCGCATTTCCGCCTCCCGCAGGACGCACATCGTCCCTGCCCACCAGGGACTGCTGCACCTTACCCGCGTGGCCTGAATTCGATGTCGGGAGGTCCGAGTTCTGGATGATGCAGCGTCAAGCCGTCCACCAGCGCCTCCAGCCCCGCCTCGAAGGCGCCCTCGTCGACCCGGCGCTGGTGCTCGGCCAGCAGGTGCGCCTGTCCGAGGTGCGGGTAGTCGGCCGGGTCGTAGGCGCCGGGGTCGTCCACGAAGCCGCGGGCGAACGAACCGAGTGCGGAGCCGGCGACGAAGTACCGCACCATCGCGCACACCTTGGTGGCCAGGGCGGGCGGCCAGCCGGCCTCGACCATGCCGCCGAACGCCGCGTCGGCCATCCTCAGCCCCGCCGGTCGGCGGCCGGGGCCCTGGGCGAGGAACGGCACGACGTGCGGATGGGCGGCCAGCGCCGCGCGGTAGGAGCGGGCCCAGTCGAGCAGGCCGGCCCGCCAGTCGGCGCCGGTCGCCAGCGTCGACACGTCGACCTGGGCGATGACCGTGTCGGCCACCGCGTCGAGGATCTCGTCCTTGGTCGTGAAGTGGTTGTAGAGGGAGGGGCCGCTCACGCCGAGTTCGGCCGCCAACCGCCGGGTGGAGAGCGCCGCGAGCCCCTCCGCGTCGATCAGCGCCAGTGCGGTGGTGACGATGCGTTCGCGGCTCAGCAGGGGCTTGCGGGGTCGGGCCATGCCGCACATAGTAGGGGCCGTCCGGCTAAAACTAGCACCGCTAATTAACGGCTCGTTCATGGCCGCCGCACTCCCGTTCCCGACGACAAGGGGCCCGAGATGAACCTGGAGCTCACGCCCGAGCAGACCGCCGTCCGCCGGCTCGCCGCGGACTTCACCGACCGCGAGATCGCCCCGCACGCCACCGCCTGGGACCGCGCCGAACAGGTCGACCCGGGCATCGTCCGCAAGCTCGGCGACCTCGGATTCCTCGGGCTGACCGTTCCCGAGGAGTACGGCGGCTCCGGCGGCGACCACCTCTCCTACGCGCTGGTCACCGAGGAGTTGGGGCGCGGCGACTCCGCGGTCCGCGGCATCGTCTCGGTCTCGCTCGGGCTGGTCGCCAAGACCCTCGCCGCCTGGGGCGACGAGGAGCAGAAGCGGACCTGGCTGCCCCGGCTCACGTCCGGCGCGGCGCTCGGCTGCTTCGGCCTGACCGAGCCCGGCACCGGCTCCGACGCGGCGGCACTGACCACCCGCGCGGTCCGGGACGGCACGGACTGGGTCCTGGACGGGTCCAAGATGTTCATCACCAACGGCACCTGGGCCGACCTGGTCCTGCTCTTCGCCCGGACCGGCGGCGCCCCCGGCCACAAGGGGATCAGCGCCTTCCTGGTGCCCGCCGACACCCCGGGCCTGACCCGCCGCGCGATCCACGGCAAGCTCGGGCTGCGTGGCCAGGCCACCGCCGAACTGGTGCTCCAGGGTGTGCGGGTGCCCGCCGGCGCCCTGCTGGGCCCCGAGGGCAAGGGCTTCTCGGTCGCGATGTCCGCGCTGGCCAAGGGGCGGATGTCGGTCGCCGCCGGCTGCGTCGGCATCGCCCAGGCCGCACTGGACGCCGCGCTCGGGTACGCCGGGCAGCGCGAGCAGTTCGGCGCCCCGATCGCCGGGCGCCAGCTCGTCCAGGAGCTGATCAGCGACATCGCGGTGGACGTGGACGCGGCACGGCTGCTGACCTGGCGGGTGGCCGATCTGATCGACCGGGGCGAGTCGTTCGCCACCGAGGCGTCCAAGGCCAAGCTCTTCGCGTCCGAGGCCGCGG
>LIQL01000864.1 GCA_001418405.1 Streptomyces diastatochromogenes | reverse complement strand
GTCAGGAAGGTGGCGGCGGCGTCCGCACCGCGCCTGGTCGGTCGCCGCCGCCACCTTCCTGACCCTGATCGGCGCGGCCGGCTTCGCCTCCCTGCCCGGACTGCTGATCGACCCGCTGCACGCCGAGTTCCACTGGTCGCGCGGCACCATCGGCCTCGCGGTCTCGGTCAACCTCGCCCTCTACGGGCTGACCGCGCCGTTCGCCGCCGCCCTGATGGACCGCTTCGGCATCCGCCGGGTGGTGGCCGCGGCGCTGACCGTGATCGCGGTCGGCGCCGGCCTCACCGTCTTCATGACCGCGAGCTGGCAACTGGTGCTGTGCTGGGGCGTGTTGGTCGGTCTGGGCAGCGGCTCGATGGCGCTGGCGTTCGCCGCGACCGTCACCAACCGCTGGTTCACCGCCCGCCGCGGCCTGGTCAGCGGCATCCTGACCGCGGCCGGTGCCTCCGGGCAACTGGTCTTCCTGCCGCTGCTGTCGATGATCGTCGAGCGGTATTCCTGGCGCCCGGCCGCGGTCACCGTCGCCCTGGCCGCCCTCGCCGTCGTCCCCCTGGTGTGGCTCCTGCTGCGTGACCACCCGGCCGACGTCGGCACCGCCCCCTACGGCTCGGCGGAGTTCGTCCCCAAGCCGCCCCCGCAGCGCGGCGCCGCCCGCCGTGCCCTGGCCGCCCTCTTCTCCGCGGCCCGCACGGCGCCCTTCTGGCTGCTGTCCGGCACCTTCGCGATCTGCGGTGCCACCACGAACGGCCTGGTCAAGACCCACTTCGTGCCCGCCGCCCACGACCACGGCATGCCCATGACGGCGGCCGCCTCGCTGCTCGCCGTGATCGGTGTCTTCGACATCGCCGGCACCATCGGCTCCGGCTGGCTCACCGACCGCTTCGACACCCGCCGCCTGCTCGCGGTCTACTACGCGCTCCGCGGCGTCTCGCTGCTCTTCCTGCCCTTCCTGCTCTCCGCCACCGTCCATCCCCCGATGATCTTCTTCATCGTCTTCTACGGCCTCGACTGGGTCGCGACCGTGCCCCCGACCCTGGCCCTCTGCCGCGCGCACTACGGCGACGACAGCGCCATCGTCTTCGGCTGGGTCCTCGCCGCCCACCAGGTCGGCGCCGCGCTCATCGCCTACCTGGGCGGACTGGCCCGCGACGCGCTCGGCACCTACGACCCGGTCTGGTACGCCTCCGGCGCGCTGTGCGCGGTGGCGGCGCTGATGGCGCTGGTGTTGCGGGGGCGGCGGCCGGCGGCGACCGCTTCCTGACCGCGGGTCCGCGCCCCGCCGCGGTGGGCCGGCCGGCGGCGGTCAGGTGGCGAAGCGGCCGAACGCCCCGCGGTGGAAGAGCAGCGGGCCGCGGGCCGCGGCGGCCGGGTCGGTGCCGAGGGCCTCGACGCGGCCGACGACGATGAGGTGGTCGCCGCCGGTGTGCACGGCGTGCACGGCGCAGTCGATCCAGGCGGGCACGTCCGCGAGGCGGGGGGAGCCGGTGGCCGGGGCCGGGGTGTGCCGGACGCCGGCGAACTTGTCGGCGCCGCTGACCGCGAACGCCCGGCAGAGGTCGCCCTGGTCGGCGCCGAGGACGTTGACGCAGAACACGCCGGCCCGCGCCAGGCGCGGCCAGGTCGTCGAGGTGCGGGCGACCATGAACGCCACCAGCGGCGGGTCCAGGGAGAGCGAGGCGAAGGACTGGC
>LIQL01000863.1 GCA_001418405.1 Streptomyces diastatochromogenes | reverse complement strand
GCCCTGCTCTGCGGGGGGGGGGGGGTGGAGGGCGGGGGCGGCGTCGGCGGCGGCCTTGCGGCGGCGCAGCACGACGAAGACGCCAGTGCCGACGCCGCCCCGGCCGTCGACGCCCCCGCCCCCGCAGAGCAGGGCTGACATGGGCGCAGGCCACGCCCACAAGCTGTACCGGGACGGCGCCTCCCCGGTCCACGCCCTCCCGGCGCACTGCAAGATCGCCGCGGTCTTCTCCTTCGTCCTGGTCGTCGTCGCCACCCCGCGCACCGCCGTCTGGGCGTTCGCGCTCCACGCGGTGCTGCTGGCGGCGGTCGCCGCGGCCGCCCGCGTCCCGGCCGGCTTCCTGCTCAAACGGCTGCTGATCGAGGTGCCGTTCGTGGCGTTCGCGGTGCTGATGCCGTTCGTCGCCCAGGGCCCGCGCACCCACGTCCTCGGACTGGACCTCAGCGTGGGCGGCCTGTGGGGCGCCTGGAACATCCTCGCCAAGGGCACGCTCGGCGTCGCCGCCTCCGTCCTCCTGGCCGCCACCACCGAACTGCGGCAACTGCTGCTGGGCCTGGAACGGCTGAAGATGCCGCCGCTGCTCGTCCAGATCGCCGCCTTCATGATCCGCTACGGCGACGTGATCACCGACGAGATGCGGCGGATGCGGATCGCCCGGCTCTCCCGCGGCTTCGAAGCGCGCGGCGTGCGCCACTGGGGCGTGCTCGCCACATCCGCCGGCGCCCTGTTCATCCGCTCCTACGAGCGCGGCGAACGCGTCCACCTCGCCATGGTCAGCCGCGGCTACACCGGCACCATGCCCGTCCTCGACCGGACCACCGCCACCCGCACCCAATGGACCCGCGCGGCCGCCCTCCCGCTCGCCGCACTGGCCGTCTGCCTCCTGGGATGGACCCTGTGAGTACCACCGCCCCCGCCCCCTCGCTCGCCGTCGCCGGCCTCGCCTACGCCTACCCCGACGGCCACCAGGCCCTGTTCGGCGTCGACCTGACCCTCCAGCGCGGCGAACGGGTCGCCCTGCTCGGCCCCAACGGCGCCGGCAAGACCACCCTCGTGCTGCACCTCAACGGCATCCTCGAAGCCGGCGCGGGCTCGGTCACCGTCGCCGGCCTGCCGGTCGCCAAAGCCCACCTCGCCGAGATCCGCCGACGGGTCGGCATCGTCTTCCAGGACCCCGACGACCAACTGTTCATGCCGACCGTCCGGGAGGACGTGGCCTTCGGCCCGGCCGCCGCCGGCCTGCGCGGCGCCGCGCTCGACGCCCGCGTCACCGAGGCGCTCGACCGGGTCGGCATGACCGCCTTCGCCGACCGCCCGCCGCACCATCTCTCCTTCGGCCAGCGCCGCCGGGTCGCCGTCGCCACCGTCCTCGCCATGCGCCCCGAGATCCTCGTCCTGGACGAGCCGTCCTCCAACCTCGACCCGGCCTCCCGCCGCGAACTCGCCGACATCCTGCGCTCGTTGGACGTCACCGTCCTGATGGTCACCCACGACCTGCCGTACGCCCTGGAGCTGTGCCCGCGGTCCGTGGTGCTCGCCGACGGGGTGATCGTCGCCGACGGCACCACCCAGGAACTGCTCTGCGACGAGGAACTGATGCGCGGCCACCGCCTGGAACTGCCGTTCGGCTTCGACCCGCGCTCGGTGACCCTCCCCGGCTGACCGCCCCGCCCCACGGGCGGATGTGAGGAAGACCACGGCCCCTGGCCCTGGCGGCGCCCCTGGTCATGAGCATGGATCCCGACGTTGCACCATTGATGGGTCACCGAAGCGACGGAAAAAGCGGGAAGCGGGATTCAGGGTGGACGTCCAGGGCACGGTCGAGGACGGCTTCGAGCCGGTCCGGGACGCCTTCGCAGCCAACTTCGCCGAGCGCGGCGAGCGCGGAGCGGCGGTGGCCGTCTACCGGGACGGCCGCAAGGTCGTCGACCTCTGGGGCGGCACGAAGGACGGCGACGCCGAGCCGGGCGACGCCACGGCCGCCCCCTGGGAGCCCGGCACCGCCCAGATCGTCCGCTCCGCCACCAAGGGCATCGCCGCCACCGTCCCCCTCCTGCTGCACCAGCGCGGCCAGCTCGACCTGGACGCCCCCGTCGGCACCTACTGGCCCGAGTTCAAGGCCGCCGGCAAGGACCGCGTCCTGGTCCGCCACCTCCTCGCGCACCGCGCCGGCGTCCCCGCCCTGGACACCCCGCTCACCCCCGCCCAGGCCATCGACGGCGTCAGCGGCCCGGCCGCGGTTGCCGCCCAGGCCCCCGCCTGGACGCCCGGCACCGACCACGGCTACCACGCCCAGACCTACAGCTGGCTGCTGGGCGAACTCGTCCTGCGGGTCACCGGCCGCACCCTCGGCACCTGGGTCGCAGACGAGATATCCGGGCCGCTCGGCCTCGACCTGTGGATCGGCCTGCCCGACGAGGCCCGCCCCCGCGTCGGCCGCCTCACCCG
>LIQL01000862.1 GCA_001418405.1 Streptomyces diastatochromogenes | reverse complement strand
GGTGGGGGGTCAACTCGGGGGACGGGCGCGCGCCGACCCGGAGGGCCAGGCCCTGGACGGGGATGCCGCGCCACGCGGTGCCGGGGGTGAGGTACTCGCCCTTCATGACCAGGGAGAGCGCGTCGAGCCAGACGCCTTCGCCGACGACGCCGTCGTAGAGCACCACCGAACGGCTGCCGACGGACGCGCCGGCCTGGACGGTGACCTTCGACATCTTCATGACCCGGTCCTCGAACAGGTGCGTCTGCAAGCTGACGCCGGCGCCGATCGCCGCGTCGTCGCCGATGTCGACCAGGTCGAACTCGGTGAGGAAGGTGGTGCCCAGCCACGTCCGGCGGCCGATCCTGGCGCCGAACAGCCGCAGCGCCGGCGGCAGGAACGGGGTGCCGGTCAGGGGCGCGAGCCCGACCGGCACGGCGGCCGCCTCGTACAGGCCGGTGACGAACTCGCTGCGGCGCACGAACCAGCTCCACAGCGGCTCCGTGCGGGGCCGGTAGCGGCCGATGACCAGGCGCTTGAGCAGGGCGCAGGCGACGACGACGGCGAGCCCGCTGGCCATCAGCAGGAGCGGGGCGAGGAACAGGGGGATGGCCCGGGAGGGCGCGCGGGCGACGGCGGAGAGCGCGAGGAGGAACAGGAAGGTGGCGGCGCCCAGCAGGGACGCCGGCAGCGTGGCGCGCAGGTACTCGATGGCCAGGCGGCGGCGGACCGCCTTGCGGGTGGGGCTGAAGGTCAGTTCCTCGGGGAAGTTGCCGCTGCTCTGGCGCTGGGGCAGGCGGATCGCGGGGGAGCCCAGCCAGGAGGTGCCGGGGGGCACGTCGTCGCCGGGCGGGACGGTGCCGACGCCGATCAGGGACCCGGGCCCGGTGCGCGTCCCGGCCGGCAGGTACGCCGCGTTGCCGAGGAACGCGCGGCGGCCGACCTCGGTGCGGCGGCAGGTGACCCGGCCACCGGCGAACGTCGCGCCGCCCACCCCCGCCATGTCCGCCACGAAGCTGCCCTCGCCGAGGGTGAGCAGGTCCGGGTCGAGGTGGGCGGCGGTGGAGACCTCGGCGCCTGGACCGATCCGGGCGCCCAGCAGCCGCAGCCAGGGCACGGTGTAGAGGGTGGCGTAGAGGGAGTTGGTGAAGGTGAGGCTGGACTCCAGCAGCTTGTCGGAGAGCCACTTGCGGACGCCCAGGGCGGAGCGCACCGGATGCGTGCCGACCGGGGTGCGGGGCAGCACCAGCCGCTTGGCGCAGGCGATCGCCGCGCAGACGGCGAGGACGTAGAGCGGCGCCGCGAGGACCAGGGTGACCGCGACGGCCGGGCCGCTGCCCCAGGCCAGCCAGACGCACCACACCAGCGCGGAGCCCGGCACCAGGACGGCCAGGGTGAGGAGTTCGAGGAAGGCGACGCCGAGCACCGCGGCGGCGACGTGCCGGGCCCGGCCGTGTTCGGTCGTGCCGCCGGCCCGCAACATGTCCTCCACGTGCGGGTCCAGGGTCGGCACCGGGGCGGGCGGCGAGCCGGCCCAGCGGGCACCGGGCGGCACCACCTCCCCCTGCCCGACCACCGACTGTTCGCCGAGGCCGGCCCCCGCCGCCAGCCGGGCGCCGGGTTCCAGCACCGCGTGGGCCCCCACGTAGGCGCGCGGCCCGATGTCGATCGGGGCGACGGTCACCCAGCCGTCCGCCACCCGCCAGGCCCGCAGCGTGACGCCGTAGCCGATAGCGGCGTCCGCGCCGATCCGGAGCAGCGCCGGCAGTGGGACGACGCCGGTGGCGATGGTCGTCCGCGGCCCGATCCGGGCGCCCAGCAGCCGCAGGTAACGGCCCATCAGCGGCGAGCCGCTCAGCGCGGGCAGCGGGCTGACGCTCAGCAGGAGGGAGAGCGCCCACAGGCGGAGGTAGGTCGCGCCCCACAACGGGTAGCGGCCCGCGCGGATGCCGGCCGCCAGCGGGCGGGCGAGGACCACCGGCAGCAGCCAGCGGACGCCGAAGTAGCTGATCAGCACGGCCAGTACGGGCCGCAGCGGCAGCGCGTCCTCGCTGGTGAAGTCGCCGTTCGCCCAGCTGAAGACGGTGACCAGCGGCAGGGTCAGGACGAACAGCAGGAGGTAGATCGAGGCGGCTTGGGCCAGGCCGGCGACGGCGATCCGGGCCCGGCCGGGCCGCAGCGGGCGCGGCCGCACCGGCACCTCGCC
>LIQL01000861.1 GCA_001418405.1 Streptomyces diastatochromogenes | reverse complement strand
GGGTGCGGGTGCGGGTGCGGGTGCGGGCCCCGGGTTTCCGGCGGCGCGTTGTGTGGCTGGCTGCGGGCCGGTTATGAGGTCCCTGCGCTGGGGTGGGAGGGGGCGGATGCGGGATTCGGTGGGTGCCTGCGGTGTGGTTCGTGGGCTGTGCTCAGTCCGTCTGGTGTGCCGTTCGGGCTGCCTGCACGAAGGTCTCCAGCGCCTTCCAGAAGGGGCTGTACGCGGCGTCGAACTCCTCGCGGCAGTCCGTGCCCTCGGTCATACCGGTCCGTAGCGCTTCGTAGAAGGGGCCGGTGGCCTTCTGGAGGGCGAGCGCCGCTGCCGCGGCCGAGGGCGGGCCCTCCAGTTCCACGACCCGCGTGCAGCGACGGATCTTCGCGTACTCCGCGATCTCGCGGTCGTGCAGCGCGTCGAGCCTGGTGGTGCGGGTGCCCGAGGCCGGCCCTCGTAGCTCCGCGGAGATCTCCCAGTAGAGTTCGCCGATCTGGTGGGCCTGCTCGATCAGGTCCAGGTAGGCGGTGCGCCGGCTCTCCCGCAGCTTCTCCGCGCGCTGCGACCGTGCGGCGGTCTCCGCCTGGATCTTGGCTGCCTGCGTACTGCCGCGACTGGTCACCCAGCTGGCCAGTACCGCCGTACCGCCCGTCAACGCCGCGATTGCCAGAGTCCACACCGTGCTGTCGCCCACGCGGCGCCACAATACCCATGGCGCGCGGTGCGGTTGGCCGGTTCCGCGGGTGCGGTGGCAACTCGTGCCTGGGCGGCTGCCGCATCGTGGTCTTTCCCCATTCCCCGTCGACTTGCGGTGCGTTTTCCTGATCGGCGGAGCATCGGCTGACGTGCCTCTCACTGAGAGCTAAAGTCGACATATGGCCACAGGGGACCTCCCCGATGAGCTGGCCGACGTACTGGCCGGAATCCAACGGCTGATCCGTCGGCGGCTCCGCCACGGCCTGCCTGCCCCGCGGCTGCGGGGCGCCCAGGTCGAACTCCTGCGGCTGGTCGCCTCCCGGCCCGGCATCCGGGTCTCCGCCGCCGCGCAGGAGCTCTACCTCGCGGGCAACTCGGTCTCCACCCTCGTCAACCAGCTCAGCCGGGCCGGCTACCTGTGCCGGCAGACGGACCCCCTGGACCGGCGCTCGGCCCAGCTCTTCCCGACCCTGGCGGCCCGGTCACGGCTGCACGACTGGGAGGTCCGCCGCAGCGCCCTCGTCCGCGAGCAGGTCACCCGCCTCACCGAGGCCGACCGGACCGCACTGGAGGCCGCCCTTCCGGCGCTGCGCCGGCTCGCCCACAACCTGCACCAGCAGACGGAGGGACCATGACCAGCGAAGACCCAGGCCGGTCGGCTCCACGGACCGCCCCCGGAGCGGCCGCGGACACCGAGCAGCCTCCCGCGCCGGACCGGGACCCGGGCGCCGACGCCCTCACCTGCCACACCCTCCGCTACGCCTTCGGCGAGACCCAAGCCGTCGACGGGGTGGACCTGGCCGTCCGCCCCGGCGAAGTCTTCGGTCTGCTCGGTCCGAACGGCGCGGGCAAGACCACCGCCATCCGCTGCATCACCACCCTCCTGCCCGTTCCCGTGGGCATGGTCCGGGTCTTCGGGCACGATGCGGCGCGGGAGCGGATGGCCGTGCGCCGCCTCCTCGGCTACGTGCCGCAGCAACTGTCCGCCGACTCCGGACTGACCGGTCGGGAGAACGTCGCGCTGTTCGCCCGGGTCTTCGACGTGCCGCGCCGCGAGCGAGCGGCCCGCGTCACCCAGGCGCTGGCCGCCGTGAACCTCACCGACGCCGCCGACCGGCTCGCCAAGACCTACTCCGGCGGCATGATCCGACGCTTGGAACTCGCCCAGGCGCTGGTCAGCGCACCCCGCCTGCTGATGCTCGACGAACCGACGATCGGCCTCGACCCGATCGCCCGCACCAGTGTCTGGGAGCGCATCAACGAGGTCCGCGCCGCCACCGGCATGACCGTGCTGGTCACCACCCACTACATGGACGAGGCCGAGCAGTACTGCGACCGCGTCGCCCTGATGCACCAAGGCCGGATCCGTGCCCTGGGAACGCCCGCCGAACTCCGTGCGGACCTGCGTGCCCGGCGCGCCCGCGCGGGG
>LIQL01000860.1 GCA_001418405.1 Streptomyces diastatochromogenes | reverse complement strand
GGCAAGTCCACGCTGCTGCGCGCCCTGTCGCGGATGCTCAAGCCGACCACCGGTGCGGTACTGCTCGACGGCCAGAAGATCTCCGCGCTGCCGGCCAAGCAGGTCGCCCGGACGCTGGGCCTGCTGCCGCAGTCGTCGGTCGCCCCGGACGGCATCACCGTCGCCGACCTCGTCGCGCGCGGCCGCTACCCGCACCAGGGACTGCTGCGCCAGTGGTCGGCCGAGGACGAGCGGATCGTCGCGGAGTCGATGACCTCGACGGGCGTGGCCGAACTGGCCGACCGCTACGTGGACGAACTCTCCGGCGGACAGCGGCAACGGGTCTGGATCGCCATGGCACTGGCCCAGCAGACCCCGCTGTTCCTGCTCGACGAGCCGACCACCTTCCTCGACATCCAGCACCAGATAGAGGTACTGGACCTGTGCGCCACCCTCCACGAGGAACAGGGCCGCACCCTGGTCGCGGTGTTGCACGACCTCAACCAGGCGGCCCGCTACGCCACCCACCTGATCGCCATGAAGGACGGTCGGGTGATCGCCGAGGGCGCACCGTCCGAGATCGTCACCGCCGACCTCGTGAGTCGGGTCTTCGGCATCGACTGCCGGATCATCGACGACCCCGAGACCGGCACCCCGCTCGTCGTCCCGGCCGCCCGCCGGCCCCGGGAGACCGCCGCGGCGGTCGGCACCGCGTCGGCTACAGCAGGCTCCTGAGCCGCAGCAGGTCGCGCAGCCCGGCCTCCAGCTTCACCCGGCCGCTGCTCCACGCCCGGGCGAAGTTCAGCCGGCCGTCCACCAGGGCCACCAGGTCGTCACCGGTCATGGTCAACCGGATCTCGGCCTTCTCCGGCGGCGGCCCGGCGACGCAGGACACGTCCCGCAGGCTGCCGTCGGCCAGCCGGCCGACGAAGGTGGTGTCGAGGTCGGTGATGCGGCAGCTGACGGAGCGGTCGAGCGCCGTGGCGCCGCGCACCTCACCGTCCGCCGAGGACAGGTTGTGGGCCAGCCGGTCGAGCGCGGCACGGCACTGGTCGAGAGTTGCCATCGCGCCCGACGATACGCCAGGTCACGGACGGCCGGGGGCGCGCGAGCGAGGTAGCGTCGGGGGCATGGCAGACCCGATGAACGGCCCGGAGCCGGCGGCATCCGGCCCCCCGGTCGCCGC
>LIQL01000086.1 GCA_001418405.1 Streptomyces diastatochromogenes | reverse complement strand
TTGTGGCCCCGCAGGGGGCGCTCAGAACCCCTACGGGATCCGTTCGCCCACCCCCTAGGGCGGCCCCGCCTCACCTCACGGCAGCAGGCCGTGGGACGGGAACACCGCCCGCCGCGTGGCCAGCACCGCCTGGTCGAGCCGGTCCGCCGGGTCGTAACCGCCGTCGGCGAAGTCCCGCCAGTACGGCGTCCGACCGTCCGTCATCCGCAGCGGCGCCAACTGCCGCGTCCTGCGGAACACTTCGTGCCGCCACGCCTCCGGCACCGACGACGTCGGGTCGATCGGCCGGTGCCCGGCGATCGCCGCCAGGTGCGTCCAACTGCGCGGCACCACGTCCACCACCGCGTAACCACCGCCCCCGAGCGCGATCCAGCGGTCCTCGGCGTGCTCGTGGGCCAGCGCGTGGCAGGACTCGGCCGCCGCCCGCTGCGCGTCCAGGCTCACCGCGAGGTGCGCGAGCGGGTCCTCGAAGTGGGTGTCGGCTCCGTGCTGCGTGACCAGGACCTGCGGCCGGAACGCGGCCAGCAGCTCCGGCACCACCGCGTGGAAGGCCCGCAGCCAGCCCGCGTCCCCCGTGCCGGCCGGCAGCGCCACGTTCACCGCGCTGCCCTCCGCGCCCTCACCGCCGGTCTCCTCCGGCCAGCCGGTCTGCGGGAACAGCGTCCGCGGATGCTCGTGCAGGGAGATCGTCAGCACCCGCGGGTCCTCCCAGAACGCCGCCTGGACACCGTCGCCGTGGTGCACGTCCACGTCCACGTACGCCACCCGTTCGGCCCCCAGTTCCAGGAGCCTGGCGATGGCCAGCGCCGCGTCGTTGTAGATGCAGAACCCGGAGGCGCCACCGGGCATCGCGTGGTGCAGGCCGCCCGCGAAGTTCACCGCGTGCTCCGCCTCACCGCGCCAGACGGCCTCCGCGGCGCCCACCGACTGCCCCGCGATCAGCGCCGACGCCTCGTGCATCCCCGCGAACGCCGGGTCGTCCTCGGTCCCCAGCCCGTAGGCGACGTCCGCGGAGGCCGGATCGGCGGAGGCCCGGCGGACCGCCGCGACGTAGTCCTCCCGGTGCACCAGCCGCAGCGTCGAGTCACCCGCCGGCTTGGCCGCCACCACCTCCAGCGGCCCCCGGTGGAGCTCGTACGCCTCCACCAGCCGCATCGTCAGGGCGAGCCGGACGGGGTCCATCGGATGCCCCGGCCCGAAGTCATAGCCCGTTACTGCCTCGTCCCACATCAACTGTGCGCGGCCGCTCATGGTCGTCACCGTATCTGGCCGGAGACGACCCGAACGAGCGGGCGTACACCAAAGTCACCAGCACCAGGGCCATCGGCACGAGCATCGCACCGCGGTAGCTCCAGGCGTCCCCGAGCGCCCCCACCAGCGGAGAACCGATCAGGAAACCGACGTAATTGAAGATGTTCAGGCGCGCGATGGTCGGGTCCGAAGCCTCCGGACCGTGCCGCTCGACCGCGTACCGCCCGGCCGCCGCGAAGGTCTGCGGCACGATGACGCACAGCCCGAGGCCCAGCAGCGTGAACCCGACCATCCCCACCCAGGCGTCCGGCGCCGCCGCCACGACCGCGAAGCCGACCGCCGCCACCACGGTTCCGGTCCGCACCACCGAGGCCGGACCGAAACGCCGCACCCCCAGGTCACCTACCGTCCGTCCGAGCAGCGTCGTCACCATGTAGACGTTGTACGGAACGGTCGCCAGCTGCTCCGAGCTGCCCAGGACGTCCTGGAGGTACTTCGCGCTCCAGTTGGAGACCGTCGAGTCCCCGATATACGCGAACGCCATCACCAGGCACAGCGGCAACAACAGCCGCATGGCGACCGGCGAACCGGCCCCCGTCGCGGGCCGCCCCTTCCCCTCACCCTCCTCGTCGCCCCTGCCCACCAGCCACCGGCCGCTCAGCAGCACCAGCGGCACCGACACCGCCACCACCGGCCCGTACAGCGACCACAGTGGCAGCTGCCCGTGCGCCCCCACCCACGCCAGCGAGGCCCCGACGATCCCGCCCAGGCTGTACGCCGCGTGGAAGCCGAGCATGATGCTGCGTCCGTAGGCCCGCTGGAGGCTCACCCCGAGCATGTTCATCGACGCGTCCAGGGCCCCCACCGTCAGGCCGAACACGGCCAGCGCCACTGCCACTTGCGCCAACGAACCGACCGCGCCGACGGCCAGCAGCGCCAGGCAGACGACCGGCTGCACGCAGCGCAGCACCGTCTTCGGCGAGACCCGCTTCACCAGGTGCTCGGTGCCGACGCTGCCGGCGCCGGCGAGCACCGGAACGGCCGCCAGGAAGGCCGGCAGCAGACCGTCCGAGATGCCGTAGCGCACCTGGATGGCCGGTATCCGGGTCACGAGCAGGGCGAAGACCGCCCCCTGGACGAAGAAGCTGAGGGCGAGCGCGACCCGGCCGTGCCGCAGCCGTGCACCCGGTACCTGAGGGGGCGTCATGGCCGGTCAGCCTAGAACTCCCGGCTACCACTGGGTAGATGGATCACCGACCCAATTCCCCCTGGCGTACGAGGAGTCACGCCCTCCGCACACCATCACCGGCCGACGTGCCCCGCCCCACCTCTCCCTACAGCAACACCTGCGGCAGCTCCGCCATGTCGCTGAAAAGCGCGGTCGCGCCGGCGTCCGCCAGCTTCGCGGCCGGCGTCATCGCCGTGAACCCGTACACGTCCATCCCGGCGGCCACCGCCGCCCGCACCCCCAGCGGGCTGTCCTCGATCACCGCGCACCGCCCGGGCTCGACACCCATCTCCTTCGCGGCGTGCAGGAACAGGTCGGGCGCCGGCTTGCCGCGTCCCACGTCCTGCGACGAGAAGATCCGCTCCGCCCCGAACCGCTCGAACAGCCCGGTCTTCGTCAGCGCCACCCGGATCCGCTCATGGCTCCCCGACGACCCGACGCAGTAGGGCACGCCGTCCGCGGCCAGCTTCTCCAGCACCGTCCGCACGCCGGGCACCGGTTCCAGCCGTCGGCGGAACTCGTCAAAGACCAGCGTGTGGAAGCCGGCCTCGAAGTCTCCCGGCAGCGCTCGACCGGATCTCTCCCGCACGATGTCCCGGATGCGCTGCACGGAACCGCCCATGTAGTCACGCAGCGATTCCTCGTACGTGGTCGGGTGCCCCAGTTCGGTGAGATAGCCGGCGAGGATTTCGTTGGAGATCGGCTCGCTGTCCACGAGCACACCGTCATTGTCGAAAATGATCAGGTCATAACGCATCTCTCGACCCTACCTACGCCCCTCCGGAGCACAAACGCAAAAAAGCCTCGTTCCCCGAGTCGAAACTC
>LIQL01000859.1:385-1179 GCA_001418405.1 Streptomyces diastatochromogenes | reverse complement strand
CTCACCCTGGCACAGGCCCGGCGGCCGGACATGCTGGTCGCCTACGAGATGGCGGACCGACCGGTGACCGACGCGCACGGCGGCCCGGTCCGGCTGTACGCGGCACCGATGTACTTCTACAAGTCGGCGAAGTGGCTGTCCGGCATCACGGTCACCGACCGGGTCCGGCCCGGCTATTGGGAGCGGTACGGATATGACGTGGACGCCTGGGTGGGCCGGTCGAACGGGCGCGACGATGCCCCCGTCGGCTGAGCCCGCGGCCCCGGTACGGGCCGCCGGGAGGCTGCGGCGCTTCACCGGTGCGGAGCGGTGGGTGCACCGGATCACTGCGGCGCTGATGGGCGTCCTGCTGGTCACCGCGGCGTGCCTGTACGTGCCGCCGCTGGCCGAACTCGTCGGCCGCCGGCGGCTGGTGACCACCGTGCACGAGTGGGCGGGCCTCGCCCTGCCGGTGCCGTTGCTGGCCGGTCTGGCCTCGCGGGCCCTGCGCGCGGACCTGGGGCGGCTGAACCGGTTCGCGCCGTACGATCGCGGCTGGATCCGGGCGGCCCTGCGGGGGCGACACCGTCCCTCGGGGAAGTTCAACGCCGGGCAGAAGGCGTACGCGGCGCTGGTCGCCGGCGCCGCGCTGGTCCTCCTCGGTACCGGTCTGATCCTGTGGTTCCCGCGTGTGGTGCCCGTGCCGTGGCGGACCGGGGCGACGTTCGTGCACGACTGGACCGCGCTGTTCGTCGGCGTCCTCGTCCTCGGTCACGTGGTGCTGGCCGCCCGCGACCCGGAGGCCCGCCGCGCCC
>LIQL01000859.1:0-367 GCA_001418405.1 Streptomyces diastatochromogenes | reverse complement strand
GGGCGCGGCGCGAGCATCCGCTGTGGGACGACGAGAAGTCCTGAACGGGCCAGTCGGCAGGGGCGGACGGCGGGCCGCGGTCAGTGGGCCGGCCGCTCCGGGTCCCGCCGCCGGGTCGGTGGATGCCGCGGCAACCGGTGCCGGACGGCGTCGCTGCGCAGGACGGCCCCGGTCGCGACGGCCAGGGCCGCGAGGACGTACGTCAACGCCTGGAGGGGGAAGCCCGGCAGCCTCGGCCCGCCGAGGTAGAGCACGGCGCCGGCGAGGGGGACCGCCAGCCACTCGACGCGACCGTCCAGGGCGACGAGGCCGACGACGAGCAGGGCGTACCAGGGGTAGTTCGGCGAGAACAGCAGCAGGGCCGTGC
>LIQL01000858.1 GCA_001418405.1 Streptomyces diastatochromogenes | reverse complement strand
TCGCCGCGCTGGGCGCCGACACCTTCTCGGTCGGCGTGCTGAGTGCCTGCGGCTGGCTGCCCTGGCTGCTGATCGGGCTGCCGGTCGGGGTCTGGGTGGACCGGGTGCGCCGCCGCCCGCTGATGGTGGGCGCCGCCGCGCTCTCTGCGGTGGTGTTCGCCGCCGTCCCGGTCATCGCCTGGTGCGGCGGGCTCAGCCTCGCCCTGCTGACCGGCGCGGCCCTGCTGAGCGGCGCCGCCGCCGTCGTCTTCCAGACCGCGTACAGCGCCTACCTCCCCGGCCTCCTCGCCCCCGCCGACCAGGCCGAGGGCAACGCCAAACTGCACGGCAGCGCCTCGGCGGCGCAGCTCGCCGGGCAGGGCGCGGGCGGCTTCCTGGTGCAACTCGCCGGCGCCGCCAACGGGTTGCTGGCCAACGCGGCCACGTTCCTGGTCTCCCTGCTGTGCCTGTCGGGCATCCGGCACCGGGAGCCGCGGCCGACCGGCGCCGGTGGGCGCGCCCGGCGGTCCCTGCGCGCCGAGGTCGCCGAGGGACTGCGGTGGGTGTCCGGGGACGTCTGGCTGCGCACCCTGACGCTCTTCGGCGCCGCCTCCAACCTGTCCCTGATGGGGTACCAGTCGATCCTGCCGGTCTTCCTGGTACGCGAGGTCGGACTGTCGCCCGGCACCGTCGGGACCCTGCTGGCGGTGGCCGGCACCGGCGGCATCGCGGGCGCCTTCGCCGTCCGTCGGGTCGCCGCCCGGATCGGCACCGCCCGGGCCACCCTGGTCTTCGAACTCGGCCTGCCCGTACTGGCGTTGCTGATCCCGCTCGCCACCGCCGGGCCCGGCGCCGCGCTGTTCGTGGTCGGCAGCTTCGGCGTCTCCGCGGGCGTGGTCGGCGGCAACGTCCTCAAGGCGGGATTCCAGCAGGCGTACTGCCCGCCCGCGCTGCTCGGCCGGGTCACCGCCAGCGCCGCCTTCCTCAACTACGGCACGCTGCCCCTCGGCGCCCTGCTCGGCGGCGCGTTGGGCGCGGCGCTCGGCGTCCGTCCGGCCCTGTGGATCACCACCGCCGGCGTTCCGCTCGCCGCCCTGATCCTCGTCGCCTCCCCGGTCCGCACCGCCCGCGACCTGCCGTCCCGCCGCTCGGCACGGGACGCCGACGGTCCCGACGCCGACCTGCTCGCCCGCTCCTGAACGCACCGCGGGCAGCCGGTCCGCACCGGCCCGGGCGCGCCGCCCCGTCGAGGAGCCTCACCCGTACTGCCGCACGTCCCGCGGCGCACCGCCCATCGGAACCGGCTCGCCGACCAGCGCGCCCTCGGGCACCCCCACCACCGCGCCGCCCCCGGGATCGAAGCGGTAGCCGGCGCCCCACACCTCCGTCAGCAGCCGCGCCGCGGCCGGCTCCCGGTCCACCTCCGCGCGCAGCCCCGCCACCCGCGCCGCCACCGTCGACAGATCGCCGAAGTCCCGCCCCC
The DNA here is from genome assembly GCA_001418405.1 of Streptomyces diastatochromogenes. Taxonomy (GTDB): domain Bacteria; phylum Actinomycetota; class Actinomycetes; order Streptomycetales; family Streptomycetaceae; genus Streptomyces; species Streptomyces albulus_C. The sequence continues at coordinate 403 of LIQL01000858.1, read as the reverse complement.
ACACCCGGCGGAGCAACTGCTCCCGCGAGAAGACCCGCCCGGGGTGCCGCATCAGGAACGCCAACAGCGCGAACTCGTGGGAGGTGAGGGCGAGTTCCCGGCCGGCGCGGGCGGCCCGCCCGGTTCCGGGGTCCGCGCTCAGCTCACCGACCCGCAGCACCGGCGCCCCGCCGGCCGGGGTCGCCCCGCCGGCCCCGTGCAGCGCCGCCGCCACCCGCGCCACCGACTCCCGCGCCCCCACCGGCCCGGCCCCGGCCCGCTCCGCGGCCTCCGCCGCCGTGCCGGCGGGCCCGGTCAACGGCACCAGGAGGAGCGCGGCCCCGTCACCGCTGCGCCGCAACCGGCGCCGCAGGCGGAGCGCCTCGATGCCCGGCAACGCCGGATCGAGGACCACGGCGTGCGG
>LIQL01000857.1 GCA_001418405.1 Streptomyces diastatochromogenes | reverse complement strand
GTGCGGGTGCGGTGCTGAAACGCGGTGGTGCCGGTGGTGCGGGTGGGGACCGGAGTCGCGGTGTCGCGCGGTCCGGGCGGCATGTCACGGACATGACAGGTGGGAAGGCGCAGGGATGAGGTGCAGCCCCCGCACGGTCCCCCGTCACGTCGCAGGCATGACGTCCGGCCCCCCGTGGACTCCGGGCAACTCCGGTGGTGCGTCGCGCACGTGCACTCGATGGGTGCCACCCCGGTCAGTGGTGGCTTATGAGGAAAGTAGTGAACACACCGTCAAAGGGACACCCGGTTACGGCAAAGCCTTCTCCTGGTCCGCTTTTGGCAGCCTCCCGGACACCGACCCGCCGGGCGGCGCGGCCCGATACCTTGGTGCGTCATGGAGTGGGAAGAGGACGCGGTCGGCAACCTCGTCGCGCTGGGGCTGGCCCGTTACGAAGCACGGGTCTATCTCGCCCTGATCAGACGGGAGTCGTACACCGCCGCAGAGGTCGCGCGCGAGGCCGACGTGCCGCGCCAGCGGGTGTACGACGTGCTGGACGCGCTGGTTCGGCGGCGGCTGGCCAATGCGCACCCAGGACGGGTGGCGACCTATTCGGCCGTCGCGCCCGAACTCGCCGTGGCCCGGCTGGTGGCGCTGCAACGCGAGTCCCTGGAGCGGCTGGAGCGTGCCTCCGACACGCTGGCCACCTCCCTCCAACCGCTCTGGGCGGACGGCCGCCGGCACAGCGACCCGCTCGACTACGTCGAGGTCCTGCGCGATCCGGCGGCGATCGCCGAACGGTTCGCGGACATCCAACGCCAGGCCCGCCACGAGCTGTTGAGCTTCTGCAAGCCGCCGTTCGTCGCCCCCGCGGAGAACGCCGAGGGCATGACGGCCGCCCGCCGCCTGCACCGGGCCGGCGGCACCGTCCGCGCCATCTACTCCTCCGGGGCGCTGGAGGACGCCGGCATGCTCACCAACGTCCGCAGCTTCGCGGAGGCCGGCGAGGAGGCCCGCTTCACCGCGGACCTGCCGCTCAAACTCGTCATCGCCGACGCCTCGTTGGTGCTGTGCGACATGCCCGACCCGGTGGC
>LIQL01000856.1:223-3478 GCA_001418405.1 Streptomyces diastatochromogenes | reverse complement strand
ACCCGCCCCCGCCTCCGTCGCCGTGAACCCCTGGTCCCGCCCCTGGACCAGCCCTAGCCGCGCAGAGGTGCAAGCGTTCTTCCTGCGGCAGCAGGTCGAGGCCACGCTAGACATGGGTGTGATCCGGGAGCGGCGGCGCGCGGCAGTGCTCGCCACCATGGGCACGGACTACCCGTACAGCTACCCCGGCGCCCCGTTCCCCGCGTCCGCGTTCGTCGCCGAGGGGAGCGCCGCATGACCCGCGAGGGCATAGCCGGTCCGGAACCGGCCGTGAGCGTCGCACTGTGCATCAAGTGCCACAAGCTCACAGACGCACCCGTTGCCGTGCGCTGGATCGAGAGTGACAGTGGCCCCGGAGCCACCCTGTACGCCTGCCCCGAGCACGCCGTACAGCTCGGCGCGGGGCCGACCCCGGGCGACGTGATCCGGTAGCCCCGTAGCAACCCCGACCAGCCCCGTTCGGCCCCGTGCCGGGCGGGGCTTTCATGTGCCCAAGTTGTGTACACCCTGTGGGCATCTCGTGATAGGCATTGATGATCTTTCGGCGTGATCAGGGGAGGACTGCGTGAAGCGGAAAACGTGGATCATCACGGGGGTTGCCGTGCTCGCGTTCGGCGGGGTGCTGTCACTGTTCGAGGACAAGCCCGACAAGGCAGAGGCGGAGCCAAAGCCGTTGACCACGGCGACCGCCAGTCCAGCCGAGCGACCGCCTACGGAGCCGTCTAAGGCCCCCTCGGTGGGCGGTGTGCCCTCGCCGGACCCCACGCAGACAGCAGCCCTGATACGGGCTCTGAGAGCCGTAGACCCTGGGCTAGTGGCCAAGGAAGACCGGGCCGTAGACCGTGCCCGGAACGTGTGCTCGGACATCAAGGGCGGGAAGGGCTCGGCGACGGTCCAGCGGAACGCCCAAGCCCGGTTCGAGGGCGGCACGGTGCCGAGCCTCACGGACGACCAGGCCGCAAACATCGTGACCGCTGTAAAGGCGTCGTTCTGCGGCTAGCAGCAACGAGAGAGCCCCGTCTGACTGCTGATCAGACGGGGCTCTTTCTGTGAGAGGTGTCCAGGGGGAGAGGCCGTGCGGCAGAATGTGTAGTCCGAGTAGTCGGGCCACCGGGTGTACACCAGGTAGTTGTCGGTGCCCTCGACGGGGCGCAGGAGTTCGAACCACTCGAAGCCGTCCGAGCTCTCCACCGCGTGCGCACGGGAGGCGAAGCGCTGCTCCAGCGTCTCCCGCTGCTCGGCCGGGACGGTCAGGACGTTGATCTTTACCACGCTGGGCACAAGGCACCTCTCACCAGACGGACGCTGACTGGCCGCACAACCTCGACCAGTTGCGTGCAGTCTCCTACACGGGCCGGTCAAAGCGCCGTGAAGGCCACGGCGGGTCGTTCCGGCCCGCGCGCGAGAGCAGCAACCCCGCTACTCCAAAGTGGCGGGGCGGCCGGGTGGTGGTTCAGCCGTGCGTCTTGGCGAAGGCGATCAGGTCGGCGAAGGCGTCGGCGGTCAGAGTCAGGTGCGGGCCGTGCGGGTCCTTGCTGTCCCGGACGGGGACCACGCCGGGAACGTTGGTGGCGACCTCAACGCAGGTGCCGCCGTTGCCACCGCTGTAGGAGGACTTGATCCAGTTGAGGGGTTCGGTCGTCACGGGGTGCCCTTTCGAAGCGTGGGTACAGCGTTGTGGAGGGGTGCCTCGTTCCGCAGCGCGACCCCGCTACTCCGGAGTTGCGGGAGCAGCGGGGTGGCCTGGTGGTGGCTCAGCCGTGCGTCTTGGCGAAGGCGATCAGGTCGGCGAACGCCTGCGGAGTGAGCGAGAGCTGCGGGCCGTGCGGGTCCTTGCTGTCGCGGACGGGGACGATGCCGGGGACGTTGGCGGCGATCTCGACGCAGTTACCGCCGTTGTTGCTGTAGGAGGACTTGAACCAGCGGGGGGAGTCGGTCGTCACAGGGTGCCCTTTCGTGCCTCATTGATCATGGCCACCGATGCCGCCTGGGGCAGGGCTTCGGCCTGCAACTGATGGTAGGCCGTCAGCAGGGGCAGCACGGCAGCCGTATCGCGCTCAAGATGCCCCCGCAACTGGGATTCCGCGTACGCGACGACAGACAGGTCCGACATCGTCAGCAAGTTCATTGGAAGGTCAAAGGTGCGACGCTCCCCTATGGCGTACGGGGCGATCTGAAGCACGATGTTCGGCAGCTCGGCGAACTGCACCAGTTGGTCAAGTTGAGCGCGCATGACCTCGGGGCCGCCGACCTGTCTGCGGACGCAGCTCTCATCCATCACCACCAGCATCGTGGGGAGGCGGGGCCGCTCCAGAGCTGCCTGCCGCTCCGCCAGGAACGCGACTCGTTCTTCCGCCTGTTCGGCTGTGATGGTTCCCCGCCGCAGGGCGCTGTCTGCCAGTACCCGTGCATACTCCGGCGTCTGAAGCAGTCCGGGGACGATCCCGATTTCGTACAGTCGGATCTCTGCTGCCCGGCCCTCGTACTTGACGTACTCCGGGAAGCCCTCCAGCAGGTTGCCGTTCGTGATTTCGCGGAACTGGCGCTCGAACGTATCGGCTGTGCCTACAAGGCCAAACGCCCTGTCTGTACTACGCGAAAAGCGAAGAGTCGGAGGCTTCCGTCCAGTTTCGACTGCCGAAATATGCACTGCGGAATATTCCGTGCGGTCGGCTAGCTCCTCTTGGGTCCACCCTCGCGCTTCCCGCATGCTGCGTAAACGCGCTCCGTAGGCCGCTTGAAGGGACGCATCCGGGTTCAACGTCCTCTTATTCAAGACCTGTTCACCGTCCTTCGTTCTCTTCCAGCAAGTTGAAGGATGCCCAGGCTTGCTCCACGCTGAACCTCCCAGTAGTGGAATCGCTACGGAGAGGAGTGGTCATGCCTGTAAGTGCCTACACCGCTCAACCCCCGCCGGCAGCCGTCTGGTTCAGCAAGTGGGCGCGCCTGCCGCTTGACGTTCCGCGCGGGGCTTGCACCGTTCCAACCCGCCCTACTTTGAGGGGTGTTGAGGCACGGTCGCGACGGCCGGTGAACCATGCCTGACGCCTTCTCCGAGCCCGGCGAGGCGCTGATCCAGTCCGTGCTGAACTACCCCCCTTGCCGCTGCGGCGGCGCGACCTGCCCCGACGCGACGCGCACGGTTGACGGTGACGAGTCGCGGCGCCAGCGGCCCGACGGCCACCGGGACTCCCGCGTCCTGCGTGACCTCCGGTCCCGTGTGCGCGACGACAACGCCCGCCGGAAGTGCGGACG
>LIQL01000856.1:0-176 GCA_001418405.1 Streptomyces diastatochromogenes | reverse complement strand
GCAATGCCGGGGGTGTGGCGGTCGGGGAAAAGTGACGGGCCGGATCCTTCGGGTGAACCCCTCCCTTTCCGGCGTGACCGTGACGGTGCTGCTCGGATCGGGGTGCCGGCCCTGCGGCGGGAACGCCTATTTCTGTCTGGCGAACCCGAAATGTGAAGGCCCCCACGAGGGAGCGA
>LIQL01000855.1 GCA_001418405.1 Streptomyces diastatochromogenes | reverse complement strand
CGCTCCCCGAGGACGACCTCTCCATCGGCGGCGTCGCGCTGACCGAACTCGCCGACCGCTTCGGCACCCCCGCCTACGTCCTGGACGAGGACGAGGTCCGCCGCCGCTGCCGCACCTACCTGCGCGCCTTCCCCGACACCGACGTCTACTACGCGGCCAAGGCGTTCCTGTGCCGCGCCATGGCGCACTGGGTCGCCGAGGAGGGCCTGGGCCTGGACGTCTGCTCCGCCGGCGAACTGGAACTCGCGGTCACCACCGGCTTCCCGCCGGAGCGNNGCCGACCTGCGGGCCGCGCTCCGGCTCGGCGTCGGCCGGATCGTCATCGACAGCACCTCCGAGATCGCCCGGCTGGCCGCCGCGGTCCCGGCGGACAGCCGGCAGAAGGTGCTGATCCGGGTCGTCCCCGGGATCGCCGCCGGCGGCCACGCCAAGATCCGCACCGGCACCGACGACCAGAAGTTCGGGCTGTCCCTCACCGACGGCTCCGCACAGCACGCGATCACCCGCGTCCTGGGCCAGCCGCGCCTCGAACTCGTCGGCCTGCACTGCCACTTGGGCTCCCAGATCACCGCCGTCAAGCCGTACCTCTCGGCCGTGCGGCGCCTGGTCGGCCTGCTGGCCCGGGTCCGCGAGCAACACGGCATCACCCTGCCCGAACTGGACCTGGGCGGCGGTCACGGCGTGGCCTACCTGCCCGGCGAGCCCGCCCTCGACGTGGTCGGACTCGCCACCAAGGTCCGCGCCGAACTGGCCGGCAGCTGCGCGGCGGCCGGCCTTCCCGTGCCCCGGCTGGCCGTCGAACCGGGCCGCGCCATCGCCGGCCCCGCGGGCGTCGTCCTCTACCGGGTGCTGTCCGTCAAGCGCACCGGCTCCCATACCTTCGTCGCGGTGGACGGCGGGATGAGCGACAACCCGCGGCCCGCGCTGTACGGGGTGCGCTACGCGCCACGGCTGGTCGGGCGCCGCTCGGCGGTGCCGACCGAACCGGTGACCGTCGTCGGCCGGCACTGCGAGGCGGGCGACATCCTCGCCTCCGACGTCCACCTGCCCGGCGACGTCCGCCCCGGCGACCTGCTCGCCGTCCCCGTGGCCGGCGCGTACCACCTGTCCATGGCCTCCGGGTACAACCTCGTCGGGCGACCGCCGGTCGTCGCGGTGACCTCGGGCCACGCCCGGCTGCTGGTCCGCCGGGAGTCCCTGGCGGACATCCAGGAACGCGACATCGGCCTCTGACCGGCCGGGCACGGACTCGGGGCGACGGCGGGTGTCCTCGCCGGCCCCGGGCCCGGCCCCCTGGCCCCGGGCCCGA
>LIQL01000854.1 GCA_001418405.1 Streptomyces diastatochromogenes | reverse complement strand
GGCCGCCCTCCCGCTCGCCGCCTGCCAGAACGCCGGCGGCGAACGGGACGCCGCCGGCCCGCGCACCGTCGCCGCCCCGACGCCCACGGCCGGAGCGCACCCCCGCGACCGGCACGCCTGCACGCCCGACATGCTGCGGTTCCACGCCGGCGCGGAGCCGCACCGGGACCGCCGCATGCTGCTGACCGTCACCAACGTCGCGGACCGCACCTGCACCTTCGCCGCGCAGCCCTACCCCCTGCTGCACTTCGGCGACCGGCTCCCCGGCCCGCTCCCGCCCCTGCCGTACAGCAGACCGCGCACCCCGGTCGTCCTCCCGCCCGACGGCACCGCCTACGCCGAAGTGCTCACCGCCGCCGCGCCCGGCGGACCGGGCGGCCGCAGCGCCCCGGCCAGCACGACCGAAAAGGCGTCCCAATTCGGCATCGCCCTGACCGCCCGCACCACCCCCGCACAGGTCGGCGTGGACGGTCGCGCCCCGATCCGGGTGGACCCGGGCACCGCCGCGGTCACCTACTGGCAGCCGGGCCCACCGGCCCCGGGACGGTGGTGATCCGGCCATGTTCCGGGGCGGCTGCCGGCCGTCGCGAGCGGACGAGCGAGCGATAGCCCGTTCGTGCCGTATCAGCCAGCTCATCACCCACCAAAGATCCAATTTTGCCGTGATTGATCTCCTTTGCGCCGCCCCCTCCTGGCTGCGCCCGGTGCCTCCGGCCCGGTAGGCTTTCCGTGTGATCTTCAAGCGCATCGGAAATGGGCGGCCGTACCCCGACCACGGCCGGGAGAGCACCCGCCAGTGGGCGGACGTCGCCCCGCGCCCGGTACGCCTCGACCAGTTGGTGACCACCAAGCAGCAGCTCGACCTCGAAACGCTGCTCGCCGAGGACTCCACGTTCTACGGCGACCTCTTCGCCCACGTCGTGAAGTGGGAGGGCGACCTCTACCTGGAGGACGGCCTGCACCGCGCGGTCCGCGCGGCCCTCCAGCAGCGCCAGGTGCTGCACGCCCGCGTCCTCGAACTCGACAACTGACGGCCGGACGGCGCCCGCTGGGCCGTTCGGGCGTCAGCACGGGAACCCGCCGCGGCGCCAGTCGAATTGGCCCACTCGGGTTTCCCTCACACAACGCACTGATCATCTAGTAGGCACGGCACACGCCCGGGACTACGCTGCGGCCATGAGCATGCTGACGCCTCCGGGAATGGGCGGTAAGTACCGCATCACGGGCGACAGGTACCCGCGGATGCGCCGCCCCCGCCACCGTCGCCGCATCATCCTCAGCATCGTCGCCAGCGCCTGCGCCCTCGGGCTGGTCGGCTGGGGAACTCTGCAGCTCATCGACGTCTTCGGCGGCCGGGGCAGCACGGCCCAGGCCGCGCAGGACACCAGACCGTGCCCGGACGGCACCGGCGGTCCCACCAAGGCCGCCCCGTCGGCCGCCAAACCGCCCGCCCCGGCGTCCCTGACCGTCAACGTCTACAACGCCACCCCGCGCTCCGGTCTCGCCAAGCGCACCGCCGACGAACTCCAAAAGCGCGGCTTCAAGATCGGCAAGGTGGGCAACGCCCCGGCCGCCTACGACAAGAAGGTGGCCGGCACCGGCATGCTGCTCGGCCCCGCGGCGGCCACCGGCGGCGCGCTGAAGGTGCTGGCGACCCAGCTCGCCGGCGCCCAGCTGAAGACCGACGACCGCAAGGGCGCCGACCTCGACCTGATCATCGGCGGCGCCTTCAAGGAGCTCACCGCCCCGCAGCAGGCCGCCAGGGCCCTGGCCCTGCTGTCCCGCCCGGCCCAGGCACCGGCCCCCGCGAAGTGCTGAACGCCGCGGGCCCCGCACCACTCGTGGTGCGGGGCCCGCGACTACCGGCGGCTCAGCCGCGAAGGACGGGCTCAGCCCGCCGTGCCGTACATGCGGTCGCCCGCGTCGCCCAGGCCCGGCACGATGTAGCGGTCCGCGTTGAGCTGCTCGTCGACGGCGGCCGTGACCACCGTCACCGGCGTGCCGGCCAGCTCGCGCTCCATGACCTCGACGCCCTCGGGCGCGGCGAGCAGGCAGATCGCGGTGACGTCGTCCGCCCCGCGCTTGATCAGCTCCTTGATCGCCGCGACCAGCGTGCCGCCGGTGGCCAGCATCGGGTCGACGACGTACACCTGCCGCCCCGACAGGTCGTCGGGCATCCGCGTCGCGTAGGTGTGCGCCTCGTAGGTCTCCTCGTTGCGCACCATGCCCATGAAGCCGACCTCGGCGGTGGGCAGCAGCCGGACCATGCCGTCCAGCATGCCCAGCCCGGCCCGCAGGATCGGCACGACCATGGGGCGGGGGTGCGACAGCCGCACGCCGGTGGTCGCCGTCACCGGCGTCTCGATGTCGACCTGCTCGGTGCGCACATCACGGGTGGCCTCGTAGGCGAGCAGGGTGACCAGCTCGTCGGCGAGCCGCCGGAAAGTCGGGGAGTCGGTGCGCTTGTCGCGCAGAGTGGTGAGTTTGTGCGCCACCAGCGGGTGGTCGACGACGTGGATCCGCATACCTCGACACTAACCGAGCCGCAAGGCCCCGGCGCCCGTCATATGCCGCCCGCGCTCCGGCACGTGAGCGACATCTCTCACAACGTCCGCACGACGCAGCGTCGAAGACGCCGCGCGGACGGGATGTTTCTGCCACGATTCCGAAGGGGCGGGAAGCAGCGGCGTGCAGCGCCGCCCCGCCCGGCCCGGCACGCCTCTACCAGTGGGAGAGTCACGGTGTACTTCGCCGCACTGCTCGCGCGCACCGAAGACGGGTGGGAAGCGAGCGACACAGAGCTCGACGATGTGGAAACGCTGACCGATCTGGCCGACCTGGCCCGAGAAGCAGCCGCCGACGACACGGTAGTGGTCCTCATCGAGCAGGAGGACGCCTGGTTCGGCGTCGTCCGGATCGACGGCGAGGACGACCCGAGGGTCTTCGTCTCCAACGCCGCGCTGGCGGCCAGGAGCTCGTACGGCACCATGCTGACGGACGAGCTGCTCGGCCGCGACGACGACGCGGACGACCTCGACCTGCTCGACCTGGACGGCACCGAGGACGGCGAACCGGAAACGGAGGACGAGGACCCAGAGGGCCGGGACGCCGACGAGGAACCCGTGGCCCGCGGCCCGCTCGGCGACGCCCGGCTCCTGGAGGACGTAGGCGTAGGCGAACGGGAGCTGTTGGCCCTCGACGGCGACGCCCTCGGGTCGATCGCCGAGGCCCTGGGCTGCTCCGACCTCCTGGAAGCCGTCCGCTGAACCCGCCGGGCCCTCGCACCGCCGGGCCCGGCACCGGCCGCACCACCCCGTCCCCGACACTGGGGACATGACCGTCCCTCCGTC
>LIQL01000853.1 GCA_001418405.1 Streptomyces diastatochromogenes | reverse complement strand
CCCCAGCGCCGGCACCAGCACCGTCGCGGTCGCCGCCATCACGGCCATCCCCGCCGCGACCGGCCCCAACACGGCCCGCAGGTCCCGCAGCCCCCGCCCGCGCGTCTGACGCATCCCGGGCCCCCTCACCGGTACTCCGACAACCGGCGCCCGACGCCCCACACCGCGGCCGTCGCCGCCAGCACCGCCAGCACCGCGCCACCCACCGCCAGCAACCGGAACGCCGCCCGCCCGCCGTCCGCCGTCGCGCGGAACCGCGCCTGCTCGTGCACCAACGCCCGCCCGAGCCCGGTGTCCACCCGGTCGAACGACGCCCCCGTCGAACCGCTGCCCCCGATGACCTGAGCCAACGCCCGGTCATAGGCGCCCCGGTCGTCCGCCGCCCGCGCCGCCGCGTGCCGCGCGCGCCACTGCCCGGCCGCCGCCACCGCGTCGAGCACCGGCCGCCGCCCCGCCTCGTCGTCCACCAGAGCCAGCGCCTTCCCCAACTCACCGGCGGCGACCACCGGACCCGGACCGCCCGGGCCCGCCAGATGCCCCATCTTCGACTGGAAGTCGACCTCGTAGAAGTCCTTCTGATCGGCCGTGAGCACCGCACCGCGCGCCACCAGCGTCAGGTTCTCGTCCGCCCGCGCCCGCAGCGCGTCGATCCGCGCGGTGTTCAGCGCCTGCAACGACCGGGTCCCGTGCTCGTACGCGTCGACCAGCCCGGCCCGCGCCACCGCGTGCCCCACCGCCAACCACAGCAGCACCGCGACCGACGCCACCGTCGCCACCAGCAGACCGCGGTTGAACACCCGGTTGGTCCGCCGGTAGTGCCGGCGCTGCGCCCAGCCCAGCGCCCCCAGGGCGACCACCCCCGCCACCAGCGCGAACCCCGGCCACGCCGTGGCCCGCGCCTGGTCGACGGCCAGCCGCTGCGTCTCCGCCTCGTACAACGCCTGCGCCGCCGGCAGGAGTTCCGTCCGCATCAGCCCGTTCGCGTACCGCAGGTAGGCGCCGCCCAGCGGCAACCCCTGCCGGTTGTTGGTCCGGGCCGTCTCGATCAACCCCGTGTACCGCGGCAGCAACGCGTTCAGCCGGGCGACCTGCTCCCCGGTCCGGTCCGCCGCGCCGTCCTCCGCACCCGGCACCCGCGCGTTCGCCGCCGCCCTGACCAGCAGCTGCGACGCCGTAGCGACGTCCGCCTCGTACCGCTGCCGGGTCGCCGCGGACTCCGTGCCGCCCGCCAGGAACCCACCGGCGGCCGTGGTGTCGGCGTCCGCCAACGACCGGAAGATGCTCGCCGCGTCCACGGTCAACGGCTGACTGCGCAGCACGACGTCGTCGGCGGCCGCGGACCGGTCCGTCACCTGCCAGGCGGTCGCCGCACCGAACACCACGACCAGCAGCGCCAGCACCGCACCGAGCGCACGCAACCGCCCCGGCTCGGTCGTGGCGGCGCCCCGCAGGTGGTCGAGCCCCTCGGCCCATGCGGTACGCCGGCGCGCCGGCACCGCGGACGACGCCGCAGGACCCGCCGCCGCGGACGACGCGGGCGATCCCGGAGACCCCGAGGACCCCGGAGACCCCGACGACTGCGAAGGCACCGACGCCTCCCTCGACACCGAAGGAACCGGAGACACCGACGCACCACCCCCTGCTCGCTCACTGCGGGCCGGCCCCGCGCCAGGCGCCCACGGGCACGGGCGCACGGCCGTCAGTATGTCCGGGCCGCCCCACCAGCACACCGGACTTGACCCGATCTTGTTCGGAACGCCAAACACCCCGGCACCCCCACGGCGCCCCCACTGCACTGCACCGCGCCGCACCGCGCTGCCCTGCCCCGCCCCGCCCCGCCCCTCTCTGTTTCCCTCACGCAGACCCGCACCGCCGCGGTTCCCCAC
>LIQL01000852.1 GCA_001418405.1 Streptomyces diastatochromogenes | reverse complement strand
CCCGGCCGGTGGACTGGCCGGGGAAGGTGCTGGCCGCGGGGGCGCGGGATTCCGCGGTGCACGTCGTCCGGCCGCACGGGCTGACGCTGGAGGAGGTCGGCTACCCGGCCGACGAGCTGCTGATGGCCCGGAACAAGGAAGCGCGCAACAAGCGGTCGCTGCCGTCGGCCGGCTGCTGCTGAGGGCGGGGCCCGCCCCGGGCCGGTCGGGCGGGGGCGGGCGCGGCCCGGGGCGTCAGGAGGCCTGGCCGGCCTTGCGCTGGGCTTCCTTGAGCTGCTGCTCGGCGGCCTTGGCGGCCTGGTCCTTGCCGCGCTGGGCGATCTGGGTGAAGGCGTAGGCGCCGCCGTCCCGACTGATCTGCTGGGCCTTGGTCTCGCCGGCGGTGACGTCCTTGCCGTCGGTGTAGCCGGCGATGGTGAAGTACGCGTAGCGGCCGGTGGCGTTGGTGGTCATCCGGCACTTGCTGCCCTGGCAGAAGTTGGCGGGGACGCCGCCGCCGGCCAGCGGCAGGAGGTTGGGCTTGTTCTCGTTCATCACCGCGGTGGCCTGGGCCGGCGAGTCGAAGACGGCCACGCCGATGGTGACGGCGACCCCGCCCTGGGAGTAGGTGGCGCGCAGCAGCTGCTTGCAGCCGTTGTGGTGGAGCGAGGAGACCAGGGCGCCCTGGGCGCCGGCGGTGCAGTCCGCGGTGCCGGCGGTGCTGGTCTGCGGGTAGCTGTGCTCGCCGACGACCATGGCCTTCTGTGGGAAGAGGGTGGCCGGGGTGAGCGGCGCGGTGTCCTTCTTGGGGTCGGAGATGTAGTCCTGCGGATTGGGCGGGGGCGGGACCGAGACGTCGGGGAAGGACGGCTTGTCGTCCGGCAGCGCGGACTGGCCGGACGCGGTGGGCCGGGCGGTGGCGTTGCCGCCGGAGGAGCCGTTGCTGTTGATCACGGCGACGGCGACGATGCCGGCGACCGCGAGTGCGGCGACGGCACCTCCGCCGATCACGACCCAGCGCTTGCGGCGGGAGCGGGCCTGACTCTCGTCGGCCAGCGCCTCCCAGTCCGGAGTGGAACCCCCCGGGCCGCCGAACGGCCCCCCTTGCCCAAAGCTCATGCCGCGCATCCTAATGCGCCGGGCCGGCGGTGTGGCGGGCGGTGCGGAACCCGTTGCGGCCGGTGCTGGAGCGGGGCGCCACGGGGGCGCGGGCGCGGTGCGGATC
>LIQL01000851.1 GCA_001418405.1 Streptomyces diastatochromogenes | reverse complement strand
ACGCTGAGTGACGAAGGTTGGCAAGCCCGCCGACCCCACCACCCCGCGCAGCACCGGAGGGACGCCATGCGCCGTATCAACCAGCTCCTGACGCCGCTGACCAAGGCCGCCACCCGGACCACCACCCGGACCTCGCCCATCCCCGAACTCTCGCCCCCGGCCAGCGGTTTCCTGACCATCGGCAGCACGACCTACATCAACCCGGCCGGCACCTACCCCCTCTTCCACGCCGCCGACGGCACTCCCACCCGCGTCATCAACGACACCGACCACCCCCTCACCATCCTCACGGAGGGTGAGAGATCCCCGTCCGTGGCCGACCTGATCCTCGCCCCGGGCGAACGCACCGAGACCCGCAGAGGCGACTGCGTCCAGGTGGGCTGAGGGCGGGCGCCGCGCAGGGGCGGGCACGGCGCAGCCGCGGCCCTACGCCCACTCCGACCGCAGGCGCGCGTAAGCCGGCGGGGGCGGTGCCGGGGTCGTCCGGTCCAAGGCGTCCAGGGCGGCGCCGAGGACCGGGGGCGCGGTGATGACGTGCGGCACCGCCTTCGGGGCCCGTTCGGCCAGCAGGTGGGTGAGGCGGTCGTGGAGCTGCGGGTGCCGGGCGGCGAGGACGCCACCGCCGAGGATGACCGGGGTCGGTTCGGCGAGCAGGTCCAGGCGTTGGAGGGCGACGGTGGCCAGCACGGCGATCTCCTCCGCCTGGCGGTCCACGACGGCGCGGGCGACGGGGTCGCCGTCCGCGGCGACGGCGAAGAGCAGGGGGGTGAGTTCGTGCCGGCGGGTTTCGGGGATGCGGTGCAGGTGCAGTGCTTCGATCAGCTCCAGCATGGTGGCCAGTCCGAAGTGGGCCGGTAGGGCGCGGGCGAGCGCGCTGGGGGCGCCGCGGCCGTCCTCGGCCCGGGCCGCGCGCCACAGGGCTTCGTCGGCGAGGAAGGAACCGCCGCCCCAGTCGCCGGAGAGGCGGCCGATCGACGGGAAGCGGGCGGTGGCGCCGCCGTGGCCGAGGCCGACGCAGTTGATGCCGGCGCCGCAGACCACGGCGACGCCCAACGGTTCGCCGCCGTCGGGCAGTCCGGCGCGGAGCAGGGCGAAGGTGTCGTTGCGGACGGTGACGGTGTCCGCCCAGCCCCGGGCGGCGATCTCGGCGGTCAGTCGGGTCACTTCGACCGGCAGGTCGGCGTTGGCGAGGAAGGCGGAGAGGTGCTCGACGGGGGTGTGGTCGGCCAGGCCGGCCTGGGCGCGGGCCGCGGCGATCAGCGGGGCCAGCGTGTCCACGGCCCGGGCGGTGCCCACCACGGGCGGTTGGAAGCCTCCGCCGCGGGACCGGCCGAGGATCCTGCCGTCCGTGGCCAGCAGGGCCACGTCGGTCTTGCTGTTGCCCGCGTCGATGGCGAGGGCGGTGCCGGTCAGGCCCACGTGAGGTGCTCCCGGTTGTGTGCGATCAGCTGGTCGGTGAGCCGGTTCGCGTAGTCGATCTGGCCGATGAGGGGATGTGCGAGGAGCGCGGAGAACACCCGGTCGCGGCCGCCCTTGAGGGCCGCGTCCAGGGCCAGGTGCTCGTAGGCCGTGACGTTGGCGACCAGTCCGGCGAAGAGGGGGGCGAGGGGGCGGAGGG
>LIQL01000850.1 GCA_001418405.1 Streptomyces diastatochromogenes | reverse complement strand
GGCACCGGTACAACCCCTGCGGCCTGCTGCAGCGCGCCGGCACCTCGTTCGCGCTCAGCTCCGACGCGCCGGTCGCGCCGCCGCGGCCCTTCGAGGCCGTCGCCGCCGCCGCGAGCCGCGTCACCGTCCTCGGCACCCGGCTCGGCACGCCCGAGATGCGGCTCGCGGCGGCGGCGACGGCCTCGAAGGGCCGCGGCGGCGCGACCGGCGCGTCGGAGCTGAGCGCGAACGAGGTGCCGGCGCGCTGCAGCAGGCCGCAGGGGTTGTACCGGTGCCCGAGCTCGCCGATCGCGGTGAGCGTGCCGTCACCGGTGCGCAGGTGGTGCTGCGGCTGGAGCACGGCGTGCACCCCGAGCTCGCGCATCCGGCCGATCTCCTCGTCGGTGGGCAGGCCGCAGTGCTCGATGCGGTGCCGCGGGTCGGCGGCCGGGGTCTCGGCGAGCGCCCGCTCCACCGCGTCCAGGACCATGCCGATGGCGTACGGGGACTGGGCGTGGGTGGCGGTCTGGAGCCCGGCGCGGTGGGCGCGGAGCACCAGGTCCGCGTACTCCTCGGGGGAGTGGTAGAGCTGCCCGTGGTGGCAGCAGTCGGCCGCGTAGCCCTCGGGGAAGTACGCGGTCCAGCCGCCGAGCGTGCCGTCCGCGTACAGCTTCACGCCCTGGATGCGCAGCAGGTCGTCGCCGAGCCGTCGGGTCAGGCCGAGGTCGAGGGCGGTGTCCAGGAGCGCGGAGGTGAGGTAGACGGAGGTGCGCATGCGCAGGTCGCCGTTGTCGCGGGCGCGCAGGTAGGTGCCCAGCTCGCGGCGTGAGGCCTGGGCGTCGCCGATGGTGGTGACCCCGGCGGCCAGGAACGTCTCCTGGGCGCGCAGCAGGTGGCCGCGCATGACGTCCTCGGGGTCGTCGAGGTGGAAGTTCGGCCCGTGGTTGGTGATCTTCACGCCGTCGGGGCCGGTGAGCAGGTCGCAGGCGCCGTCCCACAGCTCGCCGGTGGGCTCGCCGGACGCGTCGCGGCCGATGCGGCCGCCCGCCGGGTCCGGGGTCCCGGCGGTGATGCCGTACTTGCGCAGGGTGAAGGTGTTGACGACGCCGCCGTGTCCGGAGGCGTTCATCACGTACACCTCGCGGTCCGTGGCGACCCGGTCCAGGTCGCGGCAGGTGGGGTGGCGGCCCTCGGCCAGCCGCCGGTGCTCGTAGCCGAAGCCGCGCACGGCGGTGTCGGGGCGCAGGCCCTCGGCGTGCCGCCG
>LIQL01000085.1:584-15479 GCA_001418405.1 Streptomyces diastatochromogenes | reverse complement strand
TTCTTCCCGATCATGATGTTCGCGCTGCCGGCCGCGGCGCTGGCGATGACGCATTGTGCGAAGCCGCACCGGCGCAAGGAGATCGCGGGGATGATGCTGTCGATCGGTCTGACGTCATGCGTCACCGGCATCACCGAGCCGATCGAGTACGCGTTCATGTTCGTGGCGCCGGCGCTGTACGTGCTGCACGCGGTGCTGACGGGTGTGTCGATGGCGGTGAGCTGGGGGCTGGGGGTGCACGACGGCTTCAGCTTCTCGGCCGGTCTGATCGACTACGTCATCAACTGGGGGCTGGCGACGAAGCCCTGGTTGCTCATTCCGATCGGGCTGTGCTTCGCGGCGGTGTACTACGCGGTCTTCCGTTTCGCGATCAAGCGGTTCGACCTCCAGACCCCGGGGCGGGAGCCGGACGAGGTGGGGGACGCGATGGAGCGGGAGAACGTGAAGTAGCGCTCGTCGGGGCGGGCGGGGGCCGGTCGGCCGGGTCGCGCCCGGTGCGGGGTGGTCCGGTTGGTGCCCTATGGCAGGTTCCTTGCGGTGCCCCCGCCGTGCTACAACAGGTCTACACCACCGCAGGTCTACACCACCTCGTGCGTGGTGTAGACCTGCGGCCGGTTCTGGCCGCGTCCCCCCGAGACGCCGCCATTCCCCACCACTTCGTCCAGGCGGCGCCTTGTCCACTGGAGGAAGTTGTGTCCACGGCCACTGCCGTCCCCGCGGCCGAGAAGAAAAAGAAGGGTTCCGGCGCGATGGCTGTCATGCAGCGCATCGGTCGCAGCCTGATGCTGCCGGTCGCCGTGCTGCCCGCAGCCGCCCTGCTCGTCCGCCTCGGCAACAACGACTTGCTCGGCCGGGAGTCGTTCCCGACCTTCATCACCAAGATCGCCGGCTACATGGCCGCCGGCGGCGGCGCGATCCTCGACAACATGCCGCTGCTGTTCGCCGTCGGCATCGCGATCGGCTACGCCAAGAAGTCGGACGGTTCGACCGCGCTGGCCGCGGTGACGGGTTACCTCGTCTTCCAGAAGGTGCTCGCGACCTTCACCGACAAGAACCTGCCCAAGGTCGCCGCGGTCGTGGACGGCAAGATCGTCATGAATGAGGCGCCGGTCAACGCCGGCGTGCTCGGCGGTGTCGTGATGGGCCTCGTGGTGGCGCTGCTCTACCAGCGCTACTACCGCAAGAAGCTGCCCGAGTGGCTGGGCTTCTTCGGCGGTCGCCGGCTGGTGCCGATCCTGTCGGCCTTCGCGGGCCTGGTCGTGGGCATCGTCTTCGGCCTCGTCTGGCCGGTGCTCGGCGCGGGTCTGCACAACTTCGGCGAATGGCTGGTCGGCTCGGGCGCCGTGGGCGCGGGCATCTTCGGCGTCGCCAACCGCGCGCTGATCCCGGTGGGCATGCACCACCTGCTGAACTCCTTCCCGTGGCTCCAGGCGGGCGACTACCACGGCAAGCACGGCGACATCGCGCGCTTCCTCGCCGGCGACCCGAGCGCCGGCCAGTTCATGACCGGCTTCTTCCCGATCATGATGTTCGCGCTGCCGGCCGCCTGCCTCGCCATCGTGCACTGCGCGCGCCCCGAGCGCCGCAAGGTCGTCGGCGGCATGATGCTCTCGCTCGCGCTCACCGCGTTCGTCACCGGTGTGACCGAGCCGATCGAGTTCACGTTCATGTTCATCGCCCCGGTGCTGTACGCGATCCACGCGGTGCTCACCGGTGTGTCGATGGCCCTGACGTGGGCGCTGGGCATGAAGGACGGCTTCGGCTTCTCGGCCGGTCTGATCGATTACGTGCTCAACCTCGGCATCGCCTCGAACCCGTTGGGCCTGGCGCTGGTGGGCCTGTGCTTCGCCGCGCTGTACTACGTGGTCTTCCGGTTCGCCATCACCAAGTTCAACCTCCCCACGCCGGGCCGCGAGTCCGACGAGGAGCTGGCGGAACTGCAGAAGGCCGAGTCCAAGTAGCCGCTGCCGCACCGTCGTTCACCGCCGGGTTCCCCTTCCGCACCGGAAGGGGAACCCGGTTTTTTTAACGCCGCGTCCGGCCCGACACCGGCCTCGTGGGCCGCCCCACCCTCGTGGACGTCGACGGCACCGCCTCCACCGAGGAGCGCCGCGGGTCTACGTGTCGGTGCGACGGGCCCGGCTCAGACCTCGTAGACCGCGCCGGCCTTGGCGACCTCGACCGGTCCGTCGTAGACCTTCTGCGCGTCGCGGACGCTGATGTCCGGGTCGGTCCACGGCGGGATGTGGGTGAGCACCAGGCGCCCCGCGCCGGCCCGCCGGGCGTGCTCGCCGGCCTCCCGGCCGTTGAGGTGGAGGTCGGGGATGTCCTCCTTGCCGTGCGTGAAGGACGCCTCGCACAGGAAGAGGTCGGTGTCCTCGGCGAGGTCCTCCAGCGCCGCGCAGGGGCCGGTGTCGCCGGAGTACGTCAGGGTGCGGCCGCCGTGCTCGATACGGAAGCCGTACGCCTCGACGGGGTGGCTGACCCGTTCGGTGCGGACGGTGAACGGGCCGATGGTCGAGGTGCCCGGCGTCAGCGTCCGGAAGTCGAAGACCTCGCTCATCGCGCCCTCGTGCGGGAGGTCGTCGTGGGCGGCGGTCAGCCGGCGTTCGGTGCCGGTCGGCCCGTAGAGCGGCAGCGGCGCGCAGCGGCCGCCGTCGGGGCGGTAGTAGCGGACGACGAAGTAGCCGCACAGGTCGATGCAGTGATCGGCGTGCAGGTGCGACAGGAGGATGGCGTCCAGGTCGTAGAGACCGCAGTGGCGCTGCAACTCGCCGAGGGCGCCGTTGCCCATGTCGAGGAGCAGCCTGAAGCCGTCGGCCTCCAGGAGGTAGCTCGAACAGGCCGATTCCATGGAGGGGAACGACCCCGAGCATCCGACGACGGTGAGCTTCATGCGGGCGTGAACCTCCGTGGGCTGGGGGCACCTCCCAGCGGGAGCTGGGGGAGGAGGGCGGCCGGCACCCCCGTCACGGGTGGTCCCGGCAGTGCCGGGCCGGGCTGCTGCCGGGCCCGTGGCGGTCGGTGCGGTGCCCCCGAGCGTAAGGCGCGAAGGGGCCCGTGGCGCCTTAGGTGGGGCGAGCTGTGGGCGGAATCACCAGTCCGGGTGGGGGTTCGGCGGCGGGGCGCGCGCCGGCCTTCCGGTGGGCGGAAAGTCGGCCCGGAGCCGGCCTTTCGGGACCGATGCCGAAGGGGGTGGTCACCGGCGTGTGCCGGTGGCCACCCCCTCGGGGTTGCGCGGGGCCTACGCCCAGAGCTGTCCGTGCAGCGTCGCGATGGCCGCCTCGGTCGACTCGGCGGTGTAGACGCCGGTGGAGAGGTATTTCCACCCGCCGTCGGCGACGACGAAGACGATGTCCGCGGACTCGCCGGCGCGGACCGCCTTGCGGGCCACGCCGAGGGCGGCGTGCAGCGCCGCGCCGGTGGAGATGCCGGCGAAGATGCCCTCTTCCGCGAGGAGTTCGCGGGTGCGGCGGACCGCGTCCTCGGAGCCGACGGAGAAGCGGGTGGTGAGCACCGACTCGTCGTAGAGCTCGGGGATGAAGCCCTCGTCGAGGTTGCGCAGGCCGTAGACCACGTCGTCGTAGCGGGGTTCGGCGGCGACGATGCGGACGCCGGGGACGTGCTCGCGCAGGTAGCGGCCGACGCCCATCAGGGTGCCGGTGGTGCCCAGACCGGCCACGAAGTGGGTGACCGAGGGCAGGTCGGCGAGGATCTCGGGGCCGGTGGTGGCGTAGTGGGCGCCGGCGTTGTCCGGGTTCCCGTACTGGTAGAGCATCACCCAGTCGGGGTGCTCGGCGGCGAGATCCTTGGCGACCTTGACGGCCGTGTTGGAGCCGCCCGCCGCGGGCGAGGAGATGATCTCCGCGCCCCACATGGCGAGCAGTTCGCGCCGCTCGGCGGAGGTGTTCTCCGGCATCACGCAGACGATGCGGTAGCCCTTGAGCTTGGCCGCCATGGCGAGTGAGATGCCGGTGTTGCCGCTGGTGGGCTCCAGGATCGTGCAGCCGGGGGTGAGCCGGCCGTCCTTCTCGGCCTGCTCGATCATGTGGAGCGCGGGCCGGTCCTTGACGGAGCCCGTGGGGTTGCGGTCCTCCAGCTTCGCCCAGATGCGGACGTCCTCGGAGGGCGAGAGGCGCGGGAGGCGGACGAGGGGGGTGTTGCCGACCGCCGCCAGCGGGGAGTCGTACCGCACGTCAGACCTGCCCGACCCGTCGTCCGACCGCCGCCCCGGCGGGACGCGTCGACGCGGCGGCGGATCCGCCCGCGACGGCCGGCAGGATCGTCACGCTGTCGCCGTCGGAGAGCTTGGTGGAGATGCCCTCCAGGAAGCGCACGTCCTCGTCGTTGAGGTAGACGTTGACGAAGCGGCGCAGCTGCTCGCCGTCGACCAGGCGCTCGCGGATGCCGGCGTGCCGGCTCTCCAGGTCGGTGAAGAGTTCGCCGACGGTCGCGCCGGAGCCCTCGACTGCCTTCTCGCCGTCGGTGTAGCTGCGCAGGATGGTCGGGATGCGGACCTCGATGGCCATGGGAGTGCTCCTGTCGGAGTTCGGGGTGCGGTGGCGGGTGCGGGGTGCGTGCGGCGCGGTCGGTGCGTGCGCGGTGCGCCGCGGGGGTGCGGGCGGTGCGGGGCGCCGGAGGGCGCGGAGGCCGTGCGCGGAAGGGTGCGGCGACGCCGCGGGCGGCGGCGTCAGCCGGCGGCGCAGCGCGGACAGATGGCGCTGGAGAGGCGGCACAGGTCGATGTGCAGCCGGGCGGCTCCGCAGCCGAAGGCGCCCAGGAGGGCCGATGCGGAGCGGCGCGTGGCGAGCGGGGCGTGCGTCAGCAGCGCACCCGGCCTCTGCTCGCTCGCTCCGCACACGACATGGTCAACCATGCGGTCATCGTATCGATTCCCGGTCCGGGTTCTGGAACCTCGTCCCATGATGCGGACGTTCGCTGTACGCCAGGTGGGACGCGGGGCGGGACCGGTCGTCCGCGCGGGCCGTGCCCGGGGGCGAACCCCCAGGTCACGGCCGCTGACCGGGCCGGACATGAGGTCGACCACGCGTCAGGCGTAGCTCTCCACGATCCGGACTTCTTCCTCGGTGACCTCGCCGTCCACGATGCGGTACGAGCGGAACTGGAAGGGGCCCGCGTCGTCGGCGTCGGCGGTGGAGACCAGGACGTAGTGCGCGCCGGGCTCGTTGGCGTAGGTGATGTCGGTGCGCGAGGGGTACGCCTCGGTGGCCGTGTGCGAGTGGTAGATGACGACCGGCTCCTCGTCCCGGTCGTCCATCTCGCGGTACAGCTTGAGGAGATCGGCGGAGTCGAACTCGTAGAACGTGGGCGAGCGGGCGGCGTTGAGCATCGGGATGAACCGCTCGGGGCGGCCGCTGCCGGCCGGGCCCGCGATCACGCCGCATGCCTCGTCGGGGTGGTCCTGGCGGGCGTGCTCGACGATCTGGTCGTGGAGGGCCTTGGTGAGGGTCAGCATGCGGCCAAGAATAGACAGCAGGCCCGCGCGTACCGAGGGGTGGTACGCGCGGGCCCGAATGCTGGACAGTCGGTGGAATTCCGGCCGGTTCAGCGCGGTGCGTCAGCTCTTCTCAGCGGACTTCGCCGGCCCCTGGGACAGCTGGGCGGCGTCCCGGCGCTTGATGGCCAGGTAGCCCACGGCCATGACGATCGCCCAGACGGGAGCCGCGTAGAGCGAGATCCGGGTGTCCGGGTCGACGCCCATCATCACGATCACCATGCCGATGAAGGCCAGCGCGAAGATCGAGGTGTACGGGGCGCCGGGGGCCTTGAACTCGGACTGCGGCAGCTCGCCGCGGTTCGCCTTGGCCCGGTAGCGCAGGTGCGAGAGCAGGATGACGATCCACGCCCACATGCCGGAGATGGTGGCGAAGGAGACGACGTAGTTGAACGCCTCGCCGGGCCACTGGTAGTTGATGTAGACGCCGAACAGCATCAGGGCGACCGAGATGCCGGTGCCCCGGGTGGGCAGGCCGTTCTTGCTGAGCTTGGTGAAGAACTGCGGGCCCTGGCCGTTGAGCGCGAGGTCGCGCAGCATCCGGCCGGTGGAGTACATCCCGGAGTTGGCCGAGGACAGCGCCGCGGTCAGCACGACGAAGTTGACGATGCCCGCGCCGGCCGGCAGGCCGATCTGCTGGAAGGCGGCGACGAAGGGGCTGACGCCCGGCTTGAAGACCGTCCAGCTGACCACGGACAGGATGATGATGAGCGCGCCGACGTAGAAGAGGCCGATCCGCCACGGCACGGTGTTGATGGCCTTGGGGAGCACCTTCTTCGGGTCGGTCGCCTCGCCCGCGGTGACGCCGACCAGCTCGACGGCGAGGAAGGCGAACATCACGATCTGCAGCGTCATCAGCGTGCCGCCGATGCCCTTGGGGAAGAACCCGCCGTCCGACCAGAGCAGGGTGAACGAGGCGGTGTCACCGGCCTTGGAGAAACCGAGGGTGATGACGCCGATGCCGATCAGGATCATGCCGATGATCGCGGTGACCTTGACCATCGAGAACCAGAATTCGAGTTCACCGAAGATCTTCACCGAGATCAGGTTGATGCCGAAGAGCGCGACGGTGAAGACCAACGCGGAAACCCATTGCGGTATGCCCTTGTTCCAGTACTGGATATAGGTGGCCGCAGCAGTTACTTCGGTGATGCCGGTAACGACCCAGAAGAGCCAGTAGGTCCAGCCCGTCACGAATCCGATGAACGGGCCGAGGAATTCCCGGCCGTACTCGGAGAACGAGCCGGAAACGGGCCGGTACATGAGCAGTTCGCCCAGGGCCCGCATGATGAGGAAGATGACCAGACCGACGATGGCGTACGCCAGGATGATGCTCGGCCCGGCCTTGGAAATGGCCTTGCCTGCTCCGAGGAACAGACCGGTACCGATGGCGCCACCAATGGCGATCATCTGGATCTGGCGATTGCCCAGACCCCGCTGGTAGCCCTCTTCGGGAGCCTCGCCAGCGGCCTCGTTGCCGTCGTGATTCTTGTCGACCTGCACAGAGGTCATGAGTGGTGCGCCTTTCTCCATACCGACCCGGTTCTTTCCGGATCGGGTCCCGATCCCCCCGGATGGAGTTCCTGCACGCCGACGGTCGGCCGGCTCAGCGCCCCCGCAGCGACAGGGGTGGCGTCACTGAGGCAGGTCGAGAACTTTTATCACGAGCTGACGGAGATCGACCAGAGTCGCCGTGGGACGGATCACAGAGAAATCAGGACAAAGAACGGAATCCACAACACAGCGCACGGGTGTGGTGACGCGATCGTTATCCGGATTTGAGCCTCCGCTGAGCGAACGCGGTGTAGGCGCCCGGGGCCTTGCGCCCCGGTTCGCGCCGGCGCCGCCGGGACGGGCCCGGCGGTCAGCCCATCAGCGCCTCGACGAGCGTCTCCTGGAGGCCGCCGAGCCAGTAGTAGGCGAGCACCATCGGCTTGCGCGGGTCGCTGTCCGGCAGCCGCAGCAGCTCCCCGCCGTCGTCCTCGTCGGTGACCTCCAGCCGGGTGCCGATGGCCAGCCGCAGGTCGTTGAGGGCGCCGAGCCACTGCCGGCACTCGTCCGGCTTGAGCCGCAGCACCGCGCCGCCGTTCTCGGCCGACAGCGCGTCCAGCGCCCGGACCAGCGCCAGGGCGTCCTCGCGCTTGCGGGCCCGCAGGTCGTTCTCGGTGTAGCGGCGGAACTCGGCGGAGGCGGCCCGGACGTCGTCGTCCGGGACCAGGTCGGGGCCGCCGTAGGCGTCGGGGAAGAGGCGGGCCAGCACCGGGTCGGAGGGCGGCTCACTGGGGCCCTCGACGAAGAGCGCGGCCAGCATGTCGTCCTCGCCGGCGCCGGCGGGCTCGGTGCCCGGGCCGACCAGCTCCAGCAGTTGGACGGCGAGGCTGCGCAGGATGGAGATCTCGACCTCGTCGAGCGGGGCGGCCGCGCCGCCGCCGGGCAGCGGTTCGAACTGGCCGGTCATCAGCGGTCCTGCTGGAGGGTCGCCCAGAGGCCGTAGCCGTGCATGGCCTGCACGTCGCGCTCCATTTCCTCGCGGCTGCCGCTGGAGACGACCGCGCGGCCTTTGTGATGGACGTCGAGCATCAGCCGGTGCGCCTTGTCCTTGGAGTAGCCGAAGTACGTCTGGAAGACGTAGGAGACGTAGCTCATGAGATTCACAGGGTCGTTGTGAACGATCGTGACCCACGGGACGTCGGGTTCGGGAACGGCGAAGGGGGCTTCGCTCGCCTCCGGACGCTCGATCTCGACCGGCACGCTGAGGCGTGCGTGGTGCGGTCTGAGGGTGCTCATGGGTGACGGGTGGGCGCTCACAGGGCCCATGCTGCCACCCGGGGGCGGGGGACGCACAAACGGCCCTGGCGTGCGGCGCACCGGCGTGGCGCGGCGGTGCGCCGGGGCGATGTGCCGGGGCAGCCCGGGCCCACTATCGTCAAAGTGACGAGTATTAGGGGTAGCATCTCCTCCATGAACACAGCAGACCTGGGGCTGCCGGTGGCCGTGCCGTCGACGGCACTCTTCACCGACCAGTACGAACTCACCATGCTGCAGGCCGCGTTGCGGTCCGGGACCGCGGACCGCCGCTCGGTCTTCGAGGTCTTCACCCGGCGGCTCCCCGAGGGCCGCCGCTACGGCGTGGTGGCGGGCACCGGGCGGGTGTTGGACGCGGTGGAGAACTTCCACTTCGACGACACGATCCTGGGCTTCCTGCGGGAGCGCGGCATCCTCGACGGGCCGACGCTGGACTGGTTGGCCGACTACCGCTTCCGCGGCGACATCTGGGGCTACCCGGAGGGCGAGGTCTACTTCCCCGGCTCGCCCATCATGCGCGTCGAGGGCACCTTCGCCGAGGCG
Source organism: Streptomyces diastatochromogenes (assembly GCA_001418405.1). Taxonomy (GTDB): domain Bacteria; phylum Actinomycetota; class Actinomycetes; order Streptomycetales; family Streptomycetaceae; genus Streptomyces; species Streptomyces albulus_C. The sequence continues at coordinate 6,616 of LIQL01000085.1, read as the reverse complement.
GTGGTGCTGGAGACGGTGATCCTGTCGATCCTCAACCACGACTCGGCGGTGGCCGCGGCGGCGTCCCGGATGGCGGTGGCGGCCGGCGACCGGCCGCTGATGGAGATGGGCGCCCGGCGCACCCACGAGCTGTCGGCGGTGGCCGCGGCCCGCGCCGCGTACGTCGGCGGCTTCCACGTCACCTCCGACCTGGCGGCGGGCTTCCGCTACAACATCCCCACCGTCGGCACCAGCGCGCACGCCTTCACCCTGTTGCACGACAGCGAGCGGGACGCCTTCACCGCCCAGGTCGACACCCTCGGCAGCGGGACGACGCTGCTGGTGGACACCTTCGACGTCACCGAGGCGGTGCGCACCGCCGTGGCGGTGGCCGGCCCGGGCCTGGGCGCGGTGCGGATCGACTCCGGCGACCTGCTGCTGATCGCGCACCGGGTGCGTCAGCAGTTGGACGAGCTGGGCGCGACCAAGACCAAGATCGTCGTCACCAGCGACCTGGACGAGTACGCCATCGCCTCGCTCGCCGCCGCGCCGGTGGACGCGTACGGGGTCGGCACCCAGGTGGTGACCGGAAGCGGGCACCCGACCTGCTCGATGGTCTACAAGCTGGTCGCGCGGGCCGACGGCAACGAGCCGGGCGCGCCGCTGCGGCCGGTGGCGAAGAAGTCGATGGGCGCCAAGTCCTCGATCGGCGGCCGCAAGTGGGCGGCGCGCCGGCTGGACGAGGACGGGGTGGCCGAGGCGGAGGTGATCGGCACCGGCCCGGTGCCGGCCGACCTGACCGACCAGCTGCTCCAGGTCCCGCTGGTCAGCGGCGGCAAGGTGGTGGCCCGGGAGCCGCTGGACGCGACCCGCAGCCGGCACATCGCGGCCCGCGCCGGGCTGCCGCTGTCGGCGACCCAGCTGTCGCGCGGGGAGCCGGTGCTGCCCACGGAGTTCGTCTGATGCACGGCGGGCGGCGGGGCGGGTGCGGCGCGGGCGCGCCCACCCCTCCCGCCGCGCGTCCGCAGTGGCTACCCTCGGTCACATCACGCCTCGCCCCCGAAACCCCAGCCGGAAGGCACGCACCATGCACCGGGCACTGATCGTCGTCGACGTACAGAACGACTTCTGCGAGGGCGGCAGCCTCGCGGTGGCGGGCGGCGCGGACGTCGCGGCGGCCATCACCGACCTGGTGGGCGCCGCGGCCGGCAGCGGCTACCGCCACGTGGTGGCCACCCGCGACCACCACGTCGACCCCGGCGCGCACTTCTCCGACGCGCCGGACTACCGCACGTCCTGGCCCGTGCACTGCGTGGCCGGTACCGAGGGCAGCGGCTTCCACCCGAACTTCGCGCCGGCCATCGCCTCCGGCGCGGTCGACGCGGTGTTCTCCAAGGGCGCGCACGCGGCCGCGTACAGCGGCTTCGAGGGCTCGGACGAGCACGGCACGGCGCTCGCGCAGTGGCTGCGGGAGCGGGACGTCACCGAGGTGGACGTGGTCGGGATCGCCACCGACCACTGCGTCCGCGCCACTGCGCTGGACGCCCTGGCCGAGGGGCTGCGGACCCGGGTGCTGCTGGACCTGACGGCGGGCGTCGCCCCGCAGACCACCGAGGCGGCCCTTCAGGAGCTCCGCGCGGCGGGCGCGGAGCTGACCGGCAAGCCGGTGGTGGCCGGCGGCTGACGGGCGCCTGGCGCGCCCGGACGGGCGTGCGCCTCACCCGCCGGTCGGGCTGCCCGTCGTCGCGGTCCGGGCGGCCTCCTGCCGCAGGAGGGCCCGTATCGGGTGCCAGGACTCGGTGTCGTCGTCGGGGGCCTCGCGCCAGACCAGGCCGTCGGGGTGGTGGAGCACCGCGGTGATCTCGTCGGGGGTCGGCGGCGCGGTGTTGCCGCGCAGGTAGACGGCGCGCAGGCCGAGGTTGCGCAGCCTGGTCAGGGCGCGCTGGCGGTTCACCGCGTGGACCAGGACCCGGATGCGGCAGCCGCCGCCGTACGGGTCGCAGAGCGGGCCGTGGCCCGGTCTGGGCAGCGAGAGGGCGACCACCACGCTCCCGCCGGGAAGCCTGGTGAAGCCGCCTCTGGTCATCGTCATATCTCCCCCGTGAGACTCGGCGTCAACAAGGAACTGCAAGACGCATCTAAACGCCTATCGGCCGCCGCCCGCTAGGGGGCGGCGGCCGATAACGCTATGACCTGCGGTTTTTACTTTTTACTTACTAGCGGGGCCCACCGTGAGGTTCACCGTGGAGCCGTCCTTGGCCTCCTTGGTGATCGCGATCTTGGTGTTGGTGTCAGGAACGACCACGCCGCCGGTCGGGTTCGCCTTGTCGTAGTAGACGCCGTTGCGGTCGTCGAAGACCCGCACGCCGGGCTTGGAGGCGATCTTCACCGCGACGCCGTCCTTGTGCAGGGTCAGGGCGTCGGTGCGGGCCCCGGTGAAGGTCGCGTCGTAGGTCTGGAAGCGGTTGCGCATCAGGGTGCCGTCGGCCCAGCGCTCGGCCCGCGGGTGCGCGTCGACCGGGAGGATCCGCCCGACGCCGGGGTGCATGCCGACGTTGTTGTCCCGCTGCGAGGTGTCCCACAGCCAGATCAGCACGCCGTTCTGGAACGGGAAGTGCTCCACCCAGCCCGGCCGGGCGGTCTTCCAACCGAAGTTGTACGGGCCGGACTTGAGGGTCTTGTCGTAGGAGACGTACTGGCGGTTCTCGGCGAGGTAGTACTGCGGGTAGTCCTTGGTGAAGGACGCGCCGATCCGCGAGAAGCCCTTGCTGGTCCAGCCGTTGTCGCCGTGCTCGGCGTCGTCGGTGAAGAGCGGGGCGCCGTCGGCGGTGAGGGTCAGGGCGTCGGCGGTGAAGCCCTTCTGCGCGACGCCGCCGTCGGTCTGGTAGCGGAAGCGCAGGTCGATCTTCTTGCCGGCGTACGCGTCCAGCGGGAAGGCCAGGTCCTGGTGGTCGGTGACGGTGCCGCTCAGCGCGGGCTTGCCGGAGGCGTCGCGCGGCAGCGCCTTGCCGTTCGCGGTGCCGTCCAGGGGCGTCCAGTTGGCGCCGCCGTCGGTGGAGACCTCGGCGTAGACGTAGTCGTAGTCCTTCTCGGTGTCCCACCAGCCCTTGAGGGTGAGCGCCGCGCGGGACTTGCCGGTGAGGTCCACGGTCCGGGTCAGGGTGTTGGACAGGTCGTCGCCCATCCCGCTCCACCACTGCGTCGCGCCCTCGGCGGGCTTGACGATCCCGGTGGTGACCTTCTTCGCGGGCAGCTCGACGACGAGCGCCTGCTTGTTCTTGGTGTTGTACTCGGCGACGCCCAGGGTGTGCCGGGACGGCGTCGCGGCCTTGGCGGTGCCGTAGTTGAGCCAGCCGAGCTGGAGCTTGTCCCAGGCGCTCATGTCGCCGGGCAGGTCGCCGATGGCGTCCTTGCCGCGGCCGAGCCAGGAGCCGGCCGACATCAACGACCAGAAGTCCACCGAGGATTCGCCCTTGCCGGTGGTGTCGTACTCGTCCGGCAGGCCCAGGTCGTGGCCGTACTCGTGGGCGAAGACGCCGAGCCCGCCGTTCTCCGGCTGCATGGTGTAGTCGCCGACCCAGAAGCCGGTGTCGCCGATCTGGGTGCCGCCCGCCTTGTTGTCCGCGGGGCCCGTCTTGCCGGCGTCGGTGCCGTACGCGTACCAGCGGTGCGCCCAGATGGCGTCGGTCTTCTGGACGCCGCCGCCGGCCGACTCGTCCTCACCGGCGTGCACGATCTGGAAGTGGTCGAGGTACCCGTCCGGCTCGTTGAAGTTGCCGTTGTGGTTGTAGTCGTTGCGGTCCCACTGGTCGTACTGGGCGAGGTCGGCCTTGATCTGGGCGTCGGTGCGACCCTGGGCCTTCTGGTCGGTGACCCACTGGTTGACCGCGTCGCGGATCAGGTCCCAGGCGCTGGGGCAGTTGGTGGAGCCGCAGTAGTTGGAGCCGTAGCGGGCCTCGTTCCACGGGACGCGGACCCAGTCGGAGACCTGGCCGTTCACCGAGTAGCGGCCGGAGGACTGCCGCTCGTAGTACTTGGCCAGCGACTCCTTCTTCTTGTCGTGCGAGAAGTACAGGTCCTGGTAGTGCTGCCGGTTGAAGTCGGCCTGCCAGGCGGTGCTGTTGTCCTTCTTGCGGTCCGGCTTGGCGATCGTGTTGTGCGCCGGGCCGGGCGTGCCGCCGTACTTCTTGACCGGGGGCAGCGGACCGTCGCCGTCCGGGTCGTACATCGTGGTGTCGTCGACCTTGTCCCCGAAGTCCACCAGGATGGTGAAGATCTTGTCGGTCTTCTCCCGGGCCAGTTCGACGTACTTGCCCTTGCCGAGCTTGACGACCTTGGAGCCGTTGCGCTCGGTCGCCTTGGCGTCGCCGGATATGACCTGCTGGAGCGCCTCGGTGCGCTGCGCCTTCTGCCGCTCGCTGAACGGGCCCTTGAGGTCGTGGGCGTCGGCGCGTTCGGGTGCCGGGTCCGTGCGGACGGTGGGCGCGGCGGCCGGCGTGGCGTCGGCCGCGGCCACCCCGGTCGACAGAACGGCCGCCCCGGTCGCGGCGAGCGCGGTGGCCAGGGCGGCCGTCCCGAACAGTCTTCGGTGCTTTCTCACTTGGCCAAGTCCTCCCCATCAACTGCCCAATACTGGAGGGCATTCGACCGGATCTGGGGAAGAAAAGACAGATCTTGACGTGTACGCGGACACCGAAGTACGTTATCCGGCTTGCGTTGCACAGCTATCGGACAGCGGACGCACAGATTCCGAATCGCCCGGCCCGTGGCCGGAACGCCGCGGGGGGATATGCCCGACGGGCATGCGCCCCCGCCGCCAACAGGCCGGACGGCGCGCACGGCGCCTTGTCGCACGGATCCGCGACCGCGCCGTGCGCCCCCGTGCTCCACGCCGGTGGGTTAGGTCACGCTTACCTGGCGTTCCGCTCGGGCACAAGGGACCGTAGGCTCGTTCGGTGGCGCGTCGCCGGACGCCCGACACCCCCGCCGACCCTCCGAGGACGGATCCCGCCATGCCTCGTCCGACCGCCACCCAGCTCGTCTACGGCTCGGCCACCGTCTTCCTCTCCACCCTCGCGATGCTGCTGCTCTCCCAGACGCAGACCGGGATCGGGGTCGCGGTCATCGCCCTGGCCGGCCTCGGATTGGGGCTGTTGGTGGCGATGACGGTGCCGATGCCGGGGCTGTCGCGGGTGGCGCGCCGGGCCGGCGGGAACGCCTCGGCCCCCGACGGGCCCGCCCCGCTGCGCGCCGTGCCCGCCCCGGCCGAGCGCCTGCCGCGGCAGCGGACCCGCGCCCGGGTCGGCGAGCGGACCCGCTGACACCCGTCCCCCCGCAATGAGTTGACGGTCCGTCACACTGTCAGTCCGTGGCGACCACCACGGTCCTGGCCGCCTTGTCGTGCAGGCACTGTTGGTACGGCTTGTCCCAGGTGCACCACAACACGTTGACCAGCCAGAAGATGAAGCCGCAGCACGGGATGATCTCCGGCAGGGTGTAGACCGCGGCCCGGGTCCAACCGGCCTGCGCGGTCGGGATGGCGCCGTCCGAGAGCATCGCCACCCGGATCCGCATCGCCATCTTGCCGAGCGTCTGGCCGCGGCTGGTCAGCATCAGCCCCTCGTAGATCAGGTACGCCAGCATCGTCACGCCGGACACCGTCGCCTGCTTGCTGGTCTCCACGCTGCTGGTGCTGAAGTAGTCCACCCAGCCGACGATCGCGTTCATGATCAGGGTGACCGGGACGCCGATGATGAGCGCGTCGATGATCCGGGCGACCAGTCGCTTGCCGCGGTTGGCCAGCGGCGGCATCCCGGCCAGGGGGTCGGCACCGTACTCCCCCGCGCCCCCGTAGGGACCGCCCGCCGGGGGCCCGCCGTACGGGCCGCCGCCGTAGGGCGGCGGCTGGCCGGCACCGGGCGGCGGCGGACCACCGGGAGGCGGCGGGGCTCCACCAGGGGGGCCGCCGCCCTCGCTGGGGCCGGCACCGTGCGGGGAGCCGTTGCGCGGTGCGCCGTCGTGCGGGGCGCCGCCCGCCGGGGGCCCCGGCGGCT
>LIQL01000085.1:254-504 GCA_001418405.1 Streptomyces diastatochromogenes | reverse complement strand
CACGGCTGGTCGAACACGCACCACAGGGCGTTGACCACGCCGACCACCGCGACGCCGAGCACGCCGTAGACCAGCCAGCGCTTGATGGCCTGCGCCAGCTGCGGGGTGTCGTGGCTCTCGATGTCCAGTACCCGCACGCCGCAGAGCTTCTTGCCCAGCGTGCGGCCCCACTTGAGGGTCGGCAGCACCTCGTAGAGGCCGCCGCCGATCAGGATGACGGCGAGGATCGTGAGGTAGACGGGGGCGGTGG
>LIQL01000085.1:0-246 GCA_001418405.1 Streptomyces diastatochromogenes | reverse complement strand
CCACATGGGCAGCGCCACCGCGAGGGCGACCAGGGCCAGCACCAGGGTGTCGATCAGTCGGGCCGCGAGCCGGCGGCCGAGCGGCGCCGGGTGGCCCTGCGCGGCCTGCGCGGCGGCGAAGAAGACGTCGGCGGTCGGCGGCTTCCAGGGGATGACGCCGTCGTCGCCGGCGGCACCGCCCTGCGGCGGCAGGCCAGGCGTGGAGGTCGGGGCCGTCGGGGTCACCGGGGCGACCGGCGGCTGCGG
>LIQL01000849.1 GCA_001418405.1 Streptomyces diastatochromogenes | reverse complement strand
AAGACCCTGCGCCGCGCCCTGCCACGCACCCAGGTGTACGTCGCGGCCGTGCCGGACCTGTTGCGGCTGTGGTCCGAGGGGCGCAAGAACCCGCTCGGCAAGCAGGTGTGGAAGCTGGGCATCTGCGGGTCGATGCTGCGCGACCCGGACGACGTGACGAAGCCGGCGCAGGACCGGCGGACGCTGGTCCGGGAGCGGGTGATGGCGTACAACGAGGCGCTGGCGGAGGTCTGCGCCGAGGACCAGCTGTGCCGGTTCGACCGGTCGGTCTTCGACTACCGCTTCACCGGGCAGCAGTTGAGCACCTGGGACTGGTTCCACCCGGGGCTTCAGGGCCAGCAGGAGCTGGCGGAGCTGGCCTTCAAGACCATCACCCGCAAGGAAGACCCCCCGAAGGGCGAAGCGGCCTCCACCGGATGAGTCGGTTCCGGGTCGGGCTGACCGGGCCGGCCCGCCCCGGTCTCGGGGGAACCCCTAAGGGCGACGGGGCGGGGGTCATACCGTGCGGTGACGGCGAAGGTCATACCGTGCGGCGACGTGGACGGGGTGGGGGCGCGGGACGATGAAGGTCGAGCGGATGCCGCTCGGTACCGCACCGCCACCACTGCCTCGGGGGAATCACCATGGCCCGACTCCGCGCCGCCCATCTCATCCTGCCCTGTGCGGCCCTGACCCTGCTGACGACCGGCTGCTCCCTGGTCGTCGGCGGCCCGCGCACCACCGCCGAGCGGACGTACGGCGTCGACGGCGCGGTCAGCTCGCTGTCGGCGACGAGCCACGGCGGCAACATCGAGATCGTGCCGGTGGACGCCGGCGGTGCCGTCAAGGTCACGGAGAAGGTGACGTACGACGGGTCCAAGCCGAAGACCACCCACACCCTCAAGGACGGCCGGCTGACGCTGACCGCCGAGGACTGTGCGATGGGCCAGCACTGCGAGGTGGCGTACCGCGTGCTGCTGCCGCGCACCGCCTCCGTCGACCTGCACACCAGCGGCGGGGACGTCACGGTCCGCGGCGCCTCCGGCGGGATCACCGCGGACACCAGCGGCGGCAACATCACCGTCGAGGACACCAAGGCCCGCACGGCGAAGGTGAAGACCAGCGGCGGGGACGTGGAGATGACGCTGGGGGCGGTGCCCGACGACCTCTCGGGGCGGACCAGCGGGGGCGACGTCACGCTCCGCGTCCCGAAGGGCACCTACGCCGTCGACGCGGAGACGAGCGGCGGCAGCCGCAAGGTGTCCGTCGCCACGGACGAGGGCTCGACGCACAAAATATCCGCCCGGACCAGCGGTGGCGACGTCTCGGTGCTCAGCCAGCCGTGATCTGTGCGGTCAGCCGGACGTCGGCGCTGCTGCGGGCCGCCGCGACGGTGTAGCGGCCCGGGATCCGGCGCCAACCGCCGTCCGGTTCCGACCAGATCTCGAAGGCGCGCCCCGGCAGCGGGATCTCGGTCTCCACGCTCTCGCCGGGCCCCGCCTCGACGGTGGCGAAGCCGGCCAGCCAGCGTGTCGGGCGCTCCGGCGCGCCGGGGGTGTCGCCGGCCGGCGCGAGATAGATCTGGACGACCTCGCGGCCGGGGCGGTCGCCGGTGTTGCGCAGCCGCACCCACACGGAGTCGGGGGTGGCGTCCAGGGACTCGTACTCCCAGCGGGTGTAGCCCAGTCCGTGGCCGAAGGGGTACGCGGGGGCGGTGGTGGTGCGCTGCCAGGCGCGGTAGCCGATGAACACCCCTTCCGCGTAGGGGAGGGTGCCGTCGGTGGGGGTCACGGTGGAGACCGGGGCGTCGGCGAGCCGGGCCGGCCAGGTGGTGGGGAGCCGGCCGCCCGGTTCGTGGTCGCCGAGCAGGACGTCCGCGAGCGCGGCCCCGGCCTCCTGACCGGGGAACCAGCTCAGCAGCACCGCCGGGACCTCCTCGCGCCAGGGCAGCTCCACCGGGGAGCCGGAGTTGACCACCACGACGGTGCGGGGGTTGGCGGCGGCGACCCGGGCGACCAACTCGTCCTGCCGGCCCGGCAGCCGGAGGTCGGTGCGGTCGAACCCTTCCGACTCGACCTCCTCGGTGGTCGCCACGACCACGATCGCGACGTCCGCGCCGGTCGCCGCCCGGACGGCCGTCACGATCTCGGCGTCTCCGTCGAGCTGCGGTTCGCCGTGGCCGAGGACGAAGTTCAGAGCATCCATCCCTTCGCCCAGCCCGAGGCCGTGCGGCACGAAGCGCAGGGTGAGCGACACCTCCTGATCGGCGGTCAGCTCCACGGCGATCCGGTGCTCGGCAGGCTGCATGAACGCCTCGAAGGGGTCGGTGCCCGCCGCCCCGGCTCCGTCGCCGTCGAAGAGGACCCGGTCGTCCAGGGTCAGCCGGAGCCGGCCGGCGCCGGCCACGGCCAGGGTGTGGGTGCCGGTGGTCCGCGGGGTGAAGCTGCCGGTGAGTTCGACGGCGTGCAGCTCCTGCCGGGTGACGCCGTCGGGGAAGCTGCCGAGCACCTGGACCTTGCCGTCGAACTGCGGCGTCTCGGTGAGCAGTCGGCCCTCGGCGGTGAGGTAGCGGGCGTGCAGGGTGAAGCCCTCGCGGGCGTGCGGGACGCGGGTGCGCGGGTCGGCGCCGGTCGCGAAGACGACCTCGGCGTCGTCGGGCAGGGCCGCGCGCAGGCCCGCGAGCGGGGAGACGATCTGTGCGGGGAAGACGGTCGCCGAGCCGCCGCCGAGGACGCGGGCGTCGCGGGCGGCCGCACCGATCACGGCGACCCGGCGCAGGGCGGCGGCGTCGAGCGGCAGGATCGGGCGGGCTGCGCCGCCGGGCGCCGCCACCGGTGCGTTGCGCAGCAGGACGACGGCGCGGCGGGCCAGGTCGCGGGCGACGGCCCGGCCGTCGATGCCGTGCGGGACGTCGGACGGGGCCACCGCGGGCGGCACCCCGTCCAGGCAGCCGGTCCGGGCGGCGAGCAGCAGCACCCGGCGGACCGCGGCGTCCACCTCGGACTCGGCGACCTCGCCCGCGCGGACGGCTGCCGCGAGCGGGGCCCCGAAGACGGTACGGGGCCCCGCTCGCGGCAG
>LIQL01000848.1 GCA_001418405.1 Streptomyces diastatochromogenes | reverse complement strand
CCGGTTCGGCGCCGGCCAGGCGGACCCGGATGCGGTGGCCGAGGGGCAGTGCGGGGCCGCCGGAGGTGGCTTCGACGGGGCCGATGACGGCCGGTTCGCAGAGGTGGACGGTGCCCCGGGTGGGGTCGTCGTCGTGCCGGTCGACGACCAGGGCGTCGAAGGTCTCGCCGACCCGGTCGCGCAGCAGGGCCGCCTCGACGAGGTCGACGCAGGCCCGCTCGACCTGGTTGGCGCGCTGGGTGCCGGTCTCCATCTCGTGCGGGAGGGCGGGGAGGGCGGCGCGGACCCAGCCGGGCGGGGCGTGGCCGGCCGCCGCGGCCAGGCACAGCTCGGAGGTGTAGCGGTCGACGAGCCGGCGCAGCGGCGCGGTGGCGTGCGCGTACGGGGCGGCGACCGCACCGTGCACGACGCTGCTGGTCGACGGGGCGGTGCCGTCGAACACGGTGTAGCCGGCGCCGCGGAGCAGCGTGGTGCACTCCTGGAGGAACGCGGCGTGGCCGGCCCGGCGCGGGTCCAGGGTGCGGATCAGCGCCGCGTACGAGGTGTGGTGGGGCCAGTCGACGCCGAGGGCCTGGGCGGTGAGGCGGAGCCGGGCGACCGAGCCGTCCGGGGCGGCGGGCAGGGTGCGCAGGATGCCGGTGCCGGCGGCCAGCATCAGTTCGGCCGCGGCCATGCCGGTGAGCAGGGAGATCTGGGCGTTCCAGGCGGCGGCCGGGAGTGCGGCGCGGTAGGCGAGGGTGTAGGAGCCGTCGCGTTCGACGATCTCCTGCTCGGGGACGTTGAGGGAGATCGCGCCGCGGGCCGTCTCCCGTTCCTCGCGGAGCAGCCCGATCTCGCGGAGCAGGGCGAGCGGCTCCTCGGCGGTGCCGTCGTCGAGGACCCGTTGGACGCCGGCGTAGTCGAGGCGGGCGCGGGAGCGGACCAGGGCGCGGCGGACGGTGGTGCGGGCCAGTTCGCCGTCGGCGTCGAGGTCGAAGCGCCACAGGACGGCCGGGCGGTCCTGGTCGGGCAGAAGACTGGCGGCGCCCTCGCTGAGCACGGTGGGGTGCAGCGGGACCCGTTCGTCGGGGAAGTAGAGGGTGGCCACCCGGTGGTGCGCCTCGGCGTCGAGGGCGCCGCCCGGGGTGACGAAGGAGGCGACGTCGGCGATGGCGTAGTGGACGCGGTAGCCGCCCTGGGGGCCGCGGGCGAGGAACATCGCCTGGTCCAGGTCCTGGGCGCCGGGCGGGTCGAGGGTGAACAGGGGCAGGTCGGTGGCGTCGTCCAGGGTGTGCTCGGTGACCACCTCGCCGTCGCCGGCCGGGATGCGCGGGGCCCGGGCGGCGCTCTCCGCCTCGGCCTGCGCGGTGGGCGGGAAGTGGTCGGGGACCTCCAGCCGCACCCGCAGTTCGTGCAGGGCGGCCCGGAGGGGGGCCTCCGCTGCGTCGGTCACACGGATATGGCGACGGGGCATGAAATCGAGCGTATGTCCGCCGGGAGCGGTTGGCGCGGCGTACGGGAGTCGGGCGGGCGGCGGCCCGGGGCGGCGGGGCTTCTAAGCTTTCGACGGGGCCGCACCCCCGCCCGTACCGCCGTGAAGGAGATACACCGTGCTCGTGCTGTTGCCGCCGTCCGAGGGGAAGGCCGCGGGAGGGAGCGGGAAGCCGCTGGATCTGGGGACGCTGTCGCTGCCGGGGCTGACCGCGGCGCGGGCGGAGGTCCTGGCGGAGCTCGTCGAGCTGTGCGCGGCCGACGCGGCCAAGGCGCAGGATGTGCTGGGCCTGAGCGAGGGCCTGAAGGGCGAGGTCGCCAAGAACGCGGGGCTGCGCACCGCGGGCGCCCGGCCGGCCGGGGAGATCT
>LIQL01000847.1 GCA_001418405.1 Streptomyces diastatochromogenes | reverse complement strand
TCCCGCCGGATCGTAGGCGCGCGCGACGAAGGAGAACAGGGGCACGGGCGGCAACCTGAACGGGAGCGCGGAGGAACGAAGGCAGGGGCGCGCACCGTCGGGGCCCGCTCACTCCAGTACGGTGCGGACGGTGCCCGCGCCGACCGTCCGGCCGCCTTCGCGGATGGCGAAGCCGAGGCCCGGCTCCAGCGGTAGTGCACGGCCCAGTTCGACGGTCGCGGTGATCGTCTCGCCGGGGCGGGCGACGGCGCGCTCGCCGAGGTCGAGGGCGCCGACCACGTCCGCGGTGCGGAGGTAGAACTGCGGGCGGTACCCGGTGGACAACGGCGTGCGGCGGCCGCCCTCCTCGGTGGAGAGGAGGTACGCCTCGGCGGTGAAGCGCCGCCGCAGGGTGACGCTGCCCGGAGCGGCGACCACGTCGCCGCGGCGGACGTGCTCGCGGTGCAGGCCGCGCAGGAGCAGCGCGACGTTGTCGCCGGCCTCGGCGGATTCCATGGGCTTGCCGAAGGTCTCCACGCCGGTGACGACGGTCTGCAGCGCGTCCGCGCCCAGTACGGCCACCTGGTCGCCGCAGCGCACCGTGCCGCGTTCGACGGCACCGGTGACGACGGTGCCGCGTCCGGTGATGGTCAGCACGTTCTCCACGGAGAGCAGGAACGGCGCGTCCACGTACCGTTCGGGCACCGGGACGTAGGTGTCCACGGCGTCCAGCAGGGCGCCGATCGCGTCCGTCCAGCGCGGGTCGCCCTCCAGGGCACGGAGTCCGGAGACCCGTACGACGGGGAGGTGCTCGCCGTCGTAACCGTGGGCGGTGAGCAGTTCGCGGACTTCCAGTTCCACCAGGTCGGTGAGGTCCGGGTCGCCCGCGTCGGCCTTGTTGAGGGCGACGACGACGTGCCGCACGCCCACTTGCTTGGCGAGCAGGACGTGTTCGGCGGTCTGCGGCATGATCCCGTCGAGCGCGGAGACCACGAGGATCGCGCCGTCCAGTTGGGTCGCGCCGGTGACCATGTTCTTGATGAAGTCGGCGTGGCCGGGCATGTCGACGTGGGCGTAGTGCCGGGTGTCGGTCTCGTACTCCACGTGCGAGATGTTGATGGTGATGCCGCGGGCGGCCTCCTCCGGGGCCCGGTCGATGCGGTCGAAGGGGACGAACGTGCCGGTGCCCCGGTCGCTGAGGACCTTGGTGAGGGCGGCGGTGAGGGTGGTCTTGCCGTGGTCGACGTGGCCCATCGTGCCGATGTTCAGGTGCGGCTTGGTGCGGACGTATGCCGTCTTGGGCATGGTGTGCTTCCTCGCAGGAATGCGGTGATGACGGCGCCTCGGCGCCGTGGGGACCCCTGGCCCGCTCCGACCCTCCCCCTGCGGGGCCCGCCGGACGATCCGGAGAGGGTCAGCGTCGCGCGCCGTGTGCCGCGGCTGCGGCGAGGAGTGCGGCGGCAGCCTTCGGCGCGTCCGCGGCGGTCACTGCGACCGCGGACGGCATCGGGAGGAAGGCGTGCCGGAACATGCGTCCATGGTGCCGGGACGCCGGTCGGGCGTCGAACGATTTACGGTCGGGGGCCGTGGCGGTGCCGGACGTGTGGCGTTCGGACGTGCCGCGTCCGCCCCGGTTCGCGGTCGTGCGGCCCGGATTCCGGCGGTCCGCCGTACGCGTCGGTTACGCTCCCGGGATGCCCGCCCCCGCCGCCACGTCCGACGGCCTCGCCGCACGCTGCACGCGTGTGGTGTTCTCCCCCTGGGCGCGGCTGGCCCTGCTGCTGGTCCTGTTGGCCGCCGCCGCGACGACGATGCTGTTGTGGCATCCGCAGCGGCTCCTGGCCGGCGGCTGGACCGCGCAGTGGTCGGGGCCGACGGCGCTGGTGGGCTTCACGGTGGCCTACGGCGTGTGCACCACGGCGTTCGTGCCGCGGCCGGTGCTCAATCTGGCCGCGGGTGCGCTGTTCGGCAGTCAGTCGGGGTTGGTCACCGCGCTCGCCGGTACGGTGCTGGGCGCCGGGTTGGCGTTCGGGCTGGGGCGGCTGTTGGGGCAGGAGGCGCTCCGGCCGTTGTTGCGGGCCCGGTGGTTGGCGGCCGCGGACCGGCAGTTGAGCGAGCACGGGTTCCGTTCGATGCTGGCGATCCGGCTGTTCCCGGGGTTGCCGTTCGCGGCGATGAACTACGCCGCCG
>LIQL01000846.1:201-2598 GCA_001418405.1 Streptomyces diastatochromogenes | reverse complement strand
CCGCCCAGTCCGCGGCGGCGGCCCGCCACCCCGGCGCCGCCGTGCGCACCGTCCGACTGGACCGGGCCGCCGCCGCGGACTGGGCGGCGGACGCCGCGGCCGCCGACCGGGTGTACCACCTCGCCGGCGTCCGGTCCCCGGGCGCCCGCGCCGCGTCCCTGGCCGAGGACCAGGAGACCGGCATCACCACGCTGTTCCGGCTCGCCGGGCACCTCACCCGCACGTCCCGCGCCCGCACGCTCACCGTCGTCACCAGCGACGTGCACCGGCTGCCCACCGGCAGCGGCGGCAACCCGCACGCCGCCGCCCTCCAGGGCCTGACCCAGGTCCTGCCCAAGGAGGTGCCGGGGCTGCGGGCCGTCTGCGTGGACCTCGACGCGGCCGAGGCCGGGGACGAGCCGGGCCGGGCCCGCCTGGCGGCCGCCGTGGTGGCCGAGCCGGGCGACCGCGCCGGCGACACCGTCGTGCTGCGCCGCGGCGTCCGGTACGTGCGCCGGCTGACCGAGCTCGCCCCGCAGCGCCCGCAGCATCCGGTCTTCCGCGACGGGGGCGTGTACCTCGTCGTCGGCGGCACCGGCGGCATCGGCCGGGCGCTGAGCGAGGAACTGGCCCGCACCCACCGGGCCCGGCTGGTCTGGCTCAGCCGCACCGTGCCCGACGCGGCGCAGCGCGACGTGATCGAACGGGTCCGGGCGGCCGGCGGCGACGTGCTCCACGTGGCGGGCGACGCCGCCGGTGAGGACGGCGTGCGCCGGGCCGTCGAGGCGGCCCGCACCCACTTCGGCGCGCTGCACGGCGTGTTCCACTCCGCGATGGTCTTCAACAACAGCGCGCTGGCCGAGCTGACCGAGCACGCGTTCCGGGCCGCCGTCGCGGTGAAGATGGAGGGCTGCGCGGCCCTCGCCGCGGCGCTGGGCGACGCGCCGCTGGACTTCCTGGCGTTCTTCTCCTCCATGGGCGCCTTCGCCGGTTCCGCGGGCAACGGGACGTACACCACCGCCACCGCCTTCGAGGACGCCTACGCCCTCGACCTCGACCAGCGGCTGCCCTACCCGGTGCGGGTCGTCAACTGGGGCTACTGGGGCGAGGTCGGCTCCGGCGACCGGCCGGGACTGCGGCAGATGTTCGCCGAGCTCGGCGTCGAGGCGTTCGGGCCGCGCGACGGGCTGGACGCGATCCCGCTGGTCCTGGCGGGCCGCACGGCGCAGGTGATGCCGATCCGCGCGCACGCCGGCGCGCTGGCGGCCCTGGGCCTGGCGACCGTCCCGTCGGCGGACCCGGGCATCGACCGGGTGGCGGCGGCCCACCGGCGCCTCGACGAGCTGAGCGAGACCGCGCTGCTGGGCGCCTTCCAACGGATGGGTGTCTTCGCCCGCTCCGGCGAGGTCCAGCCCGTCGAGGGGCTGGCCGAACGGCTCGGCGTGCCGGCCAAGTTCGCCCGCCAGCTCCGCGCGCTGCTCAACATGCTGGTCCGCGCCGGCCACCTGGTCGACGAGGGCGACCGGGTCCGCGCCCTGCCCGCCGTCGACACCGCCCCCGTCGGGGCGGACGCGCTGCGCACGGCCTTCGACCGGCTGGCCGTCGAACACCCCGACCTGGCGCCCGTGGTGACGCTCACCCGGATGTGCCTGGAGCGCTATCCGGAGGTGCTGCGCGGCACGTTGCGGGCCACCGAGATCATGTTCCCCGACGCGTCGATGGACCTGGTCAAGGACTTCTACAAGGGCAATCCGCTCACCGACTGCTTCAACGACATGGTCGCCGACGCCGTCCGCGCGCACCTGGCCGCCCGGCCCGCCGGCGAGCGGATCCGGGTGCTGGAGCTGGGCGCCGGGACGGGCGCGACCAGCGAGCGGGTGCTGCCGGTGCTGGCCGCCCACGCCGACCGGGCGGAGTACTGGTTCACCGACATCTCCGCCCGCTTCCTCGAACACGGCCAGGAGCAGTTGGGGCGGCAGCACCCGTACACCGTGTTCCGGGTCCTGGACCTGGAGAAGGACGTCGCCCGCCAGGGCTTCGAACCCGGCACCTTCGACGTGGTGGTGGCCACCAACGTGGTGCACGCCACCCGCGACCTGCGGACCACCCTGGGCAAGGCCAAGCACCTGCTCAAGCCGGGCGGCCGGCTCGTCCTCAACGAGCTCACCACCCTGCGCAGCAGCAACACCGTCGGCGGCGGGGTCCTGGAGGGCTGGTGGCTGTCGCAGGACGCCGAACTGCGCATGACCGACGCCCCGTTGGCCACCCCCGAGACCTGGCAGCGGCTGCTGCGGGAGGCCGGCTTCGAGGCCGTGACGGTACGCGGCGGCACCGCCTCCGACGGCACCGACCTCGGGCAGAGCGTGGTCACCGGCCGCAGTGACGGGGCGGTGGCCGGCCCGGCGGCCGACACCGTGC
>LIQL01000846.1:0-165 GCA_001418405.1 Streptomyces diastatochromogenes | reverse complement strand
CGGCTTCGACTCGCTGACCGGCATGAAGATCGTCTCCGGCATCGCCGACGAGTTCGGCGCCACGGTCGAGCTGAACGACTTCTACGAGTACCCCACGCTGCGCGAGGCGGCCGCACACTTCCTCGCCAGTGGCGTGCTGACCGGCCCGGACCCGGCCCCCGCACC
>LIQL01000845.1 GCA_001418405.1 Streptomyces diastatochromogenes | reverse complement strand
CCGGCCGGTGCACCTGCCCGTCACCCGCACCGGGAATGCACCGACGGGCTGCGCCGTTGCCCCGAAGAGTGCCCGGTGCTGGTCCGCGGTCGTCGCCCGGCGGCCCGGCGGTACCGGAACCCAGCGTTCGCGCGGTCCGTTCACTTCGCGACTGCCCCGACCATGGAGGTGCCGTGACCGCATCCCGACCCCGTCCCACGCCCCTGTCCGCGCTGCGCCCCGCAGCGTTCGGCGCCGAGCCGACCGGAGAGCGACTGGCACGGATGCGCAGATCACCGCAGTTCGTCGACGGGCAGTTCCGCAACCCGGCACCCACCCGGCAGCTGCTCCGGGGCGCCGCCCTGCCGATGGCCCGCACGCAGCTCAGCCGCGAGGGGCGACTGCGGCGGGCGCCGGTGGGACGGATCCCGGTGCACCGCCCGACCGACGAGGACTGGGGGCGCCCGCCGGCTTCCGGACTGCGGATCACCTGGATGGGACATTCCAGCGTGCTCGCCGAGATCGACGGGCAGCGGGTGCTCTTCGACCCGGTCTGGGGCGAGCGCTGCTCACCGTTCAGCTGGGCCGGGCCGAAGCGGATGCACCCGGTGCCGGTGGAGCTCGCGGACCTGGCCCCGGTCGACGTCGTGGTGATCTCGCACGACCACTACGACCACCTCGACATGCCCACCGTCAAGGGGCTGGTGAGCTCCGGCGCGCTCTTCGTGGTGCCGCTCGGCATCGGCGCCGACCTGGAGTTCTGGGGCGTGCCCGCGGCCCGTATCACCGAGCTGGACTGGCACGAGTCGACCCGCGTCGGCGGGCTCACCCTCACCGCGACGCCGGCCCAGCACTTCTGCGGCAGGGGGCTGCGCGGTGCCCAGCACACGCTCTGGGCCTCCTGGGTCGTCGCCGGCCCCGAGCACCGCATCTACCACAGCGGTGACACCGGCTACTTCTCCGGATTCGCCGAGATCGGCGCGGCCCACGGCCCGTTCGACGCGACGATGGTGCAGATAGGGGCATATTCGGACTTTTGGCCTGACATTCACATGACTCCGGAGGAGGGGATGCGGGCTCACCTGGACCTCCAGGGCGGGGAGCCGCGCGGGGTGCTGCTGCCGATCCACTGGGGGACCTTCAACCTCGCACCGCATCCGTGGGCCGAGCCCGCGGAGCGCACCGTCGCGGCGGCGCACCGGGCCGGCGCGGAGGTGGCGGTGCCGCCGCCGGGCCGGCCCTTCGAGCCCGCCGACGCGCAGGTCGTGGAGCCGTGGTGGCGAGCGGTGGCGGTGCCGCCGGTGCAGGGGTGGCCGAGCTGGCCGCCGGCGGGCCCGGAGGCGGCGCGGTCCGGTGCGGTCGTGGAGGGGGCGGCGGCCGCGGTCCCGGTCGAACTGCCGGAGTGAGGCGGGATCGGTGGTGCCGCTGAGGCGGCCGAGGCCACCCCAACGACGCTTTCCTGTACGGAGGTTCGGATCTTTTCGCACCTCCGTGCGGGGCGTGCCTACCCACGGAGGTGGCGCGGGGTAGCGAAACCCCGAAGGGGGTCCGAACCCCACCCCCGCAACAACTAGCGTGCGTGCTCCGCGAACTGCCAACGGCCGATCCGGAGGGCGCCGATGCCTACCGCAACCCCGCCGAGGACCGAGACGTCCCTGGAGGCTCCCAGGTCCCATGGCGGCCGGCGCGGCCGGGCGGTTCCCTCGGAGCCGGTCACCGACGCCGCCATACGGTCCCGCCTGGTCCGGCTCGCCGCCGTCCCCGCTCTGCTGACGGCGGTGGTCTGCGCGGGCGTCACCGCGTTCGTGGTGCGCAGCGGCGGCGCCCGGCTCACCGGCCGCGAGTGGCCGGTGCTGGCCGGCGGCCTCGTCGCGGTCTGCGCCGTCGTCCTGGTCGGCGGACTGGTCGCGAACGCCGAGGCGCGGGCCCTGGCACACCGCTGCGCGCGGCTGCGCCAGGTGTGCGCCCGCGCGCAGGCCGACATCGCCGACCTCCTCGACCGGGTGCGCAACGACGCATGGCTGCACGCCCGTGAGGACCGGGAGCCGTTCCCCGGGCCCGGTGGTGACCCGTTCGGGCAGCTCGCGCACGAGGTCGCCGCCACCGGCCGGGCCGCCGAGGCCGCGCTCATCGAGGCGGTGGGGATCGTCCGCAGCGACGCCAGCGGCAACCAGCAGAAGCTGGAGGTCTTCGTCAACCTCGCGCGGCGCCTGCAGTCCCTCGTGCACCGTCAGATCCTGACCCTCGACGAGATGGAGCACCAGGTCGAGGACCCGGACCTGCTCAAGGGCCTGTTCGTGATCGACCACCTGGCCACCCGGATCCGCCGGCACGCCGAGAACCTCGCCGTGCTCGGCGGTGCCATCACCCGCCGCCAGTGGACCCGTCCGATCACCCTGACCGAGGTGGTGCGTTCCTCGACCGCAGAGGTCGAGCAGTACACCCGGATCACGCTGGTGTCGCCCTTCGAGGGCACCCTGCGCGGGCACGCGGTCGCCGACGTCGTGCACCTGCTCGCCGAACTCGTCGAGAACGCCACCGAGTTCTCCGACCCGGAGACCCCGGTCACGGTGCGGGCCCGGCACGTCACCGCCGGGCTCGCGGTGGAGGTCGAGGACCGCGGTCTGGGCATGCCGGCGGAAGAGCAGGAGCAGATGAACCGGCTGCTCACCGACCCCGCGCGGATCGACCTCACCCAACTGCTCGACGACGGCCGGATCGGCCTCTACGTGGTCTCCTCGCTCGCCCAGCGGCACGGCCTCGTGGTCCGGCTCCAGAGCAGCATCTACGGCGGCGTCCAGGCCGTCGTGATCGTGCCGCCGGAACTGCTCGGCGACGACTCCGCCGAGACCCGGGAGGAGTTCTCGGACGGCATGGAGATGGAGGAGGACGAGGGGGCCCCACCGGTCCCGGCGGGCGGTCAACGGGCCTACGACCACCGCCTCGACGGGCCCGCGGGGCGCCGCGCACCGGCCGCCGGGACCGGTGGGG
>LIQL01000844.1:934-1105 GCA_001418405.1 Streptomyces diastatochromogenes | reverse complement strand
GGGAGTGGTAGGAGAGGCCGCCCCAGCCCTTGCTCAGGTCCCCGCTGGGCACCGCGAAGAGGAAGGCGACCTGCAGCGCGAGGTAGATGACCAGCGCGATGACGATCGAGAAGGCGACGGCCTTGGGCAGCGAACGGCCCGGGTTGCGCGCCTCGCCGGCGAGGTTCAGCG
>LIQL01000844.1:0-908 GCA_001418405.1 Streptomyces diastatochromogenes | reverse complement strand
GAGGATCGGCACGACGACCTTGAAGACCGTGATCGCGGTGTTGGTCTTGGCGAACATCGAGACCGCGAACCAGTTCATGAAGAAGTAGAAGACCAGCAGGACGCTGGCGACCGCGACGCCGGAGCCGGTGAGCTCCTTGCCGTCGAAGAGCGCCTTGGCCCAGCTGAAGTCCCAGCTGCTCATGTACTGGACGGAGGCGGTGGCCTCACCCGGGATCACCGAGACGATGGCGATCCAGTTGGCCCAGGCCGCCAGGTAGCCGGCGAGCGAGCCGTGCGAGTACTGGCCGTAGCGGACCATGCCGCCGGCCTTGGGGAACATCGAGCCGAGCTCGGTGTAGGTCAGCGCGATGGTCAGCGCGACGACCGCGCCGATGACCCAGGCGAGGATCGCGGCCGGACCGGCGATGGCGGCGGCCCGCTCGGCACCGAACAGCCAGCCGGAACCAATGATCGACCCGAGACCAGTGGCGGTCAGGGCGATGGTCCCGAGGGACCGACGGTAATTCGAATGCGAACCCTGCTCCGCACTCGTTGTCTTCGTCGTGCTCACGTGCTGGTCTCCTGGTCTTCCCCCGTGCCGTGCACAAACTTCGCCATCGTATGAGCGAATCCGAAGATCCGGTTCCCACACCGGCCAAAAAATCCCGCCCAGTTGAGCCTCTGTGAGGTTTCCAACACCGATATCCGGACGACATAGGTAACGAAACCGGCCTAAATAGGACGCGCATCTCGGCCGAAATTCGCACCACCGGACCCTACGAATCCCGCAGGATCCCCCTACGCGGCGTCGACTTGGCGAGCACGGGGAGTTCGCGACACCCCTACTTCACCGGAAGGTGGTAGGCGATGCGGTGCCGCGCCGCGAGCGCGATCACGTCCGCCGTCTCGACCGGCCGGCCGCCCGCG
>LIQL01000843.1:972-1185 GCA_001418405.1 Streptomyces diastatochromogenes | reverse complement strand
GTCCTCGGGCCAGTCGCGGAACATGCGCAGTTCGGTGGAGCCGGGATTGCCGAACACGGTCGTCATGCCGGTGTCGCGCAGCAACCGGACGACCGCGTCCAGGACCGTTGTCGTCATGCCTTCCTCCTGCACCGGGCAGCCGCTTCCCGACCGCCGGCGAGCCGGTGTGGAACAGCTGGCCGAGGGCGGCGCGGGCGCTGGCCGGCGCCGCCC
>LIQL01000843.1:187-944 GCA_001418405.1 Streptomyces diastatochromogenes | reverse complement strand
GGTGGCGAAGGCGACGGGCAGTTCGTACATCGGGTAGTGGCCCGAGTTGGCGAGGACCTCCAGCTCGGCCTGCGGGTAGTGGGCCAGCCAGGTCGTCCGCATCGCCTCGGCGTTGATGGCGACGTCGTGTTCGCCGATGAATACCTTCACCGGGAGGGTGCTTCCGGTGATCTTGGCCGCGAAGTCCTGGGTGGTCCAGTCGGTCAGGTACGCGGCGACGGCCTCGGGGCGGGAGCCGGCGACCGAGCGGTCGGTCATGGCGTCCAGCCAGCGGTCGCAGGCGCGGTTGCCGGTGATCATGTCGATGATGGCCCGCCGGTTGGCGGGGTTCTGCGCCGCGCCGTGGAAGAGGTCGTGGGCGTCCCCCTCCATCGGGTAGGGGCTCGCCGGGACCGGCGCCACCCCGACCAGCTTGCGCACCCGGCGCGGCGCCTCGACGAGGACCCGCTGTGCCGCCTTGCCGCCCATCGAGTGCCCGACCNNAGTTCGTCGGCGAGGGCGAGGGCGTCCCCGGCGATCTCGGCGAGCGTGAACTGCCCCTGGACGTCCCGCCGGTCGCCGTAGCCGCGGTAGTCGAGGAAGGCGTAGCCGAACTCGCTCGGGTCGAGGTGGTCCAGGAGCTGACTCCAGGACGCGCTGGTGCCGAACCAGTCGTGGAGGACGAGCACCTTGTGCTCGCCGGTGCCGATGGAGCGGTGGCTGATCGTCATACCGAGACCTCCCGTTGGGTCGAGTATCGACCGATTCTTGCCCGACC
>LIQL01000843.1:0-152 GCA_001418405.1 Streptomyces diastatochromogenes | reverse complement strand
GAGTCCGCCCAGCACCGGCAGGAAGGACCTCAGCCATGACGACCAGTTCGACCCCGGGAGCGGACGGCCTGGCCGCGATCGAAGCGCGGATCGACCGGCGCCGCGACCAGTACGCGCTGCCCGAAGGCCACATCGCGGAGGCGGACTCACCG
>LIQL01000842.1 GCA_001418405.1 Streptomyces diastatochromogenes | reverse complement strand
GGGCGGGACGGGGGCGGTGGAGGGTGTTGCGGCACCACATAGGCTGTGCCCCAAAGCCAGCTTCAGCCAGGGGGCAACCGCGATGACGACAGGTCGGCAAGGGCTGGGGGCGCATCCCGGCCTCCAGGCCCAAGGACGTCCCGTGCCACCGAACTCGGCCTACGCCGGGCAGGTCGTGCATTTCCCGGATCCGGTGCGCGCCGCGCGCCATCCGGCCGGGGTGCGGATGGACGGGAACGGCTTCCCGGACTTCTCGCCGTACGCCCGGGCCGCCGCGGAGATCGCCGAGCCGCCCGAGGGCTTCGGCGTCGACGAGCTGCGGCTGACGGACTTCGTGTCGGCGAACGCGGCGCTGCACGCGCAGGGCCACGAACTGTGGATAGACGTGCCGGCGGTGGCCACCCCGCACGGCTGGACCTGGCACCACGTGGCGGGCACCCGGCGGATGGAACTGGTACCGGTCGAGGTGAAGGCGTTGCTGCGGCACCACGCGGGGCTGGCGACGACGGCGGTGGCGCACGACAAGCGCGGGACGCGGCCCTTGCAGGAGACGCGTCCGGTGCACTTCGGGCTGCCGCGGCGGGAACTGGCGGTCGGCGAGGAACAGCTGGTCCAGGCCGAGGAGGCGCTGGGCTACCGGCTGCCCGGGGCGTACCGGTCGTTCCTGAAGGCGGCCGGCGGGTGCGCCCCGGTGGGCGCGGCCCTCGACGCGGAACTGGGACTCCTGGTCGACCAGCCGTTCTTCACGGTGCTGGACGACGCCGCCGTCAACGACCTCGTCTACGTGAACAAGTGCCTGCGCGACCACTTCACCAAGGACTACCTGGGCGTGGCGTTCGCACAGGGCGGGGTGATCGCGGTGAAGGTCCGCGGCGAGGCGCCGGGCTCGGTGTGGTTCTGCCCGTACGACGACGCCCGCGATCAGGACGGGTGGTCGGTGCAGGAACGGGTGGAGCGGCTGATGCTGCCGTGCGGTGCGGACTTCGACGACTTCCTCCTGCGGCTGGCGGGCAACCCGCCGGAGCTGGAGACGGTGGCGAACCTGATGGTGGACGGTGGCTTCGCGTACGCCGTACCGGTGGGGGGCTGAGCTCAGTGGTGACGTTCGCGCAGGCGCAGGAGCGCGCCGAGCAGTGGGTGAACGGCGAGGTCGCGTCGGAGTTCCACCGCGAGGTGCGGGTGCGGGAGTTCGCGCTCGGCTTCGTGGCGTGGGCGGAGGACCGCGACGGCGGCCAGGTCGCCGACGGCGGCCGCAGCCGACTGGTGATCGCCCGGGACAGCGGGGAGACCACGCTGTGGCCGGGGCTGCCGGTGGGCGAGGTGATCCGCCGCTACGAAGAGGAGTACGACGCGGCGGCGGAGGCCGGTTACGGCGCGGCCGAGCCGCCGCAGCGGATCGACCTGGAGGCCACGTCGTTCCTGCTGACACCGCCGGAGTGGTTGCAGGAGGCGGCCGACGCGATCGGGATCGGCGGCCGGAAGCCGGCCGACGGCGGGACGCAGTCCGGGGCCGAACCCGGGGCCACCGCCGGGGCTGCGGCGGAGGCGGGTTCCGCGGGAGAGACGGGAACTGCCGCTTCCACCCCGTCCGCCGACCCTTCCTCTTCCTCCTTCGCTTCTACCGCTCCTTCCTCGCCTTCGTCGCCTTCGTCTCCTTCCTCTTCTTCCTCGTCCACGGGTACTGCCGCGGACGACACCCCGTGGGCCGCCGCCGACACCACCGCGGGCGGGGACGACGCGGACCGTTCGGTGGCGCCGCCGCAGACGGTGTTCGCGCCGCCGCTCGCCGGCTCCGACGACGAGGACACCCCGTCGACGCCGCGGGTGCGGCCCGACGCGAAGACCGAACTCCTGCACGGCGGCAGCCAGTTGCCGCGTACCAAGCTCTCGCCCGCGCTGCCCCCGCCGGCGCCCGACGTGCCCGGCCGGACCGGCCCCGGCGGCACCGGTGGCCCGCCGCCGATGCCGCC
>LIQL01000841.1 GCA_001418405.1 Streptomyces diastatochromogenes | reverse complement strand
GGAAACGCCCGGTTACATTTCGAACCCGGAAGCTAAGCCTTTCAGCGCCGATGGTACTGCAGGGGGGACCCTGTGGGAGAGTAGGACGCCGCCGAACTAAATGTAAGCTCCGGTCCCTGAACCTTTCTGGTTCAGGGACCGGAGCTTTTTTGTTTGTTGGGTGCAGTGCTGGTCGTAACGTGACGTTCAACTGACCTGGACATGCTCCGCGGCATGGGGACAGTGGGAACGCTCAGGTCGGCCGGTGTCCGCGCGGGTGACGAGGTGGTGGTGCCGGCCTACGGCAACGCCGAAGTCGCCTGGGCGGTGGTGGAGTTGGGGGCGGTGCCGGTGTTCGCCGACGTGGATGCCGAGAGCTACTGCCTCGATCCGGCCGCGGTGGCGGACGCGGTGAACGGGCGGACCACCGCGGTGGTGGCGGTGCACCGGTTCGGACGGCCCGCGGATGTGGCGTCGCTCCGTGAAGTCGGCCAGCGGTACGGGGTGTTGGTGCTGGTCGAGGACGAGCCGGGAACGCGGCCGGACGGGGCGGAACTGCGGCGGGAGCACGCCTCGTACCTGGACGGACGGCTCAGCGGCGTGCGGACGCCGGTGCCGGTGTCCGGGCACCGCTACGAGCAGTACGTGGTGCGGGTGCCGGGGAACGGTCGGCCGGACCGGGACGCGTTCGCACGGGCCCTGCGGGACAAGGGAGTTGTGTGCAAGGTGCCGGTGCAGGCGCCCGTGTACCGGATGCCCGGGCTGCGGCGGGACGTGTTCCTGCCGGAGACCGAGCGGGCGGTCGACGAGACGTTGGCGCTGCCGTTGGACGCGTCGATGACGCGGCGTCAGGTCCAACGTCTGGCGGGGGCCTGCAATGCGCTGGGGGGATTGCTGCAGCCGGCCTTCTAGGAGGGTTCGGGGCTGGTTCGGAATTACCTCAACAGTGGGGTAGTATTTATCTCGTTGCCGGCCCCAATAGCTCAGTCGGCAGAGCGTCTCCATGGTAAGGAGAAGGTCTACGGTTCGATTCCGTATTGGGGCTCAGATAAGGGAAAGTCCCCCGCCGTTCGGCGGGGGACTTTTTCGTTTGGGGAATGGGTGCCAGTGGCCCGAGGCCGCCGGCCCGCCCCGATGGGGGCTAGGCGGCGGGGACTTCGGGCACGCGCAGGGCGAGGATGGCCATGTCGTCGGAGGCCGGTTCGGCGGCGAAGCGCTCCACGGCGCGCAGGACGCGCGCGGCGACCGCGCCGGCGGTGAGGCCCGTACACGTCGTCAGGACGTCGGTGAGGCCGTCGTCGCCGAGCATGCGGGTGCCCTCGCGGCGTTCGGTGACGCCGTCGGTGACGCAGAGCAGGACGTCGCCCGGGTCGAGGGTGACGGTCTGTTCGTAGAGTTCGAGGTCGTCCATGACGCCCAGGAGCGGTTGGGGCTCGGCGGCCGGTTCGACGGTGCCGTCCTGGCGGAGGCGGAGCGGCAGCGGGTGGCCCGCGCAGACCACCTTCAACAGGGCGCTGCCGTCGGACTGGGGCCACAGTTCGCCGTAAAGGAGCGTCAGGAAGCGGCTGCGGGCGCC
The DNA here is from genome assembly GCA_001418405.1 of Streptomyces diastatochromogenes. Lineage (GTDB taxonomy): Bacteria > Actinomycetota > Actinomycetes > Streptomycetales > Streptomycetaceae > Streptomyces > Streptomyces albulus_C. The sequence continues at coordinate 607 of LIQL01000841.1, read as the reverse complement.
CTCGTCGAGGATGGCGGCGTTCAGGCGCTCCAGGACGGCGGGGCCGCCGAAGCCCTCTCGGGCCAGCAGGCGCAGGGCGTGCCGGGCCAGGCCGGTCACGGCGGCGGCCTCCGGGCCGGTGCCGCAGACGTCGCCGATGGCGAAGCCGTAGGCGCCGTCGCGGATCGGGAAGAGGTCGTAGAAGTCGCCGCCGACCTCGTTGCCCTCGCCGGCCGCGCGGTAGATGACCTCGGCCTCGACGCCGGGGATGTCGGGGAGTTCCGGGGGCAGCAGGCTGCGCTGGAGCGACTGGCTGATGGCGGTGCGCTCGCTGTAGAGGCGGGCGTTGTCCAGGGCCAGGGCGGCGCGGCGGGAGAGGTCCTCGGCGAGTTCGAGGATCTCCTGGCGGAAGTGCTCCTCGGTCGGCTTGCCCAGGGTGAGCATGCCGATGACGCGGTTGCGGGCGACGAGGGGGAGCACGACGGTTTCGCCGCCGACCGCGGAGGCGGTGGCGAGGGTCGCGCCCGGCCCCTTGGACGGGCGGGCGGACTCCTCCAGGCCGAGGCTGCGCAGCGAGGTGCGCAGCGCCGCGTCTGGACCGCCCCCTCCGACGCCGCCCACGACGCGG
>LIQL01000840.1 GCA_001418405.1 Streptomyces diastatochromogenes | reverse complement strand
CTCCCCACCCATTCGGCCCAACGCCCTCCTCGGCCGCCAACCCGGTCCGATATCCCCCCGCCACACCGCGCAAGCACTGAGTAATAGCAGGTAACGACGGGTGACGGCAGGTAACGCCGAAAGGGGCCGCGTCCGAAAGCCGGGCCGACGCCGACGCACAGGCGCGCAGCCCCGACGCACAGCCGAGGCGGCGCCCGAACCGGCTACGTACGATATCCGGGATGAAATGGCACCTTTGTGACCGATGAGTGAAGGCAAGCGAAGACAGGCGCGCCTCCCTTGCCGCCCCGGCACGCGGGCGGTAATTCGCTCATCGTTCTCGGCAATTCCCCCTCGCACGAAATCGCCCGTCCTTCTCACCCCGGGAGTTCGGAATGGCAAAGGAAGCTGACCCCACCGTCTGGAACTGTCCCTTCGATTACGCCGAGGCGTTGGAGTTTGATCCGACGCTCAGGCGGATCATGACCGAAGAGCCGGTCGCACGCATTCGACTGCCCTACGGCGAGGGCGAGGCGTGGCTGGTCACCAAGTACGACGACGTGCGGACCGTGACGACGGACCGGCGGTTCAGCCGGCACGCCATCGTCGGGCGGGACTTTCCGCGGATGACGCCGGAGCCGATCGTGCAGGACGAGGCGATCAACGTCATGGACCCGCCCGCGAGCAGGTGGAGCGCATGCGCTCCCGCACGCAGCACGTCGTGGACGAGTTGCTGGACCGGATGGTCGAGAACGGGGCGCCGGGGGACCTGATGGAGAACCTCGCGTCGCCGCTCCCGCTGACGACGATCTGCGAGGTGCTGGACATCCCCGAGGGCGAGCGGGCGCAGTTGCGCGGCTACGCCCGGACGATGATGAACACCAGCCTCGCCAACAAGGACAACGCCATCCGCGCCAAGGCCGACATGCGCGAGTACTTCACGGAGCTCACCGCACGGCGCCGGCGGGACCCCGGGGACGACCTGATCAGCGCGCTGGCCACGGCCCGCGTCGGGGACGAGGTCCTCGACGCGAAGGAACTCACGGTCATGGCCATGGTGCTCCTCATCACCGGCCAGGACACCACGACCTACCAGATCGGCAACCTCTCGTACACGCTGCTGACCCGGCCCAAGGACCTGGCGATGCTGCGGGAACGGCCCGAGGCCCTGCCACAGGCGATGGAGGAGATGCTGCGCTTCATCCCCTTCCGCAAGGGGGTCGGCATCCCGCGGGTCGCGCTGGAGGACGTGGAGCTCAGCGGCGTGACGATCCGCGCCGGGGACATCGTGCACGTGTCGTACCTGACGGCGAACCGGGACAGCGAGAAGTTCGAGCGCCCCGACGAACTGGACCTGTCCCGCGAGGCCACCGGCCACATGACCTTCGGCTGGGGTGCCCACCACTGCCTGGGCGCCCCGCTGGCCCTCACGGAGCTCCAGGTCGCGCTCAGCACCCTGTTGCAGCGGTTCCCGGACCTGAAGCTCGCCAAGCCGGCCGAGGAACTCCGCTGGAACACGACCGCGATCTGGCGCTACCCGCTGGCTTTGCCAGTGGTGTGGTGAGGCGCCGGGGCCGCGGTGAATCCGCGGCCCCGGCGGCGGCATGCGGAACTCACTCCGCTGGCGTACGGTCTAGGAATGACCCAGCTGTACGGGGACAGTTCATTCTTCGACGGATGGCCCGCTCGCGTCCTTCCAGGGGTCTGTGTCATCAGGCCGGCGTAATCGCTGAGGATTCCGCCGGCCGACAACGGAAGTGACAACAACGCGAAGTGCGAAGCGAGAACAGCTCTGGGCGGACCACAGTCTGCAAGGAGTGCATCGATGGCCGTTTTGTGCAAACCGGCAATCGCGGTCCCTGAATACATCATCACCAGGGACGACACCCTCGAACTGGCACGAGAGCTGCACGCCGACCACGCACAGCTGAATCTCGTGCTGAGGCTGATCGAGCATACGGGCGTCGTGCGACGGCATCTGATCCAGCCGATCGACAAGGTGCTGGAGCACCCGGGGTTCGAAGCCCGAAGTGCCATCTACGAAGAGGAGTCCAAGGCCCGCGTCCCTGACGTGGTGCGCAGGGCGCTCGTCCAGGCAGAGGTGGAACCACGCGAGATCGACCTGATCGTCTACGTGTCGTGCACCGGGTTCATGATGCCGGCACTGACCGCGTGGCTCATCAACCACATGGGATTCCGGTCGGACACCCGGCAGATCCCCATCGCCCAACTCGGCTGCGCCGCGGGAGGTGCCGCGATCAACCGCGCGCACGACTTCTGCCGGGCGTACCCGGAAGCCAACGTCCTGCTCGTCGCCTGCGAGTTCTGCTCGCTGTGCTACCAGCCCGAGGACATCGGAGTCGGATCGCTGCTCTCCAACGGCCTGTTCGGGGACGCGGTCGCGGCGGCCGTGATGCGCGGCTCGGGCGGTACAGGCGTCCATCTGGAGCGGAACGCCTCGTACTTGATCCCCCACACCGAGGACTGGATCTCGTACGCGGTGCGATCCACCGGGTTCCACTTCCAGTTGGACAAGCGGGTTCCGGGCACGATGGAACCGCTCGCACCGGCACTCCGCAGCCTCGCGGAGGAAAACCACTGGGACGCGGGGAACTTGGACTTCTACATCGTCCACGCGGGAGGTCCGCGCATCCTCGACGACCTGAGCCGCTTCCTCGGAGTGCCCGACGAAGCGTTCCGGTTCAGCCGGGCGACACTGACCGAGTACGGCAACATCGCCAGCGCGGTGGTGCTCGACGCCCTGGCCCGCCTGTTCGACGAGGCATCGGCACAGGACGGACAACGCGGCCTGATGGCCGGCTTCGGTCCCGGCATCACCGCGGAGATGTCGCTGGGAACGTGGACGTCGACGACCTGACCTGACCCCGAACCCCAAACAGCCACCCGACGGGCCGTCACCGACGGCCCGTCATTCATGCGCAGACGACAACTCCACGACTGAACCCTTCAGTTCACTTTCCACTTGCGCCGCCTGGGCGATGGAACGGTTCGGGAGCACGAGGATGTGGCTCATCGGGCTCTCCCTCTTCGTGCTGGATTCGCTGGCCTCCGGCCTCTCCTGGAACGTCGAGCGCCTGATCGTCTTCCGGGTCGCCCAGGGCTTCGGCGGCGGCATGCTCGACCCGATCATGCCGACCGTGCTGGCAACGGCCGCGGGTCCCGCTCTCGCCGGCCGGGTGATGGGCCTGATGGGCATCGTCATCCCGCTCGCGCCCATCCTCGGCCCCATCCTGGGCGGCGTGATCGTGCAGGGCCTGGAATGGCGTTGGATGTTCCTGATCAACGTACCGATCGGGCTGGCGGCGATCCTGCTGTCGCTACGGGTGGTACCAGCCGGCCCGCCGATCCGCACACGCGCAACGTCCCCCCGGCTCGACGTCATCGGACTGGCCCTGCTGGGACCCGCCTTCGCCGTCCTGGTCTTCGCGCTGTCGCAGGCCACCGGAAACGCCCCGCCCGTCCGCACCGCCCTCATCCTGGGGACGCTGCTCGGGTCACGCTTTTCTCCCTGCTGTTCCTGGTGCCGCTCTACCAGCAGCGGGTGCGAGGCCACGAAGTGCTGGCCGCCGGAATGCTGTTGACCCCGCTCGGCATCGGCTCGTTCCTGGCCATGCCCGTCGCGGGCCGGATCAGCGACCTCATGGGCGCGCGCCGGCTGGCCCCGCTCGGCGGTCTGCTCGTCGCGCTCAGCGCATTCACCTACACCCAGGCCGACGCTCGCACCGACGAAGTCCTGCTGGGGCTCGTCGCGTTCGTCACCGGTGTGGGGCTGGGCCTCATCGGCGCCCCCACGATGGGCGCGCTGTACCGAACTCTCCCCCAGGATGCCGTCCCCCAAGGCACCGCGGCCCTCTACATCATCAACCAGCTCGGCGCCTCACTCGGCACCGCCGTGGTCGCCCTCATACTCCAAGACCAGACCAACGCCGGCCGCACCCAGGTGGCCGCCTTCCCGCAAATCCTCCACCCCGCCCGTGAGGCCGGCAACCACCGCTAAGTTCCTGGCAGTTGACCGCTCGGCAGTCGCAGCCATGGCCTCCTGAAAGAGGGCCTCCTTGCCACCGAATCATTACCTCACGACGTGCGAATGAGCCAGAACGCAGAAAAGCCCCGCACCATAAGGTGCGGGGCTTTCCCACAATGAAAGTTCGGCGGCGTCCTACTCT
>LIQL01000084.1 GCA_001418405.1 Streptomyces diastatochromogenes | reverse complement strand
GCCGCGGCTTGTTCTGCGGCGCGCGTAGCACTGGATCCGGTTTGCGGAATGAGGGCACTGACGCCGCGTCCGAGAGGGCGGTCGCGGGGCCGGCAGGGACGGGGCGGTGGTCACGGGCACATCTTCCCACCGCACCGGGTGCTCACGGCTGGCCGACGTGGGGTGCGCCTGGACGTGGCGGCGCGCCCGTTGTCCTGGACCTGATCGGTGGGTGCTGGCGGGGCCTACTCACGACGTGGCGCTGGTCAGGTCGCGGGCAGGCTGAGATCCGGTACGTCCACGGGAGTATGGCAGGAGCCTCCGTTCGGCGGACGCCTCGTCGACCGCAGTCCGGTGAACTGCATTGCGCCAGGAGCGACTTCAAGCCAGCACCGGTCGCAACACCCGGAGGTATCGATCTTGTCGGCTTCCGTCTCGTCCCGCCGACAGTCCGCGGGAGCACTCAGCGGTGTCCTGTACGTGCCTACGGCTTCAGCAAGGGCTGGCGGTCCGAACTGGAGCGGGCCGATGTCTTCCACGCCATGGCCACCACCAGGCACGACACCGTCGTCACCCGATGGGCCCTCGACCACCCCGTCCACGACCTGTTCACCGGCCTTGCGCGGCAGAAGTGGAAACGCCGTCCCTGCGCCGCGGTGCCCACGGACCGCGCGTGTTCGACTGGGCGCGTGTTGCAGTCCGTCCCTGGCACCGCGAGGACCGCCGCCATTGGGTTGTTGCCCGCCGCAGTGTCAGCCGGCCCGAGCAGACCTCCTACTACAGTGCGTACTGCCCGGCCGGCACCACGCTGGACGAGTGTCGAGGAGGCCCTGCCCAGCCCGCGGTTGCGCTGCTCCGGGGTGACGTAGAAGTTCGTCACGTAACCGAGAGCCTCCGAGTCCGGGTATGGACTCGGGACCTTCTCCACCAGACACACGAATACGTGACCACAGGGTCGACCACCCACGTCCGCGAGCCAGACACACCATGGCCCGGTCATCCGGGCACGCAGCCACCCCTCGCACTCAGCGACGAACTCCCCTTCCTCCTGCGGGACTTCATCACTTCCCTCCTCCACCTCGAATTGCCAGCGCATGGCCGCCAGCGCAGGCGCATCGTCGGGCTTGGCCCGACGGATGACGACGTCGCTCATGGCCGTACTCTCGCAGGCCCATCCGTCTGGCCTGAAACCGCGTCACGACGCACGCCCCGTTGGTGTTGACGCGGCGACCCGTCGGTGCCTCATGTGAACAGGTTGTCGCGGAGGTCAGAACGTGTAGCGGCTTACGGTCTCTGGGTGGATGACGAGACGAACCCAGTCTGCGGCCAGGATCCCGGCGAGATCGTCGGCGCGGGCCGGGTCGTCGAGGTCCCAGTAGCGTGCGGCCAGGCGGGCGCACAGGTCGTGTGCTCCGTCGGGTTCCACCGTGGTGCGGCCGGCGACCGACAGCCAGCGCTCGCGTTCGCCCACTGGGGCGGCGACGACGATCGAGGCGCGGGGGTCGCGGCGTAGACGCCGCACTTTGAGCGACTCCGGGTCCGTGAACAGTTGGATCGCGCCCTGGGCGGTGGCCTCGAACCACACCGGCCGGGGCTGTGGCGGGAGCGGCCCCCCAGCCACGGACAGAAACCCGTACAGGGGGCGTCGGAGGAACTCAAGGTCCTGGGTGGTCAGCGAACCGGCGTCGGTGCTCATCACGGCCCTTCTGGTGGACGAGGGGGCATGGTTGCGAGGTCAAGAGGTCAAGCAGGTCACCCGCTGTCGGGCGGGCATCTGGGGGCGCGGCGCCTTTCATCGATCGGCGTCCTGCGGGCCGGAGTCGCCGGCGGATCATCGCCGCCAGGCTCCCGCGGCTGCGGTCCGCACGGCGTAGTCCTCAAAGGTTCGCGGCGCCCGCCCCAGCACGGTGACGAGGTCCTCGGTCGTCGTGGAAATCAGTCCGCGTTCCATCAGCACGAACATCTCGGCGACGTGGTGGGCATCGTCCTCGCCCAAGCCCTGATCGACCAGCGTCGCGGCGTATTCGGCGGGGGTGATCTGCCGGTAGCTGAGGGGCCGTCCGGACGCCCGGGAGATCAGCTCAACCGCCTCACCGAAGGTGAGCGCGCGCGGCCCGGTCAGCTCGTAGATTCGTCGGGCGTGCCGGCCGGTCTCGGTCAACACCGCTGCCGCAGCGTCGGCGACGTCCTCGACGTCGATGAACGGCTCGGGAACCGTGCCGGCAGGGAGCGCCAGTTCCCCGGCGACCAGCGGGGCGTGGAAGACGTCCTCGTCGAAGTTCTGAGCGAAGTTCGACGGTCGCAGGACGGTCCACTCCAGTGCCGAGCCGCGTACGGCGTCCTCGGCTGAGCGCATGTCCAGGCCGAAGGTGGAGTCGCCCCAGGTGTCGGCGCCGCGCCCGGAGAGCAGGACCAACCGCTGCACTCCGGCTGCTTCGGCCCGGGCCACGAACTCGTGCACGGGGCCCGGCACGGGCGGGGCCACCACGTAGGCGACGGCGATATCCCGGAGGGCCGCGTCCCAACTGCCAGGGTCGGACCAGTCGAACCGGGTCCGGCTCGATCGAGAGGCGGCGCGCACCGGCGTGCCGCGCAGCCGCAGCCGGGCGGCGATCCGCCGGCCGGTCTTGCCTGTTGCGGCGAGGACGAGAGTGGTGTCGTGGCGCATGACACCGATTGAACACGGCCGACTCGGACGATCCCATGGGTGAGAGTCCGGATCACCTGTGTATCCGTCTAATCTTGTGGGATGGACGTGTTCAGTGACCTCATCCGCGGGGTGCGGGCCCACGGCTCGTTGTTCGGCCGCTCGACCCTGTCCCCGCCCTGGGCACTGCACTTCGTGGACGGCGCGCCGCTGACCCTGTGCACCGTCCTCACCGGGGCCGGCTGGATCGTGCCGGAGCACCGTCCGCCCGAGCCGCTTCGCGCCCGCGAGACGATCATCGTGCGCGGCCCCGCGACGTTCACCTTCGTCGACGAGGTCGGCACCCGCGCCGAACCGCTCACGTGCGGCGAGCGCTACGCGACGCCCGAGCAGGGCGGGACCCGGAACCGGCTTGGCTGGCACGACTGCGGCGGGGACGCCGGTGACGGCGCCGGTGCGACGACCCTGATCGTCGGCGCATATCCGGTGCGCGGCGAGATCAGCCGCCGGCTGCTGGACGCGCTGCCCATCGTGCTGCGCGTGGGCGGCGGGGACACGGCCGACCCGGTGCTGGACCACCTCGCCGCCGAGGTCCGCGTCGACGCACCGGGCCAGCAGGCGGTGCTCGACCGGCTGCTGGACTGGATGCTGGTCTGCACGCTGCGCGAGTGGTTCGACCGGCCTGGCAGCGAGCCTCCGGCCTGGTGGGCCGCCCAGCGAGACCCAGTGGCTGGCGAGGCACTGCGCCTGCTTCACACCGAACCGGCGGCACCATGGACGGTCTCTACGCTGGCCGAGCGCACCGGAGTGTCGCGTTCGACGCTGGCCAAGCGGTTCGCCGACCAGGTCGGCGAACCGCCACTGACCTACCTCACCCGCTGGCGCATGACACTCGCGGCAGACCTCCTGGTCGAGCAGCAGTCCGCGACCATCGCGGACATCGCCCGCGCCGTGGGCTACTCCGACCCGTTCGGGTTCAGCGCGGCGTTCAAGCGCGTCCGAGGCACGAACCCGAGCGAGTTCCGACGCACCGCGACCGCTGCCTCCCCGGCAACCGAGCGGCCCGTGCCAGCCCCCACCACCCCGGCCGACTGACCGCCCGAACCAGGGACGAGCCAAGCCAGGGTGCGATCTACTCCGAGCGGCATGCCGAGACCGGCCGCATCCGATCAGAATCACCCGTCGGCCGAGTCACCTGGCGGTCTTCAGCCCAACGTCGCGCTGCGGTCGGCCCGTTCACCGTCCTGCCGGACCGGCAACCCCTTCGACGACATCGCTCCCTGTGACGGGGCGGACCGAGCCTTCCATCTGCTGCCCGCAGCGCCCAAGACGTCGTACCACCGAACGACGCCGGGGCGCAGAGAGAACCGCGCCAGGTCACCATCAACACCGACGCGACGTCACGAGACCTGATCAAGTTCGTATGACACGCCAAGCCCCGTCACAGTTGCCGCGAGAGATCTCGCCGAAGGGCGAGAAGAGCGCCTGAGATCAATCCTTGCGAATCATCACGAGCGTATGCTTGAACTCTGCGCGAGATGCGCCCTTTGACGCAAGATCCCAATCTGGACCTCGCCCCTATCGGAGCCCCCTACCATCATCCGAACGTCCCAAAAGGGGTGCGTAATGGGCATGAGGAAGAAGGTAAAGAGTGCCGGCGAAATAATCACGGGAAAGACGAAGGAGACTACCGGGAAAGCCCTGAGCAACAAAAGCCTAGAGAGGAAGGGGAGGGCAGAGAAGGCGAAAGGGAAAGTACGGCACGTACTGGAGAAGGGGAAGGATAAATTGCGACACTGAGGAGCATATTCAACACCCAAGGTAACCGACCTCGCCGCCTTCCGTGCCGCGGCGGAGTGTGGATGTTGCGCGTTCCAGGTTTCCCCTTCGGAGTCCCACGCCAGCAGATGGAGCCGCAGTGCCAGTTCTCCGCCCCACTCTCCTGCTGGGCCTGCGGCCCGTGACGTAAATCAGGCTCTACCCGGCCAGTCGTGGCGAACGGCTCCCGGAGTTTCTGTTCGCGCGCTTCAGGACACACAGCTCTCGAATTTCCGACGGACGACCAGGGCAGCCACTGCCACCGGGATTTCGAGGTTCCACCGGACCGGTGAAATCCGCAGACCGAGCCTCCACGCCCACCCCCACCGGCCTCGCAGAGGAATGCAGATCGACAGAAGACAACGGCGGATTCTCTTGCTGGAGGCCGCAGAAATGCACATAGAGACCGCGGAAATCGTCACGACACTTTCCCGCTTTGATCAGTGGCCTGCTCGTCCGCATGCCCTTGCACAGTATGCCGAGGGCACCGGTGCAGATGATCTGCTGGTCGGGGTCCTGCGTAGTCTGCCCGATCACGCATACACAGACGTCGACGATGTAAGGACTACCCTCGCCAATCTCGCAGGACCCTGACCAGCGCTGTCCGGAAGCACCCCACAATGAGCGTGGCGATTTCGGCTCCGCAGGTCGTGAGCAATCGGTTGACGAACGGCCGAGAGCCAAGACGCCGCGCGGCGTCGAACGGCCAGCAGATCCAATCGGCCGCCGGCCGCACCACGACCGCCCTCGGTAGTGACCGCGCAGGCATTGGCGCGGCGCACCTCCTGATAGGCGGCGCACTTGCGATCCGCTCGCACAAACACGCCGCATTGATCACACCCTCACCCCACGCAGCGACCAGCACGCGAAGAGGCAGGCCCACACTCATGGAATTCCTTGTTGCCTTCGCCTTATCGCCGTAGCGTCGACAGCGTCGCGGTAGAGCACGCGCGACCCGATGCGTAGGAGGCGGAGATGACCTCCAAGGATTCTTCCCCCGCCACCGCAAGAACGACGGAGAACGCTGGGGCTGCGGAGGCTGGACACCGCTGCCCAGGAGACGGGATACCGTAGACGCGAGCCGGATCGTTGCCCTGCGGTCACTGTTCCGGCATGCGAAGGAGAACGGCCAGATCTTCCGCGAGCCCACGCTCTGCATTCGTGTCCCCCGGCAGACCGGTGGCGTCCTCCAAGCCCTCGTCAGGCGGACATCGACGAGGCAATCACCGCAGCCAGCACCCCGGACGTCCGACTCATCGTCGCCCCTGCTGCCGTTCACGCAGCACGGCCGAAAATGATCCGCACCATGCAGTTGGACGACGTCGACGTGGGCAACCGGCGCATCACCGTCGGCGGTCACGTCCGCCCGCTCGACGACCTCGCCCGCCATGCTGCCCTGGACTGGCTCGACCACCGCACCAGCCGATGGCCGAACACGGCCAGCTTCGGTTTCCGCGAACTCGCGCTGATCTCGGCGCAACATCACGCCCGGAATCTCAGTAACTGCGCTCCGCGCTACATGTCTCAGTTGATGTTGCCGGTCAGCGGTCGAGGAGGGCTGACCGGCGGCTGCTCGGCTTGCTTGCAGCGCCGCCGGTCAGTACGCCCGCTCCGGCTTCGAGCCCGGTGGCAGCACAGCGCCGCAGGCCGGACACAATCGATCCGGCCCACGTACCCGCCGTCGCGCGATCTTGCCGCCGCCCACCCCAACAGCGTAGATGGGCGGGGCAGTTCAAAGGCGATCACTCAGGGTACGGTGATGATGATCTTTCCGCGTGCGTGGCCGGCGGCGCTGACGTCATGGGCCGCGGCGGTCTCCTTCAGCGGGAACGCGGCGTGCAGGGGGACGGTGAGGCGGCCCTGATCGGCCAGGTCCGCCGCCAACGGCAGTCCTGCCCAGCCCGGTGACGCTCCTTCCTCGGAGCGGGAGAACCGCACTCCGTGCCGAGCGGCGTCGAAGTCCGCGATGGTCACCACGCGGTGCGGGTCGCCGACGATGGCCACCAGTTCGGCGAGGGAGCCCTTGCCTGCCGCGTCCAGAACCACGTCGACACCGCGCGGAGCCAGTGCAGCAAGGCGATCGGCCAGGCCCGGCCCGTAGGTGACCGATACGACGCCGAGCCCCTGGAGAAAACCGTGATTGCCCTCGCTGGCGGTGCCGATCACGGTGAGGCCGCGGGCCCGGGCGAGTTGCGCGGTGATGGTGCCGACACCGCCGGCGGCACCCTCGATCAACAAGGTCATGCCCTCGACGGCGTCCAAGGCTTCCAGTACACGCGTGGCCGTGTCGATATTGCCCGCGGCACCACCCGCTTCCTCGAAGGACCACGACCGAGGCTTGGGCGCCCACGCCTCCAGCACGGCGTACTCGGCCGCGGCGCCGCCCTGGTCCACGAAGGGAACGAGCCCGAAGACCGCATCTCCCACGGCGGTGCCGGTCACCCCCTCCCCCACCTCGTCGACGATGCCCGCGGCATCCATGCCTGGTATATGGGGCAAGCCCAGGGAGACGAAGTCCTGCAACATCCCTGACCGCAGGTACCAGTCGGCCGGGGTGACGCCGGTGGCACGCACGGCGATGCGGACTTGACCGGGCCCGGCGTGCGGCTCCTCGACCTCTTCGACGGCGAGAACCTCGGAACCGCCATAGCGGTGGTACTGCACAGCAAACACGGAAAGCCTCCATACACACGGCACGTTCGACAGGAGAACCCACAGCCGCTCACTTCCGCGGCAGGGGAGCCGGCTGCGGGAACCCGCAGCATCACGTCACGCTAACCCGCTAAACGGTCGACCTCTTCCGTTTGTGTTTAAGTGGGAGACATGCCTGACCGACTGTCTCGGAAGCCATCCACCTCCCCCGCCGGCACCCCCGCCCCGGGGCAGCGAGCCGACGCCCGGAACAACCGCGCTCGGCTCCTCCAGGCCGCTCGCGACGCGTACGCCCTCGACGGCACCGACGTGCCCGCCAGCGCAATCGCCCGCCGAGCCGGTGTGGGTGCCGCCACCCTCTACCGGCACTTCCCGACACGCGACTTGCTGATCGCGGCCGCGTTCTCCGAACAACTCGGCCAGTGCGTTGCGGCCGTCGACGAGGCCCTCAAGGACGACGATCCCTGGCGCGGACTTCGCACCGCCCTCACCAAGGTTTGCCGGATGCAGGCCGAGGACCGCGGCTTCAGCGCCGCGTTCCTCACCGAATTCCCCGACGCGCCCGACGTCCGGCGTGAACGTGCCCGCGCCGAGGCATCCCTCGCCCGGCTGGTACAGCGCGCGAAGGACACCGGACAGTTGCGCAAGGACTTCGACAGCAGCGACATCACGCTGCTCCTCCTGGCCAACAACGGCGTCCTGCAAGACTGCCCGGCGGCCTCCATGGCTGCGTCCCGTCGCCTGCTCGCCTACTTCCTCCAGTCCTGTCGGCCGACGGACGACACACCCCTGCCCGAACCCGCGCCACTCCGCCTCGACGACCTGTACAGGGCACCGCGTCGAACGGGATGACCGCATGGTCGAAGACGAGTTCGGTGATCCGGTGGCTGGTCGGCAGGCGGTGTGCGGCCGGGGTGCGGAGGACCAGCGGTGCGGCCGGGACGGAAGGTCGTCAGGAAGACGGCTCGGGAGGGTCTTCCCGAAAGCCCGTGAACGGGGGCACGTGTCGGATGTAGGGGTAGCGAGGTAAGCCCCACAAGCCGCCAGTACTTGATCTTGGCGGGTGTGGTGCTCAGTCCGCTCAAAACAGGCTGCCAGCCGGAAGTGCGTTGACACGGTGCTCGTAGTTGATTACGCGAGCCCACCAGCGCCGAAGGCCACTTTCGTGAATCGACCCGTGTGATGCGCGCCGGCGGCCGCGCCGCCACGGGAGCGGCAGGACGAGCCGGGCTGAGCATCACAGCGGGGCAGGGGTGCAGCTCTATGTCGTTTGCGAGAGGCCCCGCCGATCAAGGATTTGCCCGATCCTTAATCACTCCTCGGTGGTGAACCCCTGTAGTGGGTCGGCGGCCAGGACTCTGGTGACGAAGTTCGCCAATTGTGGCCGCATTCGTTCCCGCGGAATGCGCTCTTCTCCAGCCAGGTGCTCGACGAGGTCGGCTCGTGTGGCGGCGAGCAGGACATGGGCGGTGAAGCCGCTGTCGGCAAGGCCGGGGATCTGCTCCAGTACGGCCCGGAGCAGGCTGTGCCACCGCTCGTAGTGCTCCGCCCGGTATGGGCTGCTGCCCCCGCCTTCCTCCAGGGCCAGCGCGAGGCGCCGGTTGTCGAGTTTGAAGCACAGGATGGCGTCGAGCAGGGCGGGTACGCGATCGTGCGGTGGGGTCGCGGGCCCCAGGGGTGGCGGGCCGGTCTCGATTGCGTGCCTGATCGGTTCGAGCCGTGCCTCGTACAGCGCGCGGAGCAGCCCGGCGCGATCACCGAAGGCCCGGAAGAGCGTGCCCTTGCCGACGCCTGCCGCAGCCGCGACGTCGGCCATGGTGACGTCCTCGGGACTTTCGCGGCGGGTGAAGAGGGTGTCGGCGGCCGCGAGGACGGCCTCCCGGTTGCGGATGGCGTCCTTGCGAGACGACTGGCGTTCGGGCATGCCGCTCCTTCCAGTTGCAAAACGGACCCGTGGTCCATATCGTTGAAGCGGACCAAGGGTCCGGATTCTATGTTCTGGAGGATACCCATGTCCGCACCGACCTCCCCGGCGGATCTGTACCGCCACAGCCTGCGACTGCTGCTCGACAAGGACATTCCCGCGTGGGTCGCCCTGTGGGCCGAGGACGGCCTCATGGAGTTCCCCTTCGCCCCTGATGGCTGGCCCCGGCGTCTGGAGGGCAAGGAGGCCATCGCCGCCTACATGCGCCACTACCCCGACCACATCGACCTGCACGACTTCCCCGACCTGCGGATCCACCAGACCACCGATCCACAGACCATCGTGGTCGAGATGCGCGGCGTCGGCCGCTTGGTGGAGCGCGACGCTCCCTTCGACATGACCTACATCGCCGTCGTGACCGTTCGAGACGGACACATCACCTCCTACCGCGACTACTGGAACCCTCTCGCCGTCCAAGAGCCCGGCGCCGACTTCACCGGGAGCAACCGATGACCACTACCGGCACCACGCTGGTCATCGGCGCCACCGGCAATACCGGAAGCCGCACCGTCGCACAGCTGACGGCCGCGGGTCACCGCGTCAAAGCCGCCAGTCGCCGGGAAACCCCGGTCGCCGGCACGGAGCCGGTCCCCTTCGACTGGTACGACCCCGCCACCCACGTGGCCGCCCTCGACGGCGTCGACCGCGTCTACCTCATACCGCCCGTGGGCGACTCCGACCCCGCGGCGACCATGCTGCCGTTCCTCCATCAGGCCCGCACCGCCGGCGTCCACCGCGCGGTGTTGCTGAGTTCCTCGGCCATCCCCGAAGGCGGCCCGGCGGTGGGAACGGTGCACCAGGCCCTGCCCGGCCTCTTCGAACAGTGGGCGGTACTGCGGCCCTCGTGGTTCATGCAGAACTTCACCGGCACGCACGCGCACGCCCGTAGCATCCGCGACGAGGGCATCATCTGGACCGCCGCCGAAAGCGGCCGCGTCGGCTTCGTCGACGCCGAGGACATCGCGGCCGTGGCCGTCCGCGCCCTGACCGACGGCCAGTCCCCCAATGCCGATCTCGTCCTCACCGGACCCGAGGCACTCAGCCACGACGACATCGCCGCGATCATCACCGAGGTCACCGGTCGGGCCGTGATCCACCGCCGCCTTTCCTACGAGCAGATGCGCGATCGCCTCACGACGCAGGTGCCGGTGGAGTTCGCCGCGATGCTGGCCGGCATGGACCGTGCCATCGCCGGAGGGGCGGAGGACCGCATCACCGACACCGTCCAGCGCCTCACCGGTCGGCCCCCGCGCACCTTCCAGGCCCTCCTTGAGAGGGAGATGCAATGCAGCGGCTGAAGTTTCAGAGCGATCAGCAGTTCTGGACCTGCCAGTCCGGATGGGGCCACCGAGCAGCAGCCGCTGAGTACGGAGGAACTGATGCAGCTTGAGGACGCACTGCCGGGTTGTGCCCGCCTCCGACGAAGGCCCACCTCCGGACACCCGCACGCCGGGATCGTGCCACCTCAGCCCTTGAACAGCGTCCGATGGAAGTGTCCAAGGGTGGCCCCGGCTGCACCGCGAACGCGCGCCGGTCGGCGTCGTCGCCGACCGCGTCCACGGGCGACAGGTCCACCAGCACGCGTACCGCGGGGGCGACGGTGAAGTTCTCGAAGCGGTGGCCGCCGCTGCGTACGTGGGCGGACCGTCACCAGCCCGAACGGCGTGGACTCCGGACCACCTCTCCCGTGGCTCCAGATCTTCGCCTCGACTTCGCCGGCGACCTGGGTCGGTGAGTTGAGTGGGCGACGGGAGCGATCGGCCAGGGCTTCCAGCCCGCCCTCGTCGTACCGCGCGATCCAGGCATACACCGACTGCCGGGAGGCTCGGCTCCCCCCTGCCGGGCCACCTGGGCTACCGGATCGCCGCCCTTCACCAGCATGACCTATCACGACACCGCCGCGTTCGCAGTGGAATCGATCCGCCGCTGGTGGTCCGGCCAGAGCCGGGCCGACTACCCGCAGGCGACGCGACTGCTCATCACCGCCGACGCGGGCGGCCGGGTCCGGGATCACCGAGAGCGAGACGTGCGCGGTCACCGGCTGGCTTGCCCAGCAACGTCGTCCTTGGTGGGGGTCTGGATGCGCCAGTCAGGAGCGGCAGGACGATCTCGACCTCATGCGCGTTGCCACTCATTCGACCTGAGTCGTTGGGCTGTTGACGGTGGGGACCAGCCGATGCACGGCGTCTCGGGCGACCCAAGACCGCTTGATCACACGATCACGGACTCCACGAAACTCGGGCCAACTCACTTGTGGCCGACGATCAGATGCTTGTCACTGTTAGACCTGTGTAGCTCAGCTTGCCTGAATCCCGCCTCTGTGAGGAGTGCGATGTATTCGTCTGCCGTGCGGTGGCGCCCTTGAGTCTCCAGATGCATGGTCAGGTTCATTGCCGAGGTTGCGAGGGGGCCTTGCCTGGATTCGTCGAAGAGCCTGTCCATTATGAGTACCCGCCCGTGGTCGTGGCACGCCCGGTGTGCCTTGCTCAGGAGCTGGACGCAAGCGTCATCGGGCCAGTCCGAGAGGATGTATCCGAAGGCGATGCAGTCGCCTTCGGGTAGTTCGTCGGTGAAGAAGTTGCCTGGGAGGAAGGTGAGTCGGTCACCGAGCCCATGGGCGGCGCGGGTCTCCTTGAGATGCGGTTCGACTTCAGGAAGGTCGAACACGGTTGCCCGGAGCCTGGGCGAGTGCTGGAGCGCGGCGACTGCGAACGGCCCGTTGGCACCCCCCACGTCGATCAAGTGGGTGGTGGTGGCCAGTCCGGCGAGGACAGCCAGTTCTTTGGATGGGGCGAAGCTGAGGTCCCACATGGCCTTCAGGAAACGGCCAGTGGCGTGGTCATCTCGGTACAGAGAGGTGAACGGCTGAAGGTCGGATCCGTCCACCGCGTCCTTGCCGTGCCGGAGGTAGGAGTCCAGGAGGGCCACCCTGCCCGCCGTTTCTTGGACGAGGTGGGCAATGAACCCTCCGATGTAGCGGTCGCTGTCCGGGTCAACGAAGGGCCGGATTTCTTCCGGAAGGCTGTACTGGCCCCCGGGTGTGCGTTGGATGATCTCGAATGCGGTCAGGACCAGCAGCATCCGTTCGGTGGTTTCCGGGTCGATGCGGAGGTCCTTCGCGATGTCGGCTGCTACGGCAGGTCCGTTCGCCACCAGGTGGGTGAAAACCTGGTGGCGAACGGCCAAGTACAGGACTGGCGTTGAGATTACGCCGAACATGACCTTCTCCAAGTTGCCCGGCAGCATGGCTGTCCTCCCTGTCGTTGTGATGTGTCTGGCCTGCCGCAGTCCGTGTCGCCGACGGCCTGGGCATGTGTCAGCCCCCGTTCAGGGCGGCTGCCTGTTCTACGAGCGCGGCGAGGTCCTGTGGATGGGTGACGTGCGCGATGTGACCAGCACCGTCGATGGATGTGTGGTGGCCGGTGGGGATCAGGTTCGCAAGATGTCGCGCGGTCTGCCGGTGATGTGTCAGTGACCGACTTCCCGACGCCGTGATCACAGGTGTCGTTACCGTCGTCGGATCGAAGGTGGGGGTGTTGAGCGTGGGGTCGGTCATCTCCTGGATCAGGGCTGTGCCGGCCGCTTCTAGTTCCTCGTCCGTATGTCCTGGGGTGGGGTGGCCGACGACGGCCTCTTGGAGGGCTCTGGCTGCGGCGGCGGGGCCCTGAGCTGATGCGTCTTCGACCAGTTGCTCCCACGGGGCGGTGTCGGGCCACCAAGGCAGCCAGCAGACGGGCGGCTCGAAGAGCACGACTGCCCTTGCGAATTGGGGTTGTTGGGCTGCTGCGGTGAGTGCCACGAGTGCGCCGTAGCTGTGTCCTGCCACGACGGGCCTCGGCAGTCTGGAGGCCGCAGAAATGAGATCGGTGACATGGTCGGCCAGCTTGGTTTGCGAGTCTGCGAGGGCGCGGGAGGTGCCCCATCCGCGCCGGTCGTACCCGGCGACGGTCCATCGGGGCAGGTGCGCTGCGACTCGCTGGAAGGTCGCGCTGTGGTCCATCGTCCCGTGGACGAACAGAGCCGTCTCGGGTCGTGTTCCTTTTCTCGTGCGTAGTACTGGGCGGATCATTTCGGTGCCCCGGCGTTGAGGAGAAGGGTGGTGATCTGCTCCGGTGTGGGGGCGGTGATCAGAGCAGCAGTGTCCACGGGTGCGCCTGCCAGTGATTCCAGACGGGCGAGGAAGGCTGCCATGGTGATGGAGTCGCCGCCCGCGGTGAAGAAGTCGGAGTCTGCTTGGACCTGGCGTAACGGGAGGTTGAGGACCTGAGCGAAGTTCTGGGCGACCTCCCAGGTGATGCGGGAGAGACGCCTTTCGTGGTCGTCGGGTGGGAGTGCGGGCCCAGAGGGGCGAGAGGACTGGACAGTGGGCTCGTCGGGGGGCTCGTGTCGGTGGTCGGCTTTGCCGTTCACGGTGCGCGGGAGTTCGGTGACGGTGGTGAACACGGAGGGCAGCATGGCGCTGTGCAGGCGGGAGGCCAGGTAAGTGCGGATTGCCGTCTCGTCGAGCTGGGGACCTGCTGGGACGGCCAGGGCTTCGATGCGGCCGTCTTGTTCATGTACAGCGCAGGCGGTGACGCCGGGGGCGGACTCCAGGACACGCTCGACCTCGTCGAGTTCGACGCGTTGGCCACGGATCTTGACTTGGCGGTCGCGACGGCCGATGTATTCGAGTGTGCCGTCTGGGCGTTGGCGGCAGATGTCACCGGTGCGGTAGAGCAGGCTTGCCGGATCGGTTGTGGTGTGGGGGTTGCGGATGAAGCGCTCTTCCATGAGGTCCGGCTGGTTCAGGTACCTTCCGACACCGAGACCTCCGAGCCAGAGTTCCCCCCGCTGCCCAGGCGGGACGTTGCGTAGGTGGTGGTCGAGGAGATAGGCGCGTTTGTTGGCTACCGGTCGGCCGATGGGCGGGGGGTCCTCGCTCGGGGAGCATTCATGCCAGGTTGCCAGGACGGCGGTCTCGGCTGGACCGTAAAGGTTGAGGAGGCGCCGCCCCGGTGCGGCCCACCGGCGCGCCCATGCTGCTGGCAGCCGCTCGCCCGCGGCAGCGGCGATGCGCAGTTCGGGCAGCGGCTGGTCCGGAAGGGTCATCCAGACGGACGGGGTGAGGATTGCGGTGGTGACCCGCTGCGAAGCGAGCAGCCGGACCAATGGGGGGCCGACGGTGAGCTGGTTGGACGGCGCGACAATCAAGGAGGCGCCTGACAGGAGAGCAAGGGTGAGGTCGGCGATACAGCCATCGAAGTTCGGTGAGAGGAACTGCAGGACCCGGTCGCGGGGTTCGAGGCCGAAGATCTGGTGCTGCGCCAGGTGGAGATTGACCGTGGCCTCGTGGCTGATCGCGATGGCCTTCGGGGCACCGGTACTGCCGCTGGTGAAGACGACGTAGGCGGTATCGCCGGGCGAGACTCCGGTGAGCGGGGCGTCCGGACGGAAGTCTTTCGCACCTACGCCGACTATCTGGACGGGGAACGCTGAGGAGGGGAGACTGCCGTCGGTCACAACAAGGCGTGCCTCGGCCTCGACGAGCATGGTCCGCAGGCGCTCACGGGGGCAAGAGACGTCCGCCAGCAGGAACGCAGCGCCAGTCTTTGCGACCGCCAGCACAGTGAGGACGAACTCCACGGAACGTTCCATGACGATGCCAACCAACGCGCCCGGCTGGGCCCCTTGGTGTCGCAGCCGATGGGCCAGGGCGTTGGCCCAGTGGTCGAGTTCGCGGTAGCTGATCAGGTCGTCCGGCCCCTGTACCGCTGGTGCATCGGGTGTCAGCAGGGCTTGCCGTTCGAACACCTCGTGCCAGCAGGCTGCCGCTGTGGAGGTTGCCGGAGGAAGACTGAGGCCGTTGCCACCGGTGCTGTCGTGGGTTTCAGCCGCTGGTATGTCGACGGTGGCTGCCGGTATGACTTCGGCATCGACACGGACGCGTGCGTGTTCAAGGCAGCGAGTGTTCCCATGCAGGCCCCAGGAGAACGCTCGCGGCTCCGATTCCGGTGCGTAGGAGGGGTATTTGGCCAGAAAGCCTTCAATTGCGAATCCGGCGAGACGTTCGGCATAGCCTGCGCCGGGGCAGGTGTGGCGTCCGCTGCCGAAGCCGAGGTGCTTGGGTCCGTGCCGGGTCAGGTCCAGGGCACGGGGCGCGATGAAGGTCCGGGGGTCGAGGTTGGCGGCGGCCAGGTGGACCAGGACACTCTCGCCTCCTGTGATCAGCGTTCCCTGGATTTTCACGTCGGTCGTGGCTTTGCGCGCGACGTACTGGCTTGACCCGTTGATCCGCATGAACTCCGCGACGGCGGGTGGGATGAGCTCGGGCAACTCGCGCAGCTGCTTCTCCAGGCCCGGATCATCATGCAGGGCCAGCAGGGCCGAGGTGACAAGGTGGGTCAGGGTCTGGTAGCCGCCGCCCACAAGGACGATGCAGTTTGCCGCAACAGCAAACAGCTCTTCGCCAGTTGGCGAGCGGTCCACCAGTGGGGCGGTCAGTGAGCTGATCACGTCGTCGCCGGGCGCGTGCAGTCGGCTTCTCGCTTCGTTCTGCAGCACTGAGAGGGCGTCCGTCAGGACCGCGTCCACCTCTCGGTCCGGGGCAGCCGGTAGCGCAGACAGGCTGCCCAGCAGCCGCTCGTAGGCTTCGGCCCACCGGGTGAGTTCTGCTTCCCTTCCCGGCATGCCCAACAACTGGGCCACCAGCGCGCTGGGGAGCTTCGCTGCGAAGTCCGCCACCAGATCGAGGACACCTGCGCGAGGCAGCTCCTCAAGGGCGCGGGCGGCGATGTGCCGCAGGTCGTTCTCGCGGCTCCGCACGCGAGTGCCGGTGAACTGTTCGGCCAAGGCTGACCGAATGGCCTTGTGCTGTGGCGGATCCATGAAGAGCATCTGCTCGTGCACCATGGTGCTCAGACTGGCGGAGGCGTGCAGGCCCAGCTCCTGAAACGCATCCTGGTCGTGCTCGCGCACGGAGGAGAATGTTCGGTGGTCGCGCAGGATCTCAACCGCCTCGGCGTAGCCGGAGCACACCCACATGCCCCCGACCTCGTCGAAAAACAGCGGACCGAGCTCGGCAATGGCATCGATGTAGACGGACGGATCGGCGATGACTTCGGGAGTTCTGAGCAGGTGAACTCCATGCCTGGCACGGTCGTATCCGGCAGGGCGCTCACGCAGGCGCATGGGGTCCTCGCAGGTGAGTTGGTTCGCGGCTTGGGGACGCTGCCGTTTCGGGAAACACTCGGGGCACGCGGGCGTGGTCAGCTGACGTGGCCGACGACCACACCGTTGGCGCCTGCGGCGTTGAGGGGCAGGACCTCCACGCGAGCGAAGCCTGCCTCCAGCAGCCAGTCGTGGTACTCCGCAGCCGAGTAGTTCTTGCCACCCTCGGTCTCCACCAGCATGTTCATCCCCATCAAGGCCGCAGCCGGCGGGCCAGTACGCTCGTCGTTCAGCAGGAGTTCGCAGATCAGCACGGCGCCGTCCGGGGGGAGAGCGGTCCGGCACTTGCGCAGCAGCGCTCGGCCGTTCTGTTCATCCCAGTCGTGAAGAATCATGCTCAGGATGATGGTGTCGTAGCCGCGGGGCAGTTCAGGATCGCGGATGAAGTCGCCGACGACCGTATCGACGGTCTCGTTCAGTTTGGCGTCGGTGATCTTCTGGCGCGCCAGGTCACACACGTGTGGCAGTTCGAAGACCGTCGCGCTCAAGTTGCCGAAGAGACGGCACAGTTCGATGGGGAAGGCGCCGGCGCCGCCACCCACGTCCAACAGCCGAGTGTGCCGGGTGAAGTCATAGGCCGTGGCGAGCGCACGCGCCGTGAAGGTGGAGATGGAATACATGCAGTCCCAGAACAGCTGCAGCGTCTCCGAGTCCTCGGTGTCGAAGAGCGACTCCTGCGTGCCCGGGGTCCAGGTGAGGGGACGGTTTGTCCGAAGAGCCTGGACGATGGACTGCCAGGCCGGGTACTCCCGGCGGTCCAGGTAGCGGACGAACCCGCCGAAGTAGTAAGGCCGCCCCTCGACCAGGTACTCCTCCGAAAGTTCCGAATTCCGGTACCGGGAACCGGACTTGTCCAACAGGCCCAACGATGCGCAGCCGGCCAGGAGCAGGTCGGCAGGGCGGTCGGCTATTCCCAGCTCGCCCGACACCTCTTCCATCGTCATCTCGCGCCCTCCGGCCAGCAGATTGAACAGGCCGACATCGATGGCGCCCGCATAGGTTTTGAAACTCCAGAATCCTGTGGCGAGCTGCATGAGAGGGGTGGGCAACAGTGGTGCGGCGTCTTGGTGCGGTTGCTTCATGGCAAGCTCCTGGTGGGAGAGGAGGGCGAGTTTCCTCACTCGCCCCTGATGGGGTCTGCGGGGTACTTCGCGACTTACCCGAAGAGCGGTTCGCCCGACAGCGGCCGGAACCGGGATTGGAAGAAGCGCAGCGTTTCAGGTTCGTAGGCGAACTCCACGCCCGAACGCAGCGCCTCTCGCTGCTCGTACAGCCCGATGACGCTGTCGGCCACCACATCCATGTGGCTCTGCGTGTAGGTGCGACGCGGGATGGTGAGCCGGACCAGTTCGAGGCGCGGATACCGGTTCGCGCCCGACACCGGGTCGCGCCCTGCCGACACGGCTCCCCGCTCAGTGGACCTGATCCCGGCGTCGAGGTAGAGCGCGCAGGTCAACGTCTGTGCGGGAAACTGCTCGTGGGGTACGCCCGGCAGGAATGCGGATGCGTTGAGGAACACGGCGTGCCCACCCACCGGGCGAACGATCGGCACACCCGCCGCAGCGATCCGGTCAGCTAGGTACGCCACTTGCTGGACGCGGGTGCGGATGCTGTCCTCCTGTACGGACTCCTCAATGCCTTGCGCCGTCGCTTCCAGGTCACGGCCGGCCATCCCGCCGTAGGTGTGCAGTCCCTCGTAGACGACGACGAGGTTGCGTGCCTGCTCCGCGAGTGCTGGATCGCGCACAGCAAGCCAGCCACCGATATTGGCGAAGCTGTCTTTCTTCGCCGACATCGTGGCGCCGTCGGTCAGCGCGCACATCTCCCGCAGGATGTCGGCCACCGAGCGTCCGCTCCAGCCCGGCTCACGCTGCTTGATGAACCAGGCGTTCTCCACTGCCCTCGCCGCGTCGAGCATGACCGGGATCCGGTAGCGGCGGGTGAGTTCGCGGACCTCCGCGAGGTTGGCCATACTGATGGGCTGACCTCCGGCCATGTTCACCGTCGCAGCCAGGGAAACGTACGGGACCTGTTCGGCCCCCACCTTGTCGATGAGCCGTTCCAGCTTGACGAGATCGACATTCCCTTTGAACGGCAAGTCCACGTCCGGGTCGTGGGCCTCGTCGATGATGACGTCGTGGAAAGTCCCCCCGTTGAGCTCCTGGTGCTGGCGCGTGGTGGTGAAGTACATGTTTCCCGGAATGTGATGACCTGGTCGAATAAGGCAGCGCGACAGCAAGTTCTCCGCCGCCCGCCCCTGGTGGGCAGGTATCACGTGCTCATAGCCGTAGTGACCACGCACCGCTGCCTCGAAGCGGTAATAGCTCCGAGAGCCCGCATATGACTCGTCGCCAAGCATCACGGCAGCCCACTGCCGGTCCGACATCGCACTGGTACCCGAGTCGGTGTAAAGGTCGATGTACACCAGCTCCGCCGGCAGCAGGCCCACGTTGTAGCCGGCTGCCGACAGAGCCGCTCTGCGCTCCTCGACACTTGTGAGTCGGATGAACTCGATGCTCTTGACCCGCCAGGGCTCCGCTGGATGCCGGGCATCTGCCGTGGCACCCGTGGACTCTGCGTATCCTGAATCGCTCATGGGAGTTGTCCCTCCACTAGCTCAAGATCTATCTCACCGCCGACGACCGGCATGTCGTCAGTGCCACCTACCACCCCCGCACGCAAACCTGGCGAACTCGTTCTCGCTGCGGGGAGTCATGGGAACAGCTCGACCAGAAGCCTTCTCAATGAGGCGGCCGCGGATCTCTTCGTCGAGGGCGTCCAGCCAGGGAACCAAACCCTTTCGGGATAGGTACGCCGGGCGGCGTAGTGATGATCTTCACAACAGGCACTTCCTGGCAGCAGTTCAGGCTTCCAGAAACGGCCGAGGCAACAGGTAGGCGCCCGATGCGACCGCATCTGGACCGGGTAGACCTCTACTGCATACCTTGGCCACATTCGGAGGAACCCCCCGGCCAAGATCGGCATGTTGAACCTGTTGAACGCTCGCGAGCATGCGAAATATGGGCGCGTTGTCGTACAGCCCAATGAGCCCTTTTCATTCTCCAATTCCGCAGGCCAGGAGCGCCAGGAGGGCTTGGATGATGGTGCCGATCGGTTGGTTGAGCAGCGTGCTCGGCGGGTGATCCGGCACTGCTCGAGTCGGGTGAGGGCGCATTGGCCGGAGGCACGGAGGCGGGCGTGGTCACGATTGAACTGCTGGTAGTGCTTGGGTTGTTCGCGGTGCTTCTTGTAGGGGGTTCGGACGGTTGAGCCGGCGCCTTGATAGACGCAGTCGACGAGGATAAGGATCTGCCGGGTCAGGCCGGATGGTGCGTGGGGCTCGGGTTGCGGTCAGGTCGCGTGTCCGTCCTGGCGTGAGACGTGAGTACCACAGGGGTGCGCCATCCGGCGTGGTGACGACCTGCACGTTCATCCCGTACCGCTTGGGCTTCTGGCTGCAACAGGGCTCGTCTGCGCCGATGCGGTCGACGGGAACGAGGGTTCCACGGGCGATGACGAAGCCCCCTTCACCCAGTTCGACGAGGGCTTCGCGTAGGCATGGTGCCCAGGCAGCGAGGAGGGCGAGGGTCTCGTCGACGTAGCGCCAGGCGGTCGCTTCCAAGACGCCGAAGCCGGCTCCGACCTGCCGATACGTCTCGTTCTTTCGCAGATGTGCCAGCACCAGCAGGGTTTGCTTGAAACAACCCAGCCTCCGCCACGGCGAGTTCAACTCCGGCCAGCGGGCGTAGGTCAGCCAGGAGACGCGCTCGACCAGCTCGTGCGGGACATCGAGCATGGAAGAACACGGAACCAACAGGGCGTCTCGGACGCCGGTGTGATGGGTGATGTCACCACGCCAACGACCAGGGGCTCTGAGAGCGCTCTCGCCACCTGGGTCCCCGACGATGCCGGCGAAGTGAAGCACCTGGTCGACCAGCTGACCGCAGCGGACTGGCTCACCGACGCCGACCTCACTGACCCCCACCTCACCGGGCAGCGGGCAGCGGGCAGCGGGCAGCTGACCGACCGCGTCCGCCCTCTCAGCTGCCCCCTGCGGGCTTCAGGCACCTCACTCCTCGGCCGGCGCCACCGCGTGGAAGGCGCTCCACCACACCGGCGGACCCGCCATGCGGTGCGAGAACCACGAGGACGACACCGACCCTGCCAACAGCGGTCAGCTCATCGACCACGGCGCCGCCCTCGTCTTCCACCACCGCTGGAACACCGCAACCAACACGACCACCAAGCCTTACGACCTCCGCCACCACGCCCTCGGCCCCCACCAACCCGAAATGGCCACAGCCAACGCCGAATTCCCCCCCATCACCACCGAACTCCTGCACGAAGTGCTCTCCACCGTCCCCGACACCTGGCTGACCAACGAACCAGGCTTCACCACCACAACAGACGTCCGCAACGCCTACATCACCCACCTCACCGCCCGAGCCGCAGCCTCCACCCACTGGCTCCCGACCGAATTCCCCCCACCGACCGAACGGACAGGCCGCCGACGAGGGTGACGCCCTCCTCTTGGCGGGGCTTCGTCGGGTGCGGCACGGGAGCGGCCCTGGGGCCCCTGTTCGTCACCCGCCGTGCTCTGCTGTACTGCCCTGCGGCTAATTTGTGTGCAGGAGAGGTACGCGGGCCCGTGGCGACAGAGGTGCACGGGGGACGGGAGGTCGGGAAGAGTGTCGCTGCGCGCAGGTGATCCAGTCGAGATCGGCGGTTATCCGCTTGAGGCACGGCTCGGCTCGGGTGGCATGGGCACGGTCTTCCTGGCCCGTACGAGTTCGGGGCGACCTGTCGCGATCAAACTGATCCACCCTCAGCTCGCGGCGGACGACGAGTTCCGCATCCGCTTCCGGCAGGAGGTGGCGGCGGCGCGGCGGGTGAGCGGCGCGTTCACCGCCGCCGTGGTCGACGCGGCCACCGAGGCCGAGCAGCCGTGGATGGCGACGACCTATATCCAGGGGCACACCCTCGCCCGGCGCATCGCCACGAAGGGCCCGGTGACCGGAGCGGAGCTGCGAAGGCTCGCCATCGGGCTGGCGGAGGCGCTGCGGGACATCCACCGGGTGGAGGTCGTCCACCGCGACCTGAAGCCCTCGAACGTCGTGCTCTCGCCCGAGGGTCCACGCGTCATCGACTTCGGCATTTCGCGGGCCGTGAACCAGCAGACGCTGACGATCACGGGGCGGGTCATCGGGACGCCGCCCTTCATGTCGCCGGAGCAGTTGAAGGCGCCGCGTGATGTGGGGCCGCGGTCCGATGTCTTCTCGCTGGGGACACTGCTGGCGTACGCAGCCACGGGCCACGGGCCCTTCGACGCGGACAGCCCGTACCTGGCTGCGTATCAGGTGGTGCACGAGGAGCCGTCGCTGGAGGACGTGCCGGTTGCCTTGCGCACGGTCGTCGAGTCGTGCCTGGCCAAGGAGCCCGACGGGCGCCCCTCGGCACACGAACTCCTCGTGCTGCTACGGGACCTGCCGGCCGACCTCGGCCAGACCGACGCGGGGGGAGTCGGCGC
>LIQL01000839.1 GCA_001418405.1 Streptomyces diastatochromogenes | reverse complement strand
TCGCCGACGTCCCCCACCTGCGCGACGCCCGCGGCATCCGTCGCGCCCAACCACCCGAGTCGCCCCAACTCCCCCGCCATCGAGCCCGCATCCGGGCCGAACGTGCTCGGTCGCGATCCCGAGCGACGCGCACCCAGCGCTCACGACTGCTCCTCCGCCCAGCGCATCTCCTTCAAGGCGATCCGGGCAGCCGGTGCCTGGTCGGGGATGTCGGCCCAGTAGGGGTGCGTGGCGATCTGCACCGACAGTCGTTGCAGTCGACGGCGCAGTACCGTCGCGCGCACCGCACTGTCCTCTGCGGCGAGTTGTTGATAGGCGGCGTACCAGGCGGACTGGGCCTGGACGAGGTCGTCGGGGAATGCGTAGTGCGTCATGCCTCAAATTGCATCACGTGTTCGATTTCCGGTGCAGCACTCACACGAGTGAATGTGGGCCGGGCCGGTGCGACTGAGCGTTGCAGTGGGCGCCACTGCGTGTTCCACCTGGCCGGCTGAGCGTGGGGAACTCTGCCCGGTTGGCCTGATCCCACCAGACATCGGTGGAGCCAGCCCGGCCGCGGGATCGACGGGGTGGTCGCGAGGGAGGCTGAGGGAGCCATTGCGGCCCGGCGCCCTCGACTCGTTCCGCGGACCGGATGACACACCGGATGACAAAGGGGCGGAACCATCACCATCCGCACGGGCGTCGGCCTCTTCAGGGAGCAGATCGCCGCGCCTTCTGGTCGCGATGGCGCCCGATTCCCCTCCGGAGGGGGGCGGTGAGGATGCCCGAAGCCCAGGCCATCGGCCTGAGACGAGAAAGGCTCTCCATGAACGTGAAAATTGGCCGCTCGGCCGGTCGCCGCGCCGAGCGCTCGGTCGGTGCCGTCGCTACCGTGCCGCTCGGTCTCGGTGCCGTTGCCGGCACCGCCACCAGTGCGTCCGCCGCGTCTACCGCCGGGCCGCACGGGGCGGTGGCCCCCAAGAGTGAGGCACTGTCCCAACCGGGTTCCGAGCTGGATGTCAATGGTCAGGTCGAGCACCTCAGCGAAGTCGTCGCCATGTCCGATCACGACATCACCGTGCGGCGCGGTGCGAACCACAGCGGCGGATTCGACGACTGGATCAACGCCGCGCTCAACAACAGCCCGGATGCCAAGCGGAATTTCCGCATCGTGCGGTACGACGCCAACAACCGTCCCACGCTGGGATGGCAGTTCACCGACGGCTGGGTCAGCAAGGTGGCCGACGGTGAATTGATCACCATCAACCTCAACAGGGTGGAGGTCGTCCGACCGTAGCTGCTGACGACGGGTGGGCAAGACCTCGTCCGCGCGCTCAACTGGCCGACCACAGCGCTCAGTCACACCGGGTCGGTGCGACTGAGCCTGCACGTCGGCCGCTTGGGGCGGGGCCCTGTGGGTTGCGACCTCTCCCGCGGGCTCGGGCAGCGTCCGGAGAACCGCGCCCGGTCCGCCCCGCGTCTCCACCGGGAACGGCCCCGGAACGTACAGAAGGCTCGCCCCA
This sequence comes from Streptomyces diastatochromogenes, assembly GCA_001418405.1. Lineage (GTDB taxonomy): Bacteria > Actinomycetota > Actinomycetes > Streptomycetales > Streptomycetaceae > Streptomyces > Streptomyces albulus_C. Next base: position 3,679 of record LIQL01000839.1, on the reverse strand, counting down.
TGACGCGCACCACGCAACACGACCGCGCCACGCCGCCGACGGACGTGCGCCCGCAACGCGGCGTCGCCGCCACGGCGTTCGCCGCCCTCCGGCGGCATCGGGGCACCCTGACGGCTGCGACGGTGCGCGTCGTCGGCCTGTCCGGACTGGCCGGGCTGCTGCTGACGTCCGCGACGTTCGCACTCGCCTGGCCCGTCTTCACCCACATGCGGAACGAGCAGATCCGTTACCACCAACTTGAGGACCCCTACCTGCACGACCCCACCGGCCTGGTACGGGTCGCCCTCTGCGCGCTCCCGCTCTTCCTGCTCCTCCTCGGCACCGGCAGCGCGGCCGTGCAGGGCGTGTGTTCCCGGGCCGTCGCAGCAGGGACCGACACACCTGCGGAGGAGGTCCGGCCGCGCACCGGCGGATTCGCGCGGCTGCGCGGGGTGTTCGCCGTCTACGCGCTGCGCGGCCTGATCGTGTGGCCCCTGCCGCTGCTCGTCGGCGCCGCGTCGCACGCCCTCACCGGCTACCAGCTCGACACCCCGGAGCCCCTGGAGCGCGGCTCGTTGCCCTACACGCTCGTCGCGGCCTCCCCGGCGGCGGCCGTGCTCGTCGCCGTGGTGTTGCGCCTGGCGCTCGCCCTCGCCCCGGCCGCCGCGACCGAGGGCCTCGCCCCCCGAGCGGCGCTGCGCCGCTCCTGGTCGCTGACGTGGACGCGTGCCGGAGGGGCCCGCGTCCTCGCCCTCGCGCTGCCGCTGGCCGCGCTGACCGCCGGGGTGCTCCGGCTGGTGGTGGAACTCGCCCTGCCGCTGCGCCCCCTCGTTCGGTCCCTCCTCGAAGGGGCCACGGGCAACTTCTTCGCCGGCTACTACGCCGGCATCCTCGCCCCCGTCCTCGTCGGCATCCTCGTCACCGCAGCGCTGGCCCTCCCCCTCACCTGCACGGCCTTCGCGGCCCTCCACGACCGCCTGCGGTCGTCCCGCACCCCTCCCCAATGCCCCGGCGACACGACGACCGCCACTGCCACCGCCACTGCCTGACGCTCCCGCCCGCACCGGGACCGCGGCCAGCGCACAGCGCCCTGCGGAAACCGATTGCCCCGGGCGAGTTCGTCGGCTTCGCGGGCCTGCACGTGGTGGACGACGGCCTGCCGTTCACCGGTGTGGAGATCGGTTGGCGGCTCGCCCGCCCGGCCTTGGGGCGGGGCTACGCCACCGAGGCCGCGCCGCGCTGACTGCTCCGCCACGGTTCTCCGCCGGGGCGCTCGGCCGGCCGGCAACACGGCCGCTTTTGCCGCCGCGGCCGGGGCCCGGCCGGCACTACGCTCCGGCCGGTGACCACTCACCCGACGAACGACGCGGCGATCCGACAGTGGAACGACATCCCCCGTGGGGCGTTGGAGGCGATGGAGCCCGACGGCGACTTCGCCAAGCGCCACCTGATCAACCCGGTGCTCCTGCGCATGCTCGGTGACGTGCGCGGACTCCGCGTCCTGGACGCGGGGTGCGGGCACGGCTACTTCAGCCGCATGCTCGCCGCCCGAGGGGCGCACGTGACCGGCGTCGAGCCCACGGACACGATGTTCGGCTACGCCCAGGAGAAGGAACGCGCCCTCGCGCAGGGCATCGCCTACGTCCAGGCCGACCTCACCCGACTGCCGGATCTCGGCGGCCCGTTCGACGCCGTCGTCTGCAGCATGGTGCTGGCGGCCGTCCCTGACTGGCAGCCGGCGATGCGGGCCTGCGTGCAGGCGCTGCGGCCCGGCGGACGGTTCGTCTTCTCCGTCAACCACCCGGCCTTCGAAGAGCTCCTGACCACGTGGCGCGAGCACGGCGCCTATCGCGTGGACCGCTATCTGGAGGAGTACGCCATCCCCCAGACCTACGCCCACGACTTCCACCGCCCGCTCTCGGCCTACCTCAACGAACTCGCCGCCCTCGGCTGCCACCTCCGCGAACTCGCCGAACCGGGCCTCGACCCCCGCACGGCGCGCGCAGCGCAGGACACCACCCCGGGCATCGAGAGCTACGTCCACCTGCCCAACTTCTTGATCGCTGCCGCCGAACGCCCGTGACCGCGGACGTCCGCGCTCCGCGCGAGCGGACGGCAGGGTCGCGGGCCACGCGACGGCTGGAGGGTGGCGCCGGAGGGACGACGGACCCCCCGGGGCCGTCGCTCGGCTTGACCCTCCGGTAACAGGAGGCCCTACGGTCCCGGGACATGAAGATCGTTGTGCACGACACCGCGTCCGCGATGCTCGACCTGCTGCGGCGCCCGGTCGCCCAGCGGCCGGACGCCCTGCGAGAGATGCTCAGCCCCCTGCGGGGCCCGATGGCCGTACTGGGCGACGTGGATCAGGCCCAGGTCCACCAACAGGGTGCCGGCTTCCGCCTGGACCGCGACGACCCGCGGTACGTGGCCGCCCTGCACCGGATGCGGCAGGCGCAGGTCTGGGAGCGGGTCGAGGAGTCGCTGACCGCCGCCTGGGAGCGGATCAGCGGTGCGGTGCCCGGGATCAGGCACGCCGAGACGGTGCACGTCGTGGTGGTGCTCGGCGATCCCGACGACCACCACCTGACGGTCCGTAGCGCCGGCTACTTCGGGCTGGGGGGCTTCCCCGGCGCGATCCACCTGCTGATGTGGCCCACCGAGACGAGCCTGGCCAAGATCGACCACGCCGCCGCACACGAGCTGCACCACAACGTGCGCTACGCCAACGTGGTCTGGGACCCGAGGACCGTCACGGTGGGGGAACAGGTCGTCGCCGAGGGGCTGGCCGAGGCGTTCGTACGGGAGTTGGCCGGCGAGCAGGCCATGGGGCCGTGGGCGACGGGGTTGACCGGCGCCGCACTGGACCGTGCGTACGAGAAGGTCACCGCCGCCATCGACGTGGCCGGGATGCCGAACCTGCCGCCGTACGTCTTCGGCGACGCCACCGCCCGGCTCATGGGGTGCGAGCCGGTGGGTCTGCCGGACTTCGCCGGGTACGCGACCGGGCTGCGGATCGTCGACGCCCACCTGGCGGCCTCCGGCCTGACCGCCGCGCAGAGCGTGGCCCTGCCGCCGGGCGAGGTCCTCACCAACGCCGGTGTGCCGCACGGTGCGTGACCGCGCGGGCGGTGCGGCGCCCAGGGCGGTACCGGGGCCGTCGTCGGCGGGTGCACGGCACCGACGCGGTGCTGCCGCGCGCCTCGGGAGGGCTCGGCCCTTCCGAGGCGCGCGGCAGCGTGTGTCGGCGCGGCGGGGCGTCCGGTCAGCCCAGTTCGAGGCTGGTGACGCCGAAGGTGCGGGACGGGTCCGTGGACGGGACCGGGCCGGTGTACATGCGGACGGTGTGCGAGCGGGGCGTCAGGCCGCGGGTGGTTGCCAACGTCCGTGCTGCTGCGTGGGGTTCGGGGATGTCGAGGGTGACCTCGTCGGCCGGATCGAGGTGGGCGGTGAGGGCGTCGAAGAGGGCTTCGGCGGCCTGCGGGGTGTCGGCGAAGAGCGGGCCGATGCGGTGGCCGCTGTGCGCGGGGCGGAGCACGCCGTACCCGGTGACCTCGCCGTCCCGGAGGTGGACCACAGCGGTCCGGCCCGGTGCGGTCAGCCAACGGGTGACGAAGCCGCGCCGGTCGGCGGGGAAGCAGCGGCGGTCGTAGGCGGCGATCGCGTCGAGGTGGGCGGCGGTGACCGGGTGGGTGTCCGGGGA
>LIQL01000838.1 GCA_001418405.1 Streptomyces diastatochromogenes | reverse complement strand
CCGCACCACCTCCCGCCCGCCCCGCCGGTGGCTCAGGACCTCGCATGACGGCGCGGCCAGCACGCATCCCGGGGTGACGCCGCGACGCGCCGCGAGCCCCGCACGACACGCTCCCCGGCCCAGGCCGAGGGCCCCCTTCGAGAGGTTCCGATGGACATAGTGGGAAACGGGTTCCTCGCCCGCCACCTGACACCCCTGGCCGAGCGCCACCCCGACACGGTGGTGCTGGCCGCCGGCGTCTCCTGGGCCAGTCACACCTCGGACGCCGACTTCGCCCGCGAGGCCGCCCTGCTGCGCGAAGTCGCCGCGGAATGCCGGGCCACCGCACGTCGCCTGCTGTTCTTCTCCACCGCGTCCACCGGGATGTACGGCACCGCGGACGGCCCCGGGCACGAGGACCTCACCATCACGCCGTGCACCCCCTACGGTGCCCACAAGATCGCCATGGAGCGCTACCTGCGCGCCTCGGGCACCGACTTCCTGGCGCTGCGCCTGGGCCATCTGGTCGGCCCCGGACAACCGCCCCACCAACTCCTTCCCACCCTGCTGCGCCAACTCCACCTGGGCTCCGTGGCCGTCCACAAGGACGCCACCCGCGACCTGATCGACGTCGACGACGTCATCGCCATCGTCGACCACCTGCTGACCCGCGGCGCGAGCCGGCAGATCGTCAACGTGGCCTCCGGCGTCGCGGTGCCCGTCGACCGCATCATCGACCACCTTGAGGAGCGCACCGGGCTGCACGCCACCCGCAGCTACGTCGACGTCGGCGGCCACCACACCATCTCCATCGCCAAGCTCCGCACCCTCGTCCCCGAGGTCGCCGCCATGGGGTTCGGCCCCGACTACTACCGAGGCGTCCTCGACGACTTCCTGGCCGCCGCCACCCCGGCAACCCCCTGATCCCGCCCCGGGTCCGTCCCGACCGACAGGAACTCCCGCCGGAGTTCGGAAAGTTGGATCATGCCGTCCCACGCCGACGCCTCCCACGCCGCGCCGCCCACGGTGCGGCCCCGCGCCGACGCCACGACCGCCGAACGGTTCGCCCGCTCCGCAGC
>LIQL01000837.1:964-1200 GCA_001418405.1 Streptomyces diastatochromogenes | reverse complement strand
AGTCCGGCGGGGTCGTGCTGGGCGGCGGCCAGGTCGGCGGGTCCGGGCGGGGTGGGGCCGAGCCCGTCGGGGTCGGCGAGGGCCTGGCGGAACTCGCGGTGCAGGAGCTCCTGGGCCCAGGCGTCGGCGGCGATGTGGTGCTTGACGAACAGCAGGTGGGACGGGGCCCCGCGGTGCGTTAACAGGCGGGCGCGCCAGCCGTGGTGACGCCCCAGGTCGAAGGGTTCGCCGGCCAG
>LIQL01000837.1:0-907 GCA_001418405.1 Streptomyces diastatochromogenes | reverse complement strand
GCGCGCAGCGCGGTGCGGGCCCGCGCTGCGGTGGTGCCGGGCGGCAGGGGCCAGGCGGCGGCGTTGTTCGGTTCGTGCCACCGGGCCGCCGGGAGGTCTCGGATGTCGTGCCACACCGAGAGCTGACCCAGCGACAGTGGTCCTGCCTCGGACATACAGATCCCCCATGTCGCATTTCCGTGATACGGAATATGAGTTCCATGCAGAGCACGACGCTGCCACAATCCGCCGAACGTGGCAAGAAGTGATCCAAGTCGTGGAGTGACCCACCTCACACGCCGGCGCTCGGAAAGCCATGAGAGCCTGAATGCCACTTCCCGGAATCATCTTTCCGAATATCGGAACACGGTGGCAGTTTTTCGACCCATATCCCGTGATCTGCCCCGCCTTTGCTCCGAACCATCGTGTGTGAACGCCACAGGGGGATTCAGCAACGTGAGTCAGCAGCCGCACCCGACCGCCGCCGACCTCCGCCCGGACTTCCTGCACTCCTTCCTGCTCGACCCGGCGCGGCACTCCCCCGACGCCCCCGCCGTCGTCGAATCGCCCGAAGCCGGCCGGACCACCGTCACCAGTTACGCCGAACTCCGCGCCCACACCGACGCGTTGGCAACGGCCCTGGGAGCGCTGGAGCTCGAACCCGGAGCCCGGGTCATCCTGGAGGCGGACACCAGCGCCCCGGCCCTCGCGATGCTCCTCGCCTGCTCGCAGGCGGGCCTCACCTTCGTCCCGGTGAGCCCGCAGACCCCGCAGCAGCGCCTGGAGACCCTCATCGACACCGTGCGCCCCGTCCTGCACCTCCAGGCGGCGAACGGCAGCCGGACGGACGTGCCGCAGCCGGTCGGGACCGCACGCTTCGACCGCGACGGCCTCACCGTCGAACGGGCCCCCGCGCACCGCCCGCCCC
>LIQL01000836.1:358-2951 GCA_001418405.1 Streptomyces diastatochromogenes | reverse complement strand
TCGTCGCGCAGCGCGCGGCCGTACGCGGCCAGGGCGGCGTCGATCCCGCAGCCGGACGGGACCGGGCCCGGGACCGCGGGGGAGTGCCGTTCCCCGAGGGCGACCCGCAGCGGCCTGGCTCCCGGGTAGTAGGCCAGGTCGGCGTCGAGCAGGAGGCCCGGCGGCAGGGCCACGTCCAAGGGGCGGTGGGGGCCGCCGAAGGAGAGGTGCAGCGCCATCCGGCCGGTCCGCTCGCCCCGGAGGAAGATCCGGCGGGAGGTCAACGGGCCCTCCGTGCCGTCGTGTTGGGCAAGGACCAGCCAGCGGTCCCGGAGCGTCACGGTGTCCGGGCCGGAGAGGACGTCCGCGGCCTCCGTGGTCACGCCGACGCGGGTGCGGACGGTCGCGGCGAGCGGCGCCGGCAGCCGCTCGACGCCCAGGAAGCCCTGGCCGAGGAGGTGCAGCAGGGCGCACTCCTCCAGCAGCCGGGAGGGCCAGTTCGCACCGGTCGACGGGAGTGCGCCCAACTCCCTGACCCGGGCCGCGAGTCCGGGTGCTTGGGCGTCGATCATGCGGGCGGCCGTCTCGTCCCAGGAGTGCCGGTCGCCGGTCGCGGGCCGGCCCGGGTCGGCGCCGGAGGCGGGGGAGAAGGGGGCATCGGACGGGCCGACGGTTGTGAGGCCGGCGTGCAGCAGGTCCTGCAACCGCTGCTCCAACTCCGTCGCGCCGGCCCCGATCCGCTGCGAGCGGCGCTCCGCGCGCCGCCGGGCCGCCGCCGGATCGGCCGGTGCGCGGGAGGGCGCACCGGTCGCCGGTCCACCGGCCTCCGCCTCCTCCGTCCGGCCGCCGCCGGGCCGCTCCCGGCGCTCCGCCAGCCACTCGGCCGCCCACGGCGGCGGGCCCTCCGGCCGATCCCCTTGCGCGCCCCCCTCGGTGACGGCGGCGGCGGGAGCGGCGGGGGCGACCCACCGCAGCAGCAGCCCGAGCGCGTGCTTGCAGGGGGACTTCCGACTCGGACAACTGCACGCGAACGCCGGGCCGTTGAGATCGACGACGGTCTGGTACTGCTGCGCTTCGTGCGCGGTGGCGCCGCTGGCCCCGCACACCCCCCACACCGCGTCCCCGGCCGCGCCGACGGCCGACCAGCGGCCGGTGCGGGCGAGCCGTGCGGCCGCCGCGTGCGACGCCGCGTCGGGCGCCAGGGCGCGCACCCGGTCCGTCGTCCAGCGTTCCCCTCGCGGATTCATCCGACCCCCCTGCGGATCCCCGTCGAACCCCTGCGGATTCGTCGCCTTCGACGCTACGGCGCACCACTGACAATCGCCCCGAACCTCGGTAACTCCGCAGGTGGGAAGCGGTTTTCGGGGCATTGTCAGTGGTCTGGTGCAGGCTGGGAACCGCAAGCGGCCGGCGGGTTTTCCGCCGGGTGCCGGCCGCGCATCGTGCGACGAGGGGGAAGCATGTCCGAGAACGCCATCACGACGGCGGGCGAGGCCCGCGGCGCGGCCGGGGAAGCGCTGCGGCCGCACGTCGAAGTCGCCTTCGCACAGGAGCTGTCGGCGCTCGCCGCGGCCGACGACCGGCCCCGTCCCGAGCGCTGGCGGCTCTCCCCATGGGCGGTCGCCACGTACCTGCTCGGCGGCACGCTCGGCGACGGCACGGTCATCACGCCGAAGTACGTCGGCCCGCGGCGCATCGTCGAGGTCGCCGTGACGACCCTCGCCACCGATCGCGCGCTGCTGCTGCTCGGCGTGCCCGGCACGGCCAAGACGTGGGTGTCGGAGCACCTCGCGGCGGCGGTCAGCGGCGACTCCACCCTGCTGGTGCAGGGCACGGCCGGCACGCCGGAGGAAGCGCTCCGCTACGGCTGGAACTACGCCCAGTTGCTCGCCAACGGGCCCAGTCGGGACGCCTTGGTGCCCAGCCCCGTGATGCGGGCCATGGCGCAGGGCATGACCGCGCGGGTCGAGGAGCTGACCCGGATGCCGGCCGACGTCCAGGACGCCCTCATCACCATTCTGTCCGAGAAGACCCTGCCCGTACCGGAGCTGGGGCAGGAGGTGCAGGCCGTCCGCGGCTTCAATCTGATCGCCACCGCCAACGACCGCGACCGCGGGGTGAACGACCTCTCCAGCGCCCTGCGCCGCCGCTTCAACACCGTCGTCCTGCCGCTGCCCGCCACCCCCGAGGACGAGGTGGACATCGTCGCGCGGCGCGTCGCGCAGATCGGCCGACCGCTGCAACTCCCGCCCGTGCCAGAGGGGACGGACGAGATCCGTCGGGTGGTGACGGTCTTCCGCGAGCTGCGTGCCGGCGTCACCGCCGACGGCCGCACCAAGTTGAAGTCACCGACCGGGACGCTCTCGACGGCCGAGGCCATCTCGGTGGTGACCAACGGCCTCGCCCTGGCCACCCACTTCGGCGACGGCGTGCTGCGCGCCGGTGACCTGGCCGCCGGCGTCCTCGGCGCGGTGATCCGCGATCCGGCGACCGACCGCGTGGTGTGGCAGGAGTACCTGGAGACCGTGGTGCGCGAGCGCGACGGCTGGCAGGACTTCTACCGCGCCTGCCGGGAGGTGGGCGCATGACCGGCGGGAGCGGGAGCGGGAGCGGG
>LIQL01000836.1:0-334 GCA_001418405.1 Streptomyces diastatochromogenes | reverse complement strand
GGCGCGGGCGGTGCGGGCCGCGCTGGAACAGTGCGCGCCCCGCGCGGTGCTGATCGAGGGGCCGCCCGAGGCCGACGACCTGGTGGCGCTGGCCGCCCACCCGGAGATGCGGCCCCCGGTCGCCCTGCTCGCCCACGCGGTGGACGACCCCGGGCGCGCGGCGTTCTGGCCGCTGGCCGCCTTCTCCCCGGAGTGGGTGGCGTTGCGCTGGGCGCTCGCGCGCGGTGTTCCGGTGCGTTTCGTCGACCTGCCGGCGGCGCACGCCCTGGCCCTGCCGGACGAGGAGCCGGGTGAGGCCCCGGACGAGGACCCGGGCACGGGGGCGGGCGGGGCG
>LIQL01000835.1 GCA_001418405.1 Streptomyces diastatochromogenes | reverse complement strand
GCCCGGGGCGCTGGGGGTGCCCGGTCGGGTGGTGCCCGAGCCGGTGGGCGGCAGGCCGGCGCCGGTGCCGGGGTCCTGGGCCGGTTCCTGGCTGTCGCCGCCGGCGGCCGGGGACTGGTCGGTGGTGACCTTGTCGTCGTGCGGGCTGGAGGTGTCGGAGGACATGCCGAGGGTGAGGGCGGTGCCGAGCGCGGCGGCCACCAGCACGGCGGCACCGGCGGCGATGAGGTTGCGGCGGCCGGTGCGGCGGATGCCGCGGCCCAGACCGCCGGCGGCGCCGCCGCTCTTCGCGCTCGCCGCGGCAGCCGCGGTCTTCGCTGTCTTCGCTGCCTGCGCGGCCGGGAGGGCCGCGGTGGTCTCGCCGGACGAGGGCGCCGGCCGTGCGGCCCCGGCGGCGGGCCGGGCGGTGACCGTGCTGGCGGGGCCTTCCGGTCGGGCGACGGCCTGGAGCTTGGCCGTCGACACCGCGTCCGGCGACGCCTCGGCGGCCGGGTCGTGGGGCTCCGCAGCGCCCTGCCCGCCGGCGGTGCCGCCGGCCGCGACGGCCGGGCCGACGGACGCCAGCAGGGTGGTCGGCGCGTCCGCAGCGGCGGCCCGGGACCGGTCGATGACGAGGGCCAGGGCCCGGCGCCCGGCGACCGCGCCGTCGCGGTCGGAGAGCACCCCGCGCAGGCCGATCGACGCCTCCAGTTCGGCGCGCGCCCGGTCGACGTTGCCGCTGCACAGGGCGAGCACGCCCAGGTCGTGGTGGAAGTACGCCTCCTGGGCGACCTCGCCGGCCAGCCGGGCGGCCTCCTGGCCGTGCCGCAGGCTGCGCTCCCACGCGCTCCAGTGCAGCGCCGCGGCGAACGCCGGGGCGGCGGTGCGGGCCAGCAGCACGGCGGCGGCCGGGTGGCCGTTCTCCCGGCTGCCGGTCAGCACGGCCATCGCGGCCAGCACCGCATCGGACTCGGCGGCGGCCCGCTCGGGGGTGACCGAGGGGTGGCCGGCCCACCAGGCGTAGTGCTGCGCGGCGGCGTGCGCCCGGGCGGCGGCGCCCTCGGCGTAGCCGGCCTCGGTCAGCTGCTCCTGGACGGTGGCGGCGAGCCGGTAGTGGCCGCCGACGGGGCTGATCAGACCGCAGCCGAGGAGTTCGCCGAGGGCGGCGTCGGCGTGGGTGTCCTGGGTGAGGGCCGGCAGGTGCGCCTGGTGCGGCAGCTCGCCGCCCAGGGCGAGGGCGAAGCGCAGGGTCTCCTGCGCGGCGGCGCCGAGCCTTTCGGCGAGCAGCGGGGCGGGCGCGGCGGCCTCGCCGACGGCCGG
>LIQL01000834.1 GCA_001418405.1 Streptomyces diastatochromogenes | reverse complement strand
GCGCCCACCAAGGTTGACGCCGTCGGCCACCCAGCGGCGTCGCCCGTCCACGGCGCGGCTATGTCCCCATCCGCTCGGGCGATTCCGTCGCCCCGCGCAGCAAGGAGTCCCGCACCATGTCCCCCTTCGTCACCGGACGCCGCACCGCCACCGCGCTCGTCGCCGCCGCCCTCCTCATGCCGCTCGCCGCCTGCTCCGGCGGCAACGACAACGCCAAGAAGGACAGCGGCAGCGGGTCCGGCAGCGGGTCCGGCAGCACCACCAAGCTCACCGTGCTGGCCGCGTCCTCGCTCACCGACGTCTTCCAGAAGGCCAGCGCCGTCTACGAGAAGGAGCACCCGGGCACCAAGGTCACCTTCTCCTTCGCCGGCTCCCAGGAGCTCGCCGCCCAGGTCAAGCAGGGCGCCCCCGCCGACGCCCTGGTCACCGCCGACACCAAGACCATGGACGGGCTCAAGGCGGACACCGGCGCCCCCACCATCATCGCCAAGAACCGCCTGGTCATCGCCACCGGCAAGGGCAACCCCAAGAAGATCGAGGCACTCAAGGACCTCACCGACACCAAGTTCAAGGTCGTGCTGGCCGCTCCCGAGGTGCCGGTCGGCCGCTACAGCAAGAAGGTCCTGGACGCCCAGCACCTGACCGTCAAGGCGGTCTCGCAGGAGCCCAACGTCCGTGCCGTGCTGAGCAAGGTGGAACTCGGCGAGGCGGACGCCGGCATCGTCTACAAGACGGACGCCGCCACCGCGCCCACCAAGGTTGACGCCATCGACATCCCCGACGCGCAGAACGCCGTCGCGTCCTACCCGGCGGCCACGCTCAAGTCCTCCCAGCACTCCGCCGCGGCCGAGGCGTTCGTGAAGTGGCTGAGCACCCCCGAGGCGCAGAAGATCCTCCAGCAGGCGGGCTTCCAGAAGCCGTGACCCCGTGCGGGGTGGGGGCCGCCCGGCTCGGGGGAGCGGGCGGCCCCCACCCCGCTGCCGTATCCGCCGGCGTCCGCCGGGCCGCCCGGACCCGACCCC
>LIQL01000833.1 GCA_001418405.1 Streptomyces diastatochromogenes | reverse complement strand
GGGTGGTCGAAGACGAGCGCGGCCGGCAGGGGCAGGCCGAGGGCGGCGCGCAGCCGGTTGCGCAGTTCGACGGCGGTGACGGAGTCGAAGCCGACGTCGCGGAAGGCCCGGCCGGCGGGGACGGCGTCGGGATTGGCGTGGCCGAGGGTCGCGGACGCCTCGGCGCGGACCGCCTCGACGAGGGCCCGGCCGCGCTCGGCGGCGGACAGCTCCTCCAGGTGGCGGCGCAGCGGCGGGGCCGCGGGGGAGTCGCCGGCCACCGCGTCGCCGTCGTCGTGCAGCGCGCGGACGGCTTCGGGCACCGTGCTGAACAGGGCGCTGGGCCGGCCGGCGGTGAAGCTCGGGGCGAACGCCTCCCAGTCCATGAGGGTCACGGCGAGGGTGGTGTCGCCGTCCTCCAGCATCTGTTGGAGCGCGCCGATCGCGAGGTCGGGCGCCATGGCGCGGACGCCCTGGCGGTGCAGCCGCTCGTGCACCTCGGGGACGGTGGCCATGCCGACCTCGCCCCAGGTGCCCCAGGCGACGGACGCACCGGGCAGGCCGAGGCAGCGGCGGTGGGCGGCGAGCGCGTCGAGGTAGGCGTTGGCGGCGGCGTAGCCGGGTTGGCCGCCGCTGCCCCAGACGGCGGCGCCGGACGAGAACAGCACGAACGCGTCGAGGTCGCGGCCGGCGGTGAGGTCGTGCAGGTGGTGGGCGGCGGTGAGTTTGGCGCGGAGCAGTGCGTCGAGTTGGTCGAGGGTCAGGTCGGCGACGGGGGCGTCCCCGTCGGCCACGCCCGCGGAGTGGAAGACGGAGCTGAGCGGCTGATCGGCGGGGAGGTCGGCGAGCAGGGCGGCCAGGGCGGCGCGGTCGGCTACGTCGCAGGCGGCGAGGGTGACGCGGGCGCCCAGTGCCTCCAGTTCGGCGCGGAGTTCCGCGGCGCCGGGTGCGTCCGGGCCGCGGCGGCTGGTCAGGACGAGGTGTGCGGCGCCGCGCTCGGCCATCCAGCGGGCGATCCGGCCGCCGATGCCGCCGGTGCCGCCGGTGATGAGGCAGGTGCCGCGACCGTGCCAGCGGTTCTCGCGGCGGGGGGTGGCCGGGGTGGCGTGCACCAGGCGGCGGGCGCGCACGCCGGTGGCGCGGACGGCGAGTTGGTCCTCGCCGGCGGGTTCGGCGAGCAGACCGGCGAGGCGGTGCGCGGCGCGGCCGTCGAGGGTGGCGGGCAGGTCGATCAGGCCGCCCCAGCGGTCGGGGTGTTCCAGGGCGACGACCCGGCCGAGGCCCCACAAGGAGCCCTGCACGGGGCTGTCGAGCGGGTCGTCGGGGCCGGTGCTGACGGCGCCGCGGGTCAGGCACCACAGGGGCGCGGTCAGGCCGGCGTCGCCGAGCGCCTGGACCAGGACGAGGGTCTGCCCGAGGCCCAACGGCACCGACGCCAGGTCCGGGTGGTGTTCCTCGACGGCCGCCAGCAGTGACACGACGCCGGTGAACTCCGCGCCGTCCTCGACCAGTTGGGCGAGTTGGGCGGCCCAGGCGGCGCGGTCGGTGCCCTTGGCCTCGAAGCGGACGGCGTCGGTGCCCAGGGCGTCGAGCACGGCGGCGACCCAGGGGGTGTCGGCGTGGTCCGGGGGGACGGCGATCAGCAGCCGGCCGGTGGTGCGGGTGGCGGCGGGTTCCGCGATCCGGGTCCACTGGACGTGGTAGCGGAGCTCGTCGATGCGGGTGCGGGCCTGGGCCTTGGCGCGCCAGGCCGACAGGGCGGGCAGGACGGCGCCGAGCGCGGGGTGCTCGGCGTCGGCGGGGACGCCGAGCACCCCGCGCTC
>LIQL01000832.1 GCA_001418405.1 Streptomyces diastatochromogenes | reverse complement strand
AGCCGGCCGCGGCCGGCTCCGCCTCCGCCGCGAAGCGGGCCTTCGCCTCGTCGACCTTGCGCCCGAAGTGGACCGAGGCCCACCACAGGGCGCCGAAGACCGCGCCGAGGAAGTACATCGTCGGAACGACCAGGCCGCTGGCGATCAGTGCGATCTGCAGCGCCCAGCCCAACTGGACCCCGCCGGGGCGGGAGAGCATCCCGCACAGCAGCAGGCTCAGCAGCATCGCGATACCGCTGACGATCCAGATCGTGGCCCGCGAGAGGTCGGTGACCTGCATCGCGACCAGACCGGCGAAGCCGATCACGAAGAACTCGCCTATCAGGGTGCTGGCACACAGCGTGCGCATGGTCAGTTCCTTCCCAGGAGCAGCCGGGCCTCGCCGACCGTGATCACCGAGCCGGTCACCAGGACCCCGGCTCCGGAGAACTCGCCCTCTTCCTCGGCGAGGGTGATCGCCGCCTCCAGCGCGTCGTCCAGCCGCGGCTCGACCTGGACCCGCTCGGCCCCGAAGACCTCCACGGCGATCGCGGCCAGCTCGTCCGGATCCATCGCACGCTGGCTGGAATTACGCGTCACCACGACCTCGGCGAAGATCGGCTCGAACGCCTCCAGGACGCCCCGGACGTCCTTGTCGCCGCTGGCGCCGACGACCCCGATCAGCCGGCTGAAACCGAACGCCTCGGTGACCGTCTCGGCCGCGGCATGCGCGCCGCCCGGATTGTGCGCGGCGTCCAGCACCACCGTGGGGCTGCGCCGGACCACCTCCATCCGGCCGGGCGAGCTGACCGCGGCGAACGCGGAGCGGATGGTGTCGATGTCGAGGGTGCGGGCGTGGCCCGCGCCGACGCCGAAGAACGCCTCGACGGCGGCGAGCGCGACCGCGGCGTTGTGCGCCTGGTGGGCGCCGTGCAGCGGGAGGAAGATCTCCGGGTACTCGCCGCCCAGGCCCCGCAGGGTCACCATCTGGCCGCCGACCGCCACCTCGCGGGTGAGCACCCCGAACTCCATGCCCTCGCGGGCGACCGTGGCGTCCACCTCGACGGCGCGCTTGAGCATCACCGAGGCGGCGTCCACCGGCTGCTGGGCGAGGACGACGGTGGCGTCCTTCTTGATGACCCCGGACTTCTCCCCGGCGATCTGCTCGGGCGTCTCGCCGAGGCGGTCGGTGTGGTCCAGCGAGATCGGGGTGATCACGGCGACGTCGCCGTCGATGACGTTGGTCGCGTCCCAGGTGCCGCCCATGCCGACCTCGACGACCGCGACGTCCACCGGGGCGTCGGCGAACGCGGCGTACGCCATCGCGGTGAGCACCTCGAAGAACGACAGGCGGTGCTCCTGCCGTGCGTCGACCATCTCGACGTACGGCGCGATGTCGCGGTAGGTCTCGATGAAGCGCTCGGCGGAGATGGGGCTGCCGTCGAGGCTGATCCGCTCGGTGACGGACTGGACGTGGGGGCTGGTGTAGCGGCCGGTGCGCAGCTCGAAGGCGCCGAGCAGCGCCTCGATCATGCGGGCCGTGCTGGTCTTGCCGTTCGTGCCGGTGATGTGGATGGACGGGTAGGCGCGCTGCGGGCCGTCGAGGAGGAGCTGGGCGGCCGCTGGGGCGAGACCAAGCTCGACCCGTCGATCGACCGCATCGCCGCGCTGATGGACGTCCTGGGCTCGCCGCAGCGCGCCTACCCGTCC
>LIQL01000831.1 GCA_001418405.1 Streptomyces diastatochromogenes | reverse complement strand
CCCCCGCGAACACCTTGGCGACGTTCCCCCAGCCCAGCCCCTCGGCGCCGAAGACGTCCGGCTGACCCAGCCGGTTCAAGATGCCCGCCGCCGGCAGCACCGCGATCGGCAACTGCAGGCTGCGCCCCATCTTCTGCAACCCCTGGAACAGGCCCGCCGCCCGGACCTTGACGGGGCTCGGCCCCTGCCCCGGTGCCGCGCCCGCTGCGTCCGAACTCATCCGCGCCCTCCGCCTGTCCCCGGCGCCGACCCGGCGGCGCCCGACCCACCGTCTGCCGCATACTGGTGGTGTAGACCACTTGTCGGAGGGGGCCTTCCGGACACCCCCTCCGACGATCGCCATCCTTCGTCAGATTGCGGTCAAACGCCCGCAGAAGTGGGCTGAACGTGCGTTACGGTGAGAAAACCGTGCGGCGGAACCGCCGACGGCCGAGACAAGCAGGAGTGGACATGGCCACCAAGGCTGAGAAGATCGTCGCCGGGCTCGGCGGACTCGACAACATCGAAGAGGTCGAGGGCTGCATCACCCGCCTCCGCACCGAGGTCAACGACGCCTCCCTGGTCGACGAAGCCGCCCTCAAGGCCGCCGGCGCACACGGCGTCGTGAAGATGGGCACCGCCATCCAGGTCGTCATCGGCACCGACGCCGACCCGATCGCCGCCGAAATCGAAGACATGATGTGAGCCACCCCTCATGACCAGGGCCCCGCTCCCGAAGTTCCCGGCATTCCGGAACCGGAACGGGGCCCTTCACACAGCCGATAGGGTCGGGACCATGTCTCGCATCGACGGCCGCACCCCCGAACAGCTCCGCCCCGTCACCATCGAACGCGGCTGGAGCAAGCACGCCGAAGGCTCCGTCCTCGTCTCCTTCGGCGACACCAAGGTCTTCTGCACCGCCTCGGTCACCGAAGGCGTACCGCGCTGGCGCAAGGGCACCGGCGAAGGCTGGGTCACCGCCGAATACGCGATGCTGCCCCGCTCCACCAACACCCGCGGCGACCGGGAATCCGTCCGCGGCAAGATCGGCGGCCGCACACACGAGATCTCCCGCCTCATCGGCCGCTCCCTGCGCGCCGTCATCGACTTCAAGGCCCTCGGCGAGAACACCGTCGTCCTCGACTGCGACGTCCTCCAGGCCGACGGCGGCACCCGCACCGCCGCCATCACCGGCTCCTACGTCGCCCTCGCCGACGCCATCGGCTGGGCCCAGGGCAAGAAGCTCATCAAGCACGGCCGCCGCCCGCTCACCGGCACCATCAGCGCCGTCAGCGTCGGCATCGTCGACGGCATCCCGCTCCTCGACCTCTGCTACGAGGAAGACGTCCGCGCCGAGACCGACATGAACGTCGTCTGCACCGGCGACGGCCGCTTCGTCGAGGTCCAGGGCACCGCCGAGGCCGCCCCCTTCGCCCGCGACGAACTCAACTCCCTGCTCGACCTCGCGGTCGCCGGCTGCACCACCCTCGACGCCGCCCAGCAGGAAGCACTGGCCCGCACCCTCTGACCGGCCGCCCCACCCGGGGGAGCGGACCGGAACACCCCCTCCACCC
>LIQL01000830.1 GCA_001418405.1 Streptomyces diastatochromogenes | reverse complement strand
CGGGACGGTGCCCCGTCAGCCGTCGAGGGTGCCGTCGAGCCCGCCCTCGACCCCACCGTCCCGCAGGATCGCGTCGATGCGGGCGCGGTGCGCGGCTTCCCAGGCGTCGAGGCTCTCTTCGGCCTCCTTGGCCAGTTTGGTACGGGCGGCCCGCAGCACCTCCTCCTGCCGGTCCCGGGGCACGACGACGATGCCCTCCTCGTCCGCGACCACGACGTCCCCGGCACGGACGTCCACCCCGCCGCACCGCACGTCGACGTTGTGCGGCCGCACGGCCGCCTTGCCGCCGGGGAACGGGACGACCCCGCGGGCGAACACCGGGAAACCCATCGCGCGCACCTCGGCGAGGTCCCGGATCAGGCCGTCGGCGACGAAGGCCGCGATGCCCCGGCGTTGGGCCACGGCACAGACGTTGCCGCCGGCGAGCGCGTGGTCCAGGTCGCCGGACTCCACGACGATCACCGAACCCGGTGCCGCGCGGTGGATGGCCGCGTGCACCATGAGGTTGTCGCCGGGCGGGCAGCGCACGGTGAACGCCGGGCCGGCGACCCGCGGCGTCGGGGACCACAGGGGCCGGATGCCGATGTCCATGACCTGCCCGCGGCCCAGGACGTCCGCGAGGGTGGTGGGCGGGATCTCCCGGAACCCGTCGGGGGCGGGGGAACCGGCGTGGTCGTTCATGCGCTGTCTCCGTTCGGTGCGGGCTGCGGCGCACGGTAACACCGGCCCATGGGGACGACCGGACGGCCGGGGCTGCGGTGGGCGGCACGGGCAGGCGTGCCGCCCACCGGCGCTCAGGCGTGGTAGGCCAGCAGCCCCATCATTCCGCTTTCGCCGTGGTAGGCGTTGTGGCAGTGGATCAGCCATCGGCCCGGGTTGTCGGCATCGAAGTCGCAGCTGACCGTTGAGCCCGGCAGGACGATGACGGTGTCCTTCCGGGGGCCGGCGGCGCCGAGTTGGTAGGTGT
This sequence comes from Streptomyces diastatochromogenes, assembly GCA_001418405.1. Classification (GTDB taxonomy): domain Bacteria; phylum Actinomycetota; class Actinomycetes; order Streptomycetales; family Streptomycetaceae; genus Streptomyces; species Streptomyces albulus_C. Next base: position 958 of record LIQL01000830.1, on the reverse strand, counting down.
GCCCGTGCAGGTGCATCGGGTGCCACATGTCGGTGGTGTTGACGAACCGCAGGCGCACCCGTTGGCCGCTGCCGACGGTGAAGGGGTGGGCGTCCGCGGCGTTCATGGCGAACCGCCGGCCGTTGAGCGCCCAGTCGTACTTCGCCATCCCCCCGGTCAACGCGATGCGGTGGGTGACGTCCGGCCGACGGGACGCGAGGCGGACGCCCTCGACGGCCCGCAGGGCGCCGGCGACCGGGATCCGGCCGTTGAGCTCCGCGGGCCGGACGGCGGCGGACGGAGCGCGGCCGGAGCCGGTGCGCACCAGGGCCAGTCCGGCCGCCCCCTTGCCCTCGGCCAGGGCGACGAGCGGGAACACGCCGTCGCCCAACGTCACCAGCGCGTCGTACCGTTCGCCGGGGCCGATCAGCAGGGCGTCGGCCGGTTCGTGGGCGACGGGGTAGCCGTCGGTGTGGGTGACGGTGAGCCGGTGGCCGCCGAGGGCGACCCGGAACGCGGTGTCCCCGCCGGCGTTGACGATCCGCAGCCGGAGCCTGTGGCCGGGCTTGCCCCGGTACGTGGCGGGCGCGGCCGGCACCCGGCCGTTGACGAGGTAGTACGGGTACTTCACGTCACCGGCGTCGCCGCCCAGCAGGGTGCTGGTCGCGCCCATCAGCATGAAGGGGTCGTCCGTGCCGGCCATCCCCGGCATCCCCGGCAGGTCAGCTGAGCTGCCCATGCCCTGCATGCCGCCCATGCCTCCGGTACCGCCGGGTGAGCCGTCCTTCCCGTCGTGCGGCGTGGCACCGTGGTCCGGGCCCATGCCCCGTCGCAGCGCGGCGAGCGCCTGCTCCGGAGTGCCGGTGACGCCGTCGAGCCAGTCGTCGAGCACCACGACCCACTCGTCGTCGTACCCCAGCGGTTCGTGCGGGTCCTCGACGATCAGCGGGCCGTACAGGCCACGGTCCAACTGGACCCC
>LIQL01000083.1 GCA_001418405.1 Streptomyces diastatochromogenes | reverse complement strand
CGGTCCAGGACCCGCCCGGTGACGGTGAGGCGTTCGCCCTGCGGTTCGCCGGCGTGCTGCCGGGTGAGGTCCGCGTCGAGGTCGTGCACGTCGGCGGGGCCGAAGACCGGGCCGGTCAGCTCCACGGCCTCCGGATCGGTGGCGGTGTCGAGGAGGTGGCGCGGCCGCCGGGGGAAGCGGTCCGGCGCGCCCTGGTAGGGCGTCGGCTCCGGGGTCGGGAGCGGCGGGGCGGGGGATGCCGGTGCGGTCATGGGTGCCCTTTCCCTGCGGTGGACGGGTGCGGACCGGGCGGTGGACACCGCTTTCGCCGAAACGCGGTCCAGCGTGCCGACGAATGCCCCGGCGGTCACCGGGGCGCGCCGGTGCGTACCGGAGCGCCACTCCCGACGGATGCGGCGTCCTGGTGAGCGCCCGTCAGGACGCGTCCGGACCCGGCCGGTCACCGACGCCCTTCCGGCCCTCCTGGCGGACCAACTCACCTGCTCACAAAGGGCGTTCGCACAGTGAACTGAAGTTCACGCTCGTGGTGCCCCGAGTCTGGCCCCGGCCCCGGGCCGTGTCAACGGTGCGCCGGGTACGGTTCCGGACTACTCCGGACCACCTCGCCGCACCATGGAGAACCCGTTGCCGTCACCCGCCCGCCCCGCTCCGCCCGCCCCGCCGCCTCCGGAGGCGGTGGCGCCGCTGATGCGCGCACTGGCCGTGCTGCGCGCGCTGACGGCGGCCGGGGGCCGGGCGGCCGTGAGCGATCTGGTGCGGGCCACCGGTCTGCCGCGCGCCACCGTGGACCGCCTGTTGAGCACCCTGGGCCGGCTCGGCTACGTCCGCGCCGAGGGCCGCGACGCGGTGCTCGCCCCCGCCCTGCTGGAACTCGGCAACGCCTACCTCGCCGCCACCGGCCTGCCCGACCGGCTCGGCCCCCTGGCCGACCGCCTCGCCGACGCCCTCGACGAATCGGTGTCGCTGGCCGTCCCCGACGGCGACGGGCTGCGCTTCGTCCACCAGGCGACGCGTCGGCGCGCGGTGTCGCTGGCGTTCCGCATCGGCGACCTGCTGCCGGCCGAACGCGGGGCGCCGGGCGCGCTGTTCGCGGCGGACTGGGCGCCGGCGGACTGGCAGCGCTGGCGGGCGCGGCGGGCCGCCGACCCGGCCGACGCGGGTTTCCCCGCGGTGCCGCCCCGGAGGCCGGCGGACGCCGCGCCGGCCGGCGGCCGGCGGCTCGCGGCGGACTTCACCGCGCGGGTGGCCGCGGCCCGGACCGCCGGCTGGTCGCTCGACGACCAGCTCATCGAACCGGGCCTGATCGCCGTGGCGATGCCGGTCCGGGACCCGGCCGGCCGCACGGTCTGCGCGGTGAGCGTGGTCAGCCACACCAGTCGCCACCCGGCCGCGGCGCTCCCGGACGCGGTCCTGCCCCGGCTTCGCGCGACGGTCCTCGCCATGGAGCGGGCGTTGACCGCGCCGGCCCCCGCCGTGGTCGCTGACGACGGCCGCCCGGCCGCCTGGCGGCGCGCCTCGAAGCGGCAACTGGGCCCGGGATTCGTGGAGTCCGTCGCCCGCGGGCTGGCCGTGCTCACCGCGTTCGGCACCGGCCGGGCCGCGCTGACGCTCTCCGCGGTCGCCGAGGCGGCCGGGCTCCCCCGCGCCACCGCCCGGCGCGCCCTGATCACCCTGGAGCACCTCGGCTACACCACGGGCGACGGCGGTCGGTTCCGCCTCGCCCCCAGGGTGCTGGAGCTCGGCTTCGCCCGGCTCTCCGGGCTCACCCTGCCGGACCTGGCCCGGCCCCACCTGACCGCGCTGGCCGAACGCGTCGGGGAGTCGGCGTCGTTGGCGGTGCTGACCGCCGACGGTGCGGACGCCCAGCCGGCCGTGCAGTACGTCATCGGGGTCCTCGCGGCCCGCATCATGCGGGTCACGATCAGCCCGGGCAGCCGCGCCCCGGCGCACGCCACCGCCGCGGGCCGGGTCCTGCTGGCGGCCTCGCCGACCGCCGGGCGCACCGCCCGCCCGGAGCACCGCACCGCGCCCGGCCCGGCCGGCCGCCCGTTCCTCCTCGACCGCGTCCGGGCCGACGGCCACGCCCTGGTGGACGACGAACTGGAGCCGGGCCTGCGGTCCGTGGCGGTCCCGGTGCACGACGGCGACGGCCGCGCGGTGGCCGCGCTCGGCGTGTCCACCCACGCGGGCGACCGGTCGCCGGCGGCCACCCGGGCCGCCGTGCTGCCGGCGCTGCGCGAGGCCGCCGCCGCCGTCGAGGCCGACCTGCGGGTGGCCGGGCGCTACCTGCCGGTGGCGCTGCCGTGAATCGGGCGGCGCCGGCGCGCGTCGGCCACCGCGCGCCCCGGGCGGCGGCGCGGGTGCGTCACCGCGGCGGGTCCGTCGGCGCCGCGGGCCCGTCGCCGCCGCGCTCGGCCGCGGCCCGGTCCGCCGCGGCGCGGCGCCGTTCGATCTCGGCCCGGGCGGCGGCGGTGGCGACCGACGGCCACACCCGGTCCAGGGCGGCGTTCATGGCGGCGCCGACCAGCACCGCGAAGGCGGAGACGCCGATCCACAGCAGGACCGCGACCGGGGCGGCCAGCGAACCGTAGATGGTGGGGCCCTCGACGGCCGCGGTCAGGTAGAGGCGGAGCAGGAAGCTGCCGAGGATCCACATCGCCAGGGCGACCACGGCGCCGGGGATGTCCTCCCGCCAGGGCGAACGGACCGGCACCGAGACGTGGTAGAGGGTGGTGAGGAAGGCGATGGACAGCACCAGCACGACCGGCCAGTACAGCGCCCGGACGACGTCCCCGCTGGCCGGCAGCCAGCCGACCACCACGTCCGGACCGGCCACCATCAGCGGCAGCGCGATCGCACCGACCGCGAGCCCGGCGACGTAGAGCACGAAGGACAGCACGCGGGTCTTGACGATGCCGCGGTGGCCGTCCAGCCCGTACATGATCGTGATGGTGTCCACGAAGACGTTGAGCGCGCGGGAGCCGGACCACAGGGCGATGGCGAAGCCCAGCGAGATGACGTCGGGGCGGTGGCCGGTGAAGACGTCGTTCAGCAGCGGGCGGGCGACCTCGTCGACGCCCCGGTTGGACAGCACGGTGCCGGCGGCGTGCAGGAGGTGGGAGCGGAAGTTCTCCAGCGTGGTGTGGCCGATCCAGGGCTCGGTGTAGCCGAGGACGCCGAGCAGGCCCAGGATCAACGGGGGCAGCGAGAGCAGGCACCAGAACGCGGCCTCGGCGGCCAGCCCGGTGACGCGGTAGCGCACGCAGGTGTCGACGATGTCCTTGAGCAGCAGCCAGGTCAGGCGCCGTTTGGAGACGTTGCGGTACAGCACCCGGGCGCGGGTCAGACGCCCCCGGCGCGGTCCGTGCGGTTCGGTCGGTTCGTTCGGCGGCTGCACCTCCTTACCGTATCGGGCATGGCAGCCACCACTCATACCGTGACGAACCAACCACCGCCGTTGCTCGGCTACGACGTCTTCGCCGCCGACCCGGCGCTCACCGAGGGGGTGGCCCGGTACGTCGCCGGGGAACACCTCGACGAGGTGCGCGAGGAACTGGGGCGGCTGGGCCAGGCGGCCGGTTCGGCCCAGGCACAGCGCTGGGGCGAACAGGCCAACGCCTACCCGCCGGTGCTGCGCACCCACGACCGCTACGGGCACCGCATCGACGAGGTGGACTTCCACCCCGCCTGGCACCGGCTGCTCGGGCACGCCGTGACGGCCGGACTGACCGACGCCTGGTCCCGTCCGCACGGGCACCTGCGGCGCACCGCGGGCTTCTTGGTGTGGACCCAGGTGGAGGCCGGACAGGGCTGCCCGCTGTCGATGACCCACGCGGCGGTCCCGGCGCTGCGTGCCGAACCCGCGCTGGCCGCGGCGTGGGAGCCGCTGTTGACCTCGCGGGTCTACGAGGCGGAGCTGCGGCCGGCGGCGCAAAAGGCCGGCGCGCTGGCCGGGATGGCGATGACCGAGAAGCAGGGCGGCAGCGACGTGGGGACGAACACCACCCGCGCCGAGCCGCTGGCGGCGGCCGGGGAGTACGCCCTGACGGGCCACAAGTGGTTCTGTTCGGCGCCGATGTCGGACGCGTTCTTGGTGCTGGCGCGGGCGCCGGGCGGGCTGACCTGCTTCCTGCTGCCGCGGGTGCTGCCGGACGGCACCCGCAACGCGTTCCGGATCCAGCGGCTCAAGGACAAGCTGGGCAACCGCTCCAACGCCTCGGCGGAGGTCGAGTTCGACGGCCGCACCTGGGCGCAGCGGGTCGGTGAGGAGGGGCGCGGGGTCGCCATCCTGCTCGACATGGTCGCGGCGACCCGGCTGGACTGCGTCACCGCGTCGGCGGCGCTGATGCGGCAGGCGGTGGCGCAGGCGCTGCACCACACCGCGCACCGGGAGGCGTTCGGGCGCCGGCTGACCGACCAGCCGCTGATGCGCAACGTCCTGGCCGATCTGGCGCTGGAGTCGGAGGCGGCGACCACGCTGGCGCTGCGGTTGGCGGCGGCCTGCGACGGCGGCACCGCCCGGGACCGGGCCTTCCTGCGCCTCGCGGTGCCGGCGGCCAAGTACTGGGTGACCAAACGGTGTGCGCCGGTGGTGGCGGAGGCACTGGAATGCCTGGGCGGCAACGGCTACGTGGAGGAGTCGGGGTTGCCGCGGCTGCTGCGCGAGGCCCCGCTGAACTCGATCTGGGAGGGCGCCGGCAACGTCCAGGCGCTCGACGTGCTGCGGGCCCTGCGGCGGGAGCCCGCGGCGCTCGACGCCTACCTGACCGAGATCGGCGCCGCACGGGGCGCGGACCACCGGCTGGACCGGGCGATCACGGCTCTGCTGACCGAACTCGCCGACCTGGAGGGCATCGAGGCCCGGGCCCGGCGGCTGGCCGAGCGGTTGGCGCTGGTGCTCCAGGGGGCGCTGCTGGTGCGGTACGCGCCGCCGGAGGTCGCCGACGCGTTCTGCGCCGCGCGGCTCGGCGGCGACGCGGGAGCGGCGTTCGGCACGCTGCCGCACACCCTGGACCTGGCGGCGGTGGTGGAGCGGGCGCGGCCGGTGCCGGTGGCGGAGTAGGGCGTGCCGCCGGGCGCGCCCGCCCGGTCTGCGGATGGCGCGGCGGCGGTTCCGCGTCCCCGCCCGGAGCCCTCAGCAACCGGGCTCCGGGTGGGGACGGACAGGGGATGAACCACCGCCGCGCCGGGCGGGGAGCGGTGCTGCGCCGACTCGGCACCGATCCCGGTCTTCAGGGCCATCGCGGCGGCTGCGGTGCGGTGCGCCCGCGCAGCTCCGCGTCAATGGCCACGATGATCTCGGCGTCCGGCACGTCCGGCCGGAAACCGACCAGGACGCCGCGCGCCTCGTAGTACCGGATCACGCGGGAGGCGTCACCCGTGCCGTCCTGCTCCGCCTCGCGCAGGTGCACGACGAGGTCGGCGAAGGCCGGTGCGGGCAACGGACCGCCGAAGCGCGCGACCCGGTCGAGGAGTTGCGGCGCACCGTCGATCACATAGCCCTCGGCGGGCAGCGGCTGACGTCTGATCAGGACGTCGACCGCGGACAGCCGGGGCACGCCGTAGTGTCCGGCCAGGCGGGCGGCCCGGGCGCTCCGGGCGCCCTCGCCGCTACCGATCACCACGACACGCGGGGTGACGGCCACCATGGTGAGCCCCCTCCCACACCGTGCCGACGACGCGGGCGGCCGATCGCGTCCCCGGCGGGCACCGGCGGGTTCTCCGTCGGGTGTCCGGCGAAACCTCCGGGTGGGCCCCGCACGCTCCCGGCGCGGGGAGGGACGCCATCGGCCGCTGGTGACCAGATTTCCCCGGAAGCGTCATAGGCCACAACAGTTGCATTCCGTTGCAACAGATCTGGCCAATGGGGCCTCGCGGGACGGCTCCTGACGGCACGATGGGCACGGACCGGACGCAGGGGCAACGGAGAGCAGCGTGAGCGACAGACCGATCGACAGGGCCGGCGAGCGGACCGGCGCCCGGCCGACCGAGAGACCGATCGCCGGCGCCGTCCACGCGGCCCAGGACATCCGGGAGACCGCACGGCGGCTGGCCGGGGTCCACGAGGCGACGTTGGCCGGTGACCACGTGCCGGCGGAGGCACCCCGGGACACGCCCCGCGCGGTGATCGGCGAATCCTGGCGGCGGGTGCTGGACCGCGGCGTGGACCCGGAGCGCGCTAACGACCAACACCTTTTGAGCATGGCCGAGTTGGAGTTCCGACGGCAGAGGTCCCAGCTGGCTTCGGTGCTGCCGGTGCTCAGCGGCGGACTGCTGCCGACCGCCGACGCCGCCCAGCAGATCATGGTGGTCACCGACGCCGAGGGAAGGGTGCTGTGGCGCGACGGCAGCGCCCCGATCCGGCGGATGGCCGACCGGCTCGGCTTCGACAAGGGCGCCGACTGGACGGAGGGGGTGGTCGGCACCAACGCGATCGGCACCGCGCTGGTGGCCCGCAGCCCCGTCCTGGTGCACTCCGCGGAGCACTTCCTGCGCAGCCACCACCAGTGGACGTGCGCCGCGGCACCGCTGCACGACCCGCGCGACGGGCGGCTGCTGGGCACGGTGGACGTCAGCGGGCCGGCGTACTCCTTCCATCCGACGACGCTGGCGCTGGTCTCCGCGGTGGCCCGGCTCGCCGAGGGCGAGCTGCGGACCCGCCACCACGCGTCCCTGGAGCGGCTGCGATCCAGCGCGGCGCCGATGCTGGCCCGGATCGGCGGGCGGGCGCTGGCCGTCGACGCGCACGGCTGGACGGCGGCGGTGACGGGGATGACCCCGCCGGACCGGGTGGCGCTGCCCAAGGAGCCGGAGGCCGGGCCGGTGTGGCTGCCGCGGTACGGGATGTGCACGTTGGAGCCGCTGCCCGGCGGCTGGCTGATCCGGCTCGGCCGGCCGGAGCCGGCGCCGGAGCCGCCCCGGGTGGTGCTGGACCTCGGCGGGCCCGGCGGGCCGGCGGTGACGGTGGCCGGCCCGGCGGGCAGTTGGTCGCACGCGCTGACCCCGCGCCACGCGGAGCTGCTGTTCGTGCTGGCCGCCCACCCGCGCGGGCGCAGCGCCGCCGAACTGGCCCGGGACCTGTTCGGCGACGGCGGGCGCACGGTCACGGTCCGGGCCGAGCTGTCCCGGCTGCGGCGCAACCTCGCCGGGGTGCTGGCCCACCGCCCGTACCGCTTCGCGGACGGGGTGGAGGTGGAGCTCCGCCTGCCGACCCGGGCGGTGGAACTGCTGCCGCACTCCACCGCGCCGACGGTGCTGGCGGCCCGGCGGGCGGGGGCCGGGCACGGGATGGCGTGAGCGGCCCGGCGCGCCCGCCGGAAACCGCGGTGCGCGGGCGCGCCGCCCGCCGCTACGGTGGGCGCACTCTGACGCAGCTCTCCAGAAGGACGTCGCAGAACGGGAGCAGCCGGTACGCGCATGACGCGCCGGACCAGACGAGTGGGCGACACGACCATCCGCGTTCCCGCATGCCCTGCGGCATGCCGTTCCTGGAGGATTTCCGTGTCCGTGGGCCTTGGCCTCCCCATTTCCGACCCCACCCGACTCCTGACCTGGGCGCGGCGCGCCGACGCCAGCCCCTTCTCCACCGTCGCCCTGCTCGACCGGCTGGTGTACGCCAACCCCGAGCCCCTGGTCACCCTGGCCGCGCTGGCCGGCGCGACCACCCGGGTGCGTCTGCAGACCGAGGTGCTGCTGGCTCCGCTGCACCGCACCGCGCTGCTGGCCAAGCAGGCCGCCACGCTCGATCTGCTGTCCGGCGGGCGGTTCACGCTCGGCATCGGCATCGGCGGGCGCGCCGACGACTACCTGGCCGCGGGGGTGGACCTGCGCACCCGGGGGCGCCGGCTCGACGGGCAGCTGGCCACGCTGCGGCGCCTGTGGGCCGGCGGGCCGCTGTCCACGGAAGTCGGCCCGGTCGGGCCCGCACCGGCGCGGCCGGGCGGGCCGGAGGTGCTGTTCGGCGGGTTCGTGCCGGCCGTGGTGGAACGGGTCGCCCGCTGGGGCGACGGGTTCCTCGGGGCGGCCCTGCCGTCCCACCAGATGGACCAGATGTTCCGTGATGTGGAGGCGGCCTGGGAGCGGGCCGGTCGGGCCGGTCGCCCCCGGCTGCTGGCCCAGGTGAATGTCGCCCTCGGGCCCGCCGCCGTCGTGGACCGCGCCCGCCACGAACTGCGCGCGTACTACGGCGCCACCCCGTACACCGACCACGTCGTCGACGGACTGCTCACCACACCGGCCGCGCTGCGCGAGGCGGTCGCCGGGTACTTCGCGAGCGGGGCGGACGAGGTGATGCTGTACTGCTGGTCGCCGGACCCGGACCAGGTCGAGCGGCTCGCGGACGCGGTCTTCGCGGCGGACGGCGCCTGGCCGGGCGTGACCTCCTAGGACACGCCCCCGCCGGCTCCGTCGCCCGCGGCGGTCCGGGCGCGTCCCGGCCCTCGGACCGCCGTACGGCCCGGCGCCCGCCGTGTGATGTGCTGGCGCCATGAGCCACCCCGTCACCATCTGGCACCTCGAACAGACCTCGCGCGCCGCGCTCTCGCCCGGCGCGGAGCCGGCCGCCGAGCAGGACGTCCGGATCGTCCGGTCCGAGGTGCCTTCGCCGGAGTTCAGCCGCTTCCTCTATACGGCGGTCGGCGGGGACGTCCTGTGGACCGACCGGCTGGCGTGGTCGTACGCGCGCTGGGCCGAGCACCTGGCGCAGCCGGGCACCGAGACGTGGGTGGCGTACGCGCACGGGACGCCCGCCGGGTTCATCGAGCTCCAGGGCCAGCCGGACGGAGTGGTGGAGATCGTCTACTTCGGGCTGCTGCCGGCCTTCCGGGGGCGGCGGATCGGAGGGCACCTGCTCGGGTACGGAACGGCGCGGGCCTGGGACCTGGCCGAGCGGTGGCCGGGCCGGCCGGCGACCGCGCGGGTCTGGCTGCACACCTGTAGCGACGACGGTCCGCACGCGCGGGCCAACTACGAGCGGCGCGGCTTCCGGCTGTTCCGCACCGAGGTGGCCGAGGAGCCGGAGGTCGAGGCCCCCGGCCCGTGGCCGGGCGCCGGGCCGGTGCCGGCCGCCGCAACTCCCTGAGCCGCACCCCCCTTCGGCCCCGCAGGGGGCGCGGCCGCCCGCGCCCCCGAAACCCCTCCGCAACGTGACGGGCACCACATCGTCTCGCGATACGGGACAAGCATGTCCATATTTTGGATGACGGTGGACTGTCCGGAGAGCCCCGTGCCACGCTTCCGTCATGTCTCGAGCTGGAATTGCCTTGGTGAGTCGGCGGCACGTCGACCTCGGCCGCATGTCCAGCGCCATTTGTCGGGCGGGCTGACGCTGCACGGGCCGGTCCGTACCCACGGATCCGGACAGCACCTCAGCACCACCACGTCGCACCCGTCGTCCCCATCGTCGCGGACGCGTTGAACCCCCGACCCCGCATGCCACCGCCGACGCGCGCACGCGCGCCGCGCTTCGGTGTGTCCACGCAGGTCAGCGAGGGTTCACCGGACCCGTCCGCACTCCCTTTGAGCCGCCCAGAAGGACGTAACCCATGGCCGCCACCCCGGAACCGCCCACCGCCACGACCCGCCGCAAGGCCGGCCGCCACCGCGGCGAGGGCCAGTGGGCCGTTGGTCACTTCACGCCGCTCAACGGCAACGAGCAGTTCAAGAAGGACGACGACGGTCTCAATGTGCGGACACGCATTGAGACGATCTACTCCAAGGCCGGTTTCGACTCCATCGACCCCAACGACCTGCGCGGCCGGATGCGTTGGTGGGGCCTGTACACCCAGCGCAAGCCCGGGATCGACGGCGGCAAGACCGCGGTGCTGGAGCCCGAGGAGCTCGACGACAAGTACTTCATGCTGCGGGTCCGCATCGACGGCGGTCGGCTCACCGTCGCCCAACTGCGCGCCATCGGCGAGGTCTCGGAGCAGTACGCCCGCGGCACCGCGGACATCACCGACCGGCAGAACGTCCAGCTGCACTGGGTGCGCATCGAGGACGTGCCCGCCATCTGGGAGAAGCTGGAGGCCGTGGGGCTGTCCACGACCGAGGCGTGCGGTGACTGCCCGCGCGTGATCATCGGTTCGCCGGTGGCCGGCATCGCGGCGGACGAGATCATCGACGGCACCCCGGCCGTGGACGAGATCCACGAGCGCTACATCGGCAGCAAGGAGTTCTCCAACCTGCCACGCAAGTTCAAGACCGCGATCTCCGGCTCGCCGGTCCAGGACGTGGTGCACGAGATCAACGACGTGGCCTTCGTCGGCGTCGTCCACCCCGAGCACGGCCCGGGCTTCGACCTGTGGGTCGGCGGTGGCCTGTCCACCAACCCCAAGCTCGCGCAGCGCCTGGGCACCTGGGTGCCGCTGGACGAGGTCGCCGACGTCTGGGCCGGCGTGGTCGGCATCTTCCGGGACTACGGCTACCGCCGGCTGCGCACCCGCGCCCGGTTGAAGTTCCTGATGGCCGACTGGGGCCCGGAGAAGTTCCGCCAGGTGCTTGAGGACGAGTACCTCCAGCGCAAGCTGGTCGACGGCCCGGCGCCCGAGCAGCCCGCGCACAAGTGGCGCGACCACGTCGGCGTGCACCGCCAGCAGGACGGCCGGTTCTACGTGGGCTTCGCCCCGCGCGTCGGCCGGGTCGACGGCGCCACCCTCACCAAGGTCGCCGAACTCGCCGCCGCACACGGCTCGGACCGGCTGCGCACCACCGTCGAGCAGAAGATGATCATCCTCGACGTGGCCGAGGACCGGATCGACTCGCTGGTCGCCGGGCTGGAGGCACTGGACTTCCAGGTCAACCCGTCGCCGTTCCGGCGCGGCACGATGGCCTGCACCGGCATCGAGTTCTGCAAGCTCGCCATCGTCGAGACCAAGGGGCGCGGCTCCGCGCTGATCGACGAACTGGAGCGCCGGATGCCGGACTTCCAGGAGCCGATCACCATCAACCTCAACGGCTGCCCCAACGCCTGCGCCCGCATCCAGGTCGCGGACATCGGCCTCAAGGGCCAGCTGGTGCTGGACGACGACGGCAACCAGGTCGAGGGCTACCAGGTGCACCTGGGCGGCGCGCTGGGCCTGGAGCCGGGCTTCGGCCGCAAGGTCCGCGGACTGAAGGTCACCTCCGAGGAGCTGCCCGACTACGTCGAGCGGGTGCTGCGCAACTTCGAGGCGCAGCGCGAGGAGGGCGAGCGGTTCGCCACCTGGGCGGCGCGCGCCGAAGAGGGTGCCCTGAAGTGACCCCGCGACGCACCGAGACCGAACGGGAGGAACCGTGAGCGAACGCGCCGCGCCGTTCTACTGCCCGTACTGCGGGGACGAGGACCTGCACCCCTCCGAGGAGGGCCACGGCTCGTGGGAGTGCCGGGCGTGCAGCCGGGCCTTCCGGCTGAAGTTCCTGGGGCTGCTGGCCCCGGGAGCCGCCGGGTCCGCCCCGTCTCCTTCCCCTTCCGCAGTTCCTTCCGCTTCTGACGGAGGTACGCCGTGACCACCAGCACCGACCTTCAGCAGCTCGCCGAGCAGGCGGGCCGCGACCTGGAGGACGCGCCCGCCCTGGAGATCCTCCGGTGGGCCGCCGACGCCTTCGGTCCGCGGTTCTGCGTCACCTCCTCCATGGAGGACGCGGTCGTCGCGCACCTGGCCTCGCGGGCCTTCCCCGGCGTGGACGTGGTCTTCCTGGACACCGGCTACCACTTCCCGGAGACCCTCGGGACCCGGGACGCGGTGGCCGCGGTGATGGACGTCAACGTCATCACACTGACGCCCCGTCAGACCGTGGCCGAGCAGGACGCCGAGTACGGCCCGCAGCTGCACGACCGCGATCCCGACCTGTGCTGCGCGCTGCGCAAGGTCAAGCCGCTCGAAACGGGCCTGGCCGGCTACGACGCGTGGGCGACCGGGCTGCGCCGGGACGAGTCGCCGACCCGGGCGAACACCCCGGTGGTCGGCTGGGACGCCAAGCGGCAGAAGGTGAAGGTCTCGCCGATCGCCCGCTGGACGCAGGACGACGTGGACGCCTACGTCGCCGAGCACGGGGTGCTCACCAACCCGCTGCTGATGGACGGCTACGCCTCCGTCGGCTGCGCCCCCTGCACCCGTCGGGTGCAGGCCGGCGAGGACGCGCGGGCCGGCCGCTGGGCCGGCAGCAACAAGACCGAGTGCGGACTGCACTGATGGCGGAGTTTTTGGAGACACAGATGACGGGCGCCACGATCTGGCTGACCGGTCTGCCGAGCGCGGGCAAGACGACCATCGCGCACCAGCTGGCCGAGCGGCTGCGCGGCGAGGGACACCGCGTCGAGGTGCTCGACGGCGACGAGATCCGCGAGTTCCTCTCCGCGGGCCTCGGTTTCAGCCGCGCGGACCGGCACACCAACGTCCAGCGGATCGGCTTCGTCGCCGAACTGCTGGCGAGCAACGGCGTGAAGGCCCTGGTCCCGGTGATCGCCCCCTACGCGGACAGCCGCGAGGCGGTGCGCAAGCGCCACCAGGGCGAGGGCACGCCGTACCTGGAGGTGCACGTCGCCACTCCGGTCGAGGTCTGCTCCGAGCGCGATGTGAAGGGCCTGTACGCCCGGCAGGCGGCCGGCGAGATCTCCGGGCTGACCGGCGTGGACGACCCCTACGAGGAGCCCGCGGCACCGGACCTGCGGATCGAGTCGCACACCCAGACCGTGCAGGAGTCCGCGGCGGCGCTGCACGCGCTGCTCGTCGAAAGGGGCCTGGCGTGAGCGACGCACACGCGGGCACCGCCCCGCGGCCAGCCGTGATACCCGCACCTCCGCGCCTCGTGGGCGGAGAAGCGAACGAAGGGGATACCGCGTGACCACCGTTGCTGCGCTTTCCGAGGAACTGGACAACCCCTACGCGCTGTCGCACCTGGACGCCCTGGAGTCCGAGGCGGTGCACATCTTCCGCGAGGTGGCGGGCGAGTTCGAGCGGCCCGTGATCCTCTTCTCCGGCGGCAAGGACTCCATCGTCATGCTGCACCTGGCGCTGAAGGCGTTCGCGCCGGCGCCGGTGCCGTTCGCCCTGCTGCACGTCGACACCGGGCACAACTTCCCCGAGGTCCTCGACTACCGCGACCGCGCCGTGGCGCGGCACGGCCTGCGGCTGCACGTCGCCTCGGTGCAGGACTTCATCGACCGCGGTGAACTGCGCGAGCGCCCGGACGGCACCCGCAACCCGCTGCAGACCGTGCCGCTGCTGGACGCCATCGACAAGAACCGCTTCGACGCGGTCTTCGGCGGCGGCCGCCGGGACGAGGAGAAGGCCCGCGCCAAGGAGCGGGTGTTCTCGCTGCGCGACGAGTTCGGCGGCTGGGACCCGCGCCGGCAGCGGCCCGAGCTGTGGCAGCTCTACAACGGCCGGCACTCGCCGGGCGAGCACGTCCGGGTCTTCCCGCTCTCCAACTGGACCGAGCTGGACGTCTGGCAGTACATCGCCCGCGAGAAGATCGAACTGCCCGCCATCTACTACGCCCACGAGCGGGAGGTCTTCGCCCGCAGCGGCATGTGGCTGGCGCCCGGTGGCTGGGGCGGCCCGAAGGACGACGAGAAGCTGGAGGTCCGGCAGGTGCGCTACCGCACCGTCGGCGACATGTCCTGCACCGGCGCCGTCGAATCGGACGCGGACACCATCGAGGCCGTCATCGCGGAGATCGCCGCGTCCCGGCTCACCGAGCGGGGCGCGACCCGGGCCGACGACAAGATGTCCGAGGCCGCCATGGAGGACCGCAAGCGCGAGGGGTACTTCTAGCCATGAGCACCACCAACACCGCCCGCTCGGACCTGACGGTGGACGCCGGCGCCACCTCGCTGCTGCGCTTCGCCACCGCCGGTTCCGTGGACGACGGCAAGTCGACGCTGGTCGGCCGGCTGCTGCACGACTCCAAGTCGGTCCTCGCCGACCAGTTGGAGGCCGTGGAACACGCGTCCCGCAACCGCGGGCAGGAGGCGCCGGACCTGGCGCTGCTGACCGACGGACTGCGCGCCGAGCGCGAGCAGGGCATCACCATCGACGTCGCCTACCGCTACTTCGCCACCCCGCGCCGCCGCTTCATCCTGGCCGACACCCCCGGGCACGTGCAGTACACCCGGAACATGGTGACCGGGGCGTCCACCGCCGAACTGGCCGTCGTCCTCGTCGACGCGCGCAACGGCGTGGTCGAGCAGACCCGCCGGCACGCCGCGGTCGCCGCCCTGCTGCGGGTCCCGCACGTCGTGCTGGCCGTCAACAAGATGGACCTGGTCGACTACCAGGAGTCCGTCTTCGCGGCCATCGCCGAGGAGTTCACCGCCTACGCGGGCTCGCTGGGCGTACCGGAGATCACCGCCATCCCGATCTCGGCGCTGGCCGGCGACAACGTCGTGACGCCGTCGTCCACCATGGACTGGTACGGCGGCCCGACGGTGCTGGAGCACCTGGAGACCGTCCCGGTGGTCGCCGACCCGTCGGACGACCCGGCCCGCTTCCCGGTCCAGTACGTCATCCGCCCGCAGACCGCCGAGCACCCCGACTACCGCGGCTACGCGGGCCAGATCGCCTCCGGCGTGCTGCGCGTCGGCGACGCCGTCACCGTGCTGCCGTCCGGTCGGACCAGCACCGTCGAGGGCATCGACGCGCTCGGCCGGAGCGTGGACGTCGCCTGGGCGCCGCAGTCGGTGACCCTGCGCCTCGCCGACGACCTGGACGTCTCCCGGGGCGACCTGATCGCCCCGACCGCGGCGGCGCCGTCGGTCACCCAGGACGTCGAGGCCACCGTCTGCCACGTCGCCGACCGGCCGCTGACAGTGGGACAGCGGGTGCTGCTCAAGCACACCACCCGCACCGTCAAGGCGATCGTCAAGGAGATCCCGTCCCGGCTGACGCTGGACGACCTCTCCCAGCACCCGGCCCCGGGCGAACTGGCCGCCAACGACATCGGCCGGATCGTGGTGCGCACCGCCGCGCCGCTGGCGCTGGACGCCTACGCGGAGTCCCGGCGGACCGGCTCCTTCCTGCTGATCGACCCGGCGGACGGCACCACGCTGACCGCGGGCATGGCGGGCACCGCGTTCGCGGAGGCGACCGCGGACACCGCGCCGCAGGGCGCGGCGGACGACGAGGGGTGGGACTTCTGATCATGCTCAAGGACATGTTCTCGACCTTTGCGAAGGAAGGCGGGCGCGTCGGCAGCGGCGCCCTCGGGAGCGGCCAGGGCGGAGTCGGCCGATGTGTGCGCTGACGATGCGTGACTCCGTGCCCCCCACAACCTCCTTCCGAAGATCCACCATTTCGCCGGGCGCGCCGTAGCGAGGCGCGTACTGCCCCGGCCCTCCGAGAGGACCACCTCCCGTGTCTGCCGTTCGTCATCGCCTCCTGGCGGCCGCCGCCACCGTCCCGTTGCTGACCGTCGCGCTGGGGGCCTGCGGTTACGGCTCCGAGGCCCCGAAGGACACCGCGGCCTCCGTCGCCCCGAAGGGGCCGAAGGTCGACGGGCTCGATCAGGTCAGGATCGGGTTCTTCGGCAACACCACCCACGCCACGCCGCTGATCGGCCTGCAGACGGGCCAGTTCCAGAAGGAGCTGGGCGGCACCGCGGTGAAGTCCTCGGTCTTCAACGCCGGCCCCGCCGAGATCGAGGCGCTCAACTCGAACGCCATCGACATCGGCTGGATCGGCCCCTCCCCCGCGATCAACGGCTACGTGAAGTCGCACGGCAAGAGCTTGAAGATCATTGCCGGTTCGGCGTCCGGCGGGGTCTCGCTGATCGTCAACCCCAAGAAGATCAAGAGCCTGGACGACCTCAAGGGCAAGACGATCGCCACCCCGCAGCTGGGCAACACCCAGGACGTCGCCCTGCTGAACTTCCTCGCGCAGAAGGGCTACTCGGTCGACGCCACCAGCGGCAAGGGTGACGTCACCGTCCAGCGCGTCGACAACAAGGTGACGCCCACCGCCTTCCAGCAGGGCAGCATCGACGGCGCCTGGGTCCCCGAGCCCACCGCGTCCAAGCTGGTCGCCCAAGGCGGCAAGTCGCTGCTGGACGAGAAGAAGCTGTGGAAGGACGGCAAGTTCGTCATCACCAACATGATCGTCTCGCAGCGGTTCCTCAAGGAGCACCCGAAGGCGGTCGAGGCGGTGCTGCGCGCGTCGGTGAAGACCAACGCCTGGATCCGCTCGCACCCCGCCGAGGCGGTCAAGGCGCTCAACGAGAAGCTCGCGGACCCGACGATCACCGGTAAGGCACTGCCGGACGACGTCATCGACCCGGCCTTCAAGAACGTGGACGTCACCGACGACCCGCTGGCCGCCACCCTCCAGGAGGAGGCGGACCACGCCGTCAAGGCGGGGCTGCTGAAGAAGCCCGACCTCAAGGGCATCTACGACCTCACCCTGCTGAACAAGGTGCTCAAGTCCGAGGGCAAGCCGCCGGTCGACGACGCCGGCCTCGGCGGCAACTGACCCCGGCTCCCCGAACCCCCAGGAGGTGACACCGATGACGACCAACACGCTCACCAAGCCCGCCCCCGCGGCCGCCGGCTCCACCGGCCCGTACGCCGCTCGCATCCAGCACGTCTCGAAGTCGTTCGGCCGACCCGGCGCGCAACAACAGGTGCTGGACAACATCAGCATCGACGTCACGCCCGGCGAATTCGTCTGCCTCCTGGGGGCCTCGGGGTGCGGCAAGTCCACCCTCCTCAGTCTCGTGGCCGGCCTGGACAAGCCGTCCGCCGGCACCATCGAGACGCCCGGCGGCCGCCCGGCGCTGATGTTCCAGGAGCACGCGCTGTTCCCGTGGCTGACCGCCGGCCGCAACATCGAACTGGCCCTGCGGATGCGCGGCGTGCCGCGTGCGGAACGCCGCGGCGAGGCCGAGCGGCTGCTCGAACTCGTCCGCCTCAAGGGCGCGTACGGCAAGCGGGTGCACGAGCTGTCCGGCGGCATGCGCCAGCGGGTGGCGATGGCCCGGGCGCTGGCCCAGGACAGCCAACTGCTGCTGATGGACGAGCCGTTCGCGGCGCTCGACGCGATCACGCGCGACGTGCTGCACGACGAGCTCACCCGGATCTGGCACGAGACCAACCTCTCGGTCCTGTTCGTCACCCACAACGTCCGGGAGGCGGTGCGGCTCGGCGAGCGCGTCGTGCTGCTGTCCTCCCGCCCCGGCCGGGTCGCCCGGGAGTGGCAGGTGGACATCCCCCAGCCGCGCCGCATCGAGGACTCCGCGGTCGCCGACCTGTCCGTCGAGATCACCGAACAGCTCCGTGGGGAGATCCGCCGCCATGGCCAGCACTGAGACCACCACGCCGTCCACCACCGGGAAGCCCGACGACGACCCCACCGGACCGGCCACCGCCCCCGACGCCGAGGCACCGGCCGGCCCGGCGGCCGACTCCCCGGCCGAGGCGGCTGCCGGAGCCACCGCCGAAGGCGACACCACCGCTGCCGCGGCCGGCACCGCGGTGTCCACCGGGGCCCCGGCCACGGCGGCCGGTGAGTCCCGCCCCGCCGCCGGTGACCTCGCCGGTCTGGAGGCCGGGCTCGACGCGCTCGACTCCACCGTGGTCTCCCGACAGCCGTGGCTGCGCACCCTGCTGTCAAAGGCGTTCCCTCCCCTCATCGCGATCGCGATCGTGCTGGGGCTGTGGCAGCTCGCCTACCACTTCCAGCTCAAGCCCCACTACCTGTTGCCGAGTCCGCTCGACGTCTTCCGCTCGCTGCAGCAGAAGTGGCTCGAAGGCACCCTGCTCAGCTTCGTGTGGACCAGCGTCTCCCGCGGCGCCCTCGGCTTCCTGGCGTCGGTCGCCATCGGCACCGTGCTCGGCCTGATCGTGGCCCGCGTCAAGCCGGTCCGGGCCGCGATCGGCCCGATCCTGAGCGGCCTGCAGTCCCTGCCCTCGGTGGCCTGGGTCCCGGCGGCGATCATCTGGTTCGGCCTGAGCGACGCCACCATCTACGCGGTGGTGCTGCTCGGCGCCGTCCCCTCGATCGCCAACGGACTGGTGTCCGGCGTCGACCAGATATCCCCGCTGTACCTGCGGGCCGGCCGCACCGTCGGCGCGACCGGACTGGCCGGCGTCCGTCACGTACTGCTCCCCGCCGCGCTGCCCGGCTACCTCGCCGGGCTCAAGCAGGGCTGGGCGTTCTCCTGGCGGTCCCTGATGGCCGCCGAACTCATCGTCAACGCCCCCGATCTCGGTACCGGGCTGGGCCAGCTCCTGGAACAGGGCCGTGAACTGCAGGACATGTCCTGGGTGCTGGGCGCGATCCTGCTGATCCTGATCGTCGGCATCGGCATCGAGTTGTTGATCTTCGCCCCGATCGAGCGCCGGGTGCTGCGCAGCCGCGGCCTCCTCGTCAAGAGCTGAAACCATGAACGCACGCCCCACTCTCCTCGTCATCGCCCACGGCAGTCGCGACCCTCGGCACGCCGCAACCGTCACCGAGCTCTGCGCGCGGGTCCGGCAGCTGCGGCCGGGGCTGCGTGTGGAGGTCGGCTACCTCGACTTCAACGCGCCCCGGATCCCCCGGGTCCTGGAGCGCCTGTCGGACGACGACGTGCGGAACGTGGTGGCGCTTCCCCTCCTTCTCACTCGGGCCTTCCACGCGAAGACCGACATCCCCGCGGTGCTGCGGGAGGCCGTCGCACGACTGCCCCTGCTGACCGTCCATCAAGCCGAGGTACTCGGCCCGTCCCTCCTCCTGACCAGCGCGTTGGAGCGCCGGCTGGAGGAGGCCGGGCTGCGGCCCGGCGACCACCGCTCGACCGGGGTCGTGCTGGCCTCGGCGGGCTCCTCGGACCCGGAGGCGATCGCAGTGATCGCTGAAATCGCGCGGGAGTGGCGGCGCACCGCTCAATGGTGTGCCGTGCGACCTGCGTTCGCCTCCGCATCTCTTCCCCGGACAGCCGACGCCGTCCGGGCCCTGCGGGCCGAGGGCGTCCGGCGCGTCGCCGTCGCCCCGTACGTCATCGCGCCGGGCTTCCTGCCGGACCGGATCGCCGCCGGGGCGCGCGAGGCCCGCGCCGACATCCTCGCGCCGGTGCTGGGCGCCGCCCCCGAGCTGGCCCGGTTGCTGCTGCGCCGTTACGACCAGGCCGTCCGGGCCGGCGCCCGGGGCGACGCGACGGCCCTGACCGCCTGACCGGCAACGGCCACACTCCGCCCCGGCCCGCTCAGCTCGCCGCCACCACCGCCCCGCGCCCCGAGGGCGCGTCGGCGCGCCCCTTCTCGTACACCGTCAGGCCGCGCGCCAGGTGCAGGGGCACCAGCAACAACTCGACGACCAGTGCCTTCCAGGCGTAGACGACGTTGACCGCCTTGGTGGCGTAGGCGCAAGGGATGTTGACCAGCACACCGCACAAGGGGAGTCTGCGGCGACGGGCGGCGTACACCAGGGGTGGCAGCGTCAACAACAGGTCGACACCGGCCCACCAGGCGAAGGCGACGGGTGGTGACGCACCGGTCGTCGCGCTGAGCACGAACGGAGAGGCCCACCACAGCGGCGCGGTGAGGATCTCGAAGAGGGCCAGCAGCACCCACAGCGCGAGCAGCGGTTTGCGGACGAGCAACCGGCCGAGGTGGAGCCGGACGTTCTGGCAGAAGCCGGCCATCCAGCGGTTGACCTGTTTGCGGAAGTAGGTGAGGTCCTCCGGGTCGGCGGCGAGGGCGACCGCGTCGGAGACGTAGACCGCGCGTCTGCCGGCGATCTGCCGGGACCACGTGTAGTCCATGTCCTCGACGATGGTGCGCTCGGGGAACCCGCCGAAGGCCACCAGTTCCTCCCGTCGGAAGACCGAGCAGCACCCCGAGCAGACCATGGGGCTGTTGGCCCGCGCCTGGATGGGTCGATGGAAGTGGAAACCGAAGAGGTACTCCGTGGAGCGCCCCCGCTCCCACACGGTGCGGGTGTGGCGGGTGCGGACCGTGCCCGCGGCGAGGGCCACTTGGGGGTCGTCGAAGACCGGGAGGACGCGTTGGAGGTAGTCCGGGGCGAGCACGGTGTCCGCGTCGACGGCCAGGACGAGGTCGGTGGTGCAGCGCGGGAGGGCGTAGTTCTGCGCTCGGGCCTTGCTGCCCAGGTTGCGCGGTGGGCGGAGCACCGTGGCGCCGTGCGCGGCGGCTACCTCGCCGGTGCGGTCCGTGGAGGCGTCGTCGACGACGAGGACGCGGTCGGGCGGGACCGTTTGCCGCGCGAGGGACTCCAACGTGGCCGGGAGTCCGGCCTCTTCGTTGTGGGCCGGGACGATGACGGTGACGCTGTGCATGGTGGGCTCCCCCCTGTCGTGCGGACCGCGCCGGCGAGGACGCAGAACAGTCCGATCACTCCGTAGACGATGGTGCTGATGCCGAGGAACGGCGTGACTCCGTGCATGTCACTGACGGTAGCCACGCTCGGCCGACCACGGTTCCGGAGGGCCCCTCCTGTGGATAACTCACCGCGCGGGAGCGGACGTTGACACTCCGCGCCGGACCGCCTCGGCTCAGCCCAGCGCGTCCATCAGGGCGGTGACATAGGCGTCCAGCCGCCCCTCCACGGCTCGGGTCGTCAGCTCCGTCCTCCCCGCCTCCCGCCACGGCTGCGACACCGACCGCACTTCTTCCGAGCACGCCAGCCCGTCGCGCACCCGCCAGTACAGCCGCTCGCTCGCGGCCGCGGCCAGCACCCCACCGGCCTCCTCATACGCCTCGGCGAACCGCAGACCCCACGCGGGGCCGTGCAGCAGAGCGAGATTGGTGGAGCAGTGCGCCACGTCGAGATCCGCCGGGCCCCAGGAGGTGGCCGCCCAGTCGACGACGCCGGTGATCCGGGCATCTGTCGGCCTTGCGGGCGGCACGTCGAACAGCACGTTGCCGGGGTGGAAGTCCCGGTGCAGTGTGCCGGCTCACCCAAGCCAGCGCCGGCGGTCGGACAGCCGCCTCCTCATCGTGGTGCGTTACCGTGCCGCCTCCGGTCCCTTCAGCCGCTTCTGCTGACGGCGGACCGCCTCACCACCACACTCACGCGCGGTGAACGTCCACGGGCACGATCCGCCGACGAGAAGTCTCGGTCACGGACGCAACGACGCCGGCCGTCGCGCCCCGTGGGGGCGAGCGCGACGGCCGGCGTGCGGTGCTGAGCGGTCCGATCGACTACTCGACGATCTTCAGCAGCTTGTTGGGCGTGCCCTGCCCGGGGTTGCTGATCTTGTCCGGGGTCGCCCCGTCCGTCAGCGCCTTCTCCACGTCGGCCGGCTTGGCGTCCTTGTGGTCGGCCAGGTAGACCGCGGCGGCACCCACGACGTGCGGGGTCGCCATCGACGTACCGGAGATGGTCTTGGTGGCGTCGTCGCTGTTGTTCCAGTCCGAGGTGATGTCGGAGCCCGGAGCGTAGAGGTCGACGACGCTGCCGTAGTTGGAGAAGTCGGACTGCTGGTCGTCCTTGGTGCTGGAGGCCACCGTGATGGCCTCCTTGACGCGCGCCGGGGAGCCCTGGCCCGCGTCGGTGGACTCGTTGCCGGCCGCGACGCCGAAGGTGACACCGGAGTCGATGGCCTTCTTCACGGCCGCGTCGAGCGCCTCGTCGGCGCCGCCGCCGAGGGACATGTTGGCGACCGAGGGGCCCTTGTGGTTCTTGGTGACCCAGTCGATGCCCGCGACGACCTGCTCGGTGGTGCCGGAGCCCTGTCCGTCGAGCACCTTGACGGCGACCAGCTTCACCTTCTTGGCGACGCCGTGGGCGGTGCCGCCAATGGTGCCGGAGACGTGGGTGCCGTGGCCGTTGTCGTCCTCGGCCTTGTCGCTGTTGTCGATGGCGTTGAAGCCGTACGACGCGCGACCGCCGAAGTCCTTGTGGCTGATGTGGATGCCGGTGTCGATGACGTACGCGGTGACGCCCTCGCCCGCGCTGTCCGGGTAGTTGTACTTGCCGTCACCCTTGGTGTCGGTCTGGTCGATCCGGTCCAGGCCCCACGACGGCGGGTTGTCCTGGGTGCCGTCGGTGTGGAACGTGTGGTTCTGGACGACCTTGTCGACGGCCGGGTCGGCCGCCAGGCGCTTGGCGTCCTCGCTGGACAGACCGGTGGTCGAGAAGCCGTCGAGCGCGGAGGTGAAGGTCCGCTTGACCTTGCCGCCGTACTTGGAGGCCAGGTCGCCGCTCTCGGCGGCGCGCACCGCGGCGGACTTCTTCAGCAGCACGATGTAGCTGCCCTTGACGGCGCCCTTGGCATCGGCGCCGTAGATCTTGCCCTCGGCGGCGGGCGACGCGCCCGCGGTGACCGCGGTGACGGCGGCGATACCAGTGGCGGCCACAACGGCGGATATCGCCGTGACGAGCCGCTTCTTGCTGGAACGCTTATGAGCCATGGCGAGGGTTCTCCTCGTTCGTGGTGTGGGGGGAAGCGTTGCGAAGTGCCCGAAGGGACCGGAAAGGCTCCACCGGGCTGGCTCGAAACCCTGTCGGATTGACGGGTGCAATTCAAGGCCCGCCAGGCCGTGTGAGATTCGCAACAAACCTGCGAAAAGGCAAAGCCCCACAGAACTACTCATAAGAATCAGGCGAGTTGACGGACAGTGACTCAACCCGCTTAACGTTCACGCAATGAAAGGGGACGGCTGACGATGCGTTTGCATTTTCAACCGTCCCGCTGTGGCATGCTCGCGCTCCGCAAGAGGCGTACCGGCGGTTACCCCTGAGGGAGTTGGGCCTCGATGAGGTCGGCGGCCCGCCGACTGCCCCCCTCCTCCGCCATCTCCGCGCGGACCCGGTCGAGCGCCGCGGCCACACCGGCGTCGTCGACCACCGCGCGCACCGCCGACCCCAGCGCCTCGGCGGTGACCTGCCCCTTCGTCAGCTGCCGGGCGACGCCCAACGCCTCCAACGCGTCCGCGTTCATGAACTGGTCGGCGGCCTGCGGTACGCACACCATGGGCACCCCGTTCGCCAGCCCCTCCTGGCTGCCGCCCATCCCGGCGTGGGTGACGAACGCGTCCGCCTGCCGGAGGACCGCCACCTGCGGGACCCAGGTGTGCACCTCGACGTTGTCCGGGACCGCACCGAGCGCGGCCGGATCGGTGGACTTCCCGATCTGGAGCACCACGTGCCAGTCCGGTCGGCCGCCGAACGCCTCGACGCAGGCCCGGTAGACGTCCGGGGCCTCGGTGAACACCGACCCCAGCGAGACCAGCAACACCTTGGCGCCCGGCGCGAGACCGGCCGGCCGCCGCCAGTCGCCCTGCGCGGAGCGGTCGCCCTGGCAGGAGCCGACGAAGGTGAAGATCGACCCGTCGACCCGGTCCGCGTGCGGCTGCATGGCCCGGGGGACCAGGACCAGCCCGCGGGCGGGCCGGGCGGCCAGGTGGTCCGGCTCCACGAGGTCCGCCATGTCCTGCTCGGCCAGCCAGGACCGGAAGCGGGCGTAGTAGGCGCGGCCGCGCCCGGTGCTGCGCAGCTCCTCCCGCATCGCCTCGGCGGCCTCCTCCTCGTAGCCGTCCCAGGCGACGACGTGCGGGGCCAGTTGCACGGCCGGGACCCCCCACCGGCGGGCGAGGAGCGGGGCCGGGAACGCGGCGCTGTCGTGGAGCACCAGGTCGGGGGTGTCGCCCTCGTAGGCCGCGGCGAGTTGCGGCAGCGCCTGCATCGCGTCGTCGAGGAACGGTTCGAGCTGGTCGAGGAGTTCGGTGCCCCAACCCTGCGGGTCGTCGGCGGCGGGCAGGACGGAGGTCCACGGTCGGGGTTCGGCGCCGACGGCGGCGACGAGGTCGGCGAACTCGGCGGGCACGGCGTAGGTGACGCGGTGCCCCCGATCGACCAGCTCACGGATCACGTCGAGGTTCGGTTGGACGTGGCCGTGGGCCGGGATGCTGAACATGGCGAGGTGCGAGCGGTGCTGAGGCATGCCCCGCACCCTAGGCGAGACGATACGTATCGTGCAATCCTGAAAAGGCGTCATCCCCGGCCGACGGAGGACGACTCCCCTCGGTCGGAAGCCCCCTGCGGGCCAGGGGCGGACGGGCTCCAGGGCGCCTCGTGGCACCTGCGAGACTGGGCGCGAGATCGCACCGCAGGAGGCATCCGATGACCGAATCCAGCCCCGCCTTCACCGAGGCGCGCGCCCGGGACGTGCTGGCCGCGGCCGGGCACCCCGAGGCGGCGGCGGACGCCCGGCTGCTCGCGCTCGGCGAGAACGCCGTCTTCGCCCTGGGCGAGCGGGGCGTGGTGGTCCGGGTCGGCCGCAGCCCGGAGCTGCTGGCACGCGCCGAGCGGGAACTGGCCGTCGCCCAGTGGCTGGCGGCGCAGGACGTACCGGCCGTGCGGGCCGCGGAGCCGACCGCCCGGCTCGTCGACGGGCATCCGGTGACGTACTGGCGGCGGCTTCCGGAGGCCGTCCGCCCGGCTCGGCCACAGGACCTCGCGGCGCTGCTGCGGCTCGTCCACGCGCTGCCCGAGCCGCCGTTCGCACTCCCCCGGCGCGAACTGCTGGACGGCGTGGAGCGTTGGCTGCGGTTGGCCGGCGATGCCGTGTCACCGTCCGACGCGGAGTACCTGCGCGGCCGGCGGGACGCCTTCGCGCTCGCCGCGACGGCGCTGGAACCGCACCTGCCGCGCGGCCCGATCCACGGCGACGCGCTGCCCCGCAACGTCCACATCGGGCCGGACGGCCCCGTCCTGGTCGACCTGGAGACCTTCTCCTCGGACCTGCGCGAGCACGACCTGGTCGTGATGGCGCTCAGCCGGGACCGCTACGGCCTGGGCGCCGAGGCATACGACACCTTCGCCTCGGTGTACGGCTGGGACGTGCGGGACTGGGAGGGCTGCGCGGTGCTGCGCGGGTCCCGGGAGACGGCGAGCTGTGCCTGGGTCTCCCAGCACGCGCCCGGGAACCCCGCCGCACTGGGGGAGTTCCGCCGCCGGATCGCCTCGCTGCGCGAGAAGGACGCGGCGGTCCGGTGGTACCCGTTCTGAGCCCGCGCCCCGGCCACCGCCCGCCGGCGGGCCGGTCCGCTCAGCGCTGGTAGGGAATCAGCGGCCAGGCCGCCTCGACTATCGCCTCCGGGTCACCGCTGCGGCGTAGGTACGCCTGGAACGACGCGGCCTGCTGGGCGGCGGCCTGCTCCTGGAGGACGTGCAGGGCGCGCGGCGCGGGCAGCGCGACGGCCGGGTACTCCTCGCCGATGCGGCGGGCGACACCGGCCGCGGCCACCGCGTCGGCGCCGGCCTCGTGTGCGCCGTCCAGCGGGACTCCGTAGTGCCCGCAGAGCGCCTGGAGCGCGCGCTTGCCCTTGCGGTAGCGGTCCACGTGCTTGTCGAGGACGAGCGGGTCGATGACCGGGGCGGGCGGGTGGCCGAGCCGCTCGCTCAGCGTCGGCACGCCGTGGCGGCGGCACTCGCGGTCGAGCAGCGAGAGGTCGTAGCGCGCGTTCATCACCACCAGCGGGACGTCCGCGCGCAGCACTTCGGCGAGCGCCTCGGTGATCTCCGCTATCGCGGCGGCGGGCGCACGGCCGTGCTCGCGGACGTAGGCGGTCGACATGCCGTGGATCTGCGCGGCCTCGTCCGGGATCGGGACGCCCGGGTCGACGAGCCAGGACTGCTGCCCGGCCACCTCGCCGTCGCCCTCCAGCCGGATCAGTGCGGCCGTGACGATGCGGTCGTGCTCGACGTCGGTGCCCGTGGTCTCCAGGTCGAAACCGACCAACAGCTCCTGATGCCAGCTCATGCCGACCCCCTCTTCCGCCCGGCCCCGCACGGACGCGGCGCGCACCCCTCCTCGATGCTCCGCCGGCCTCCGGCCGGTCGGACCCCCACGCAGCGCTGACTCATGCGGCCTCCTTCGGTGGTACCTCCCCCGTGGTGCGACCACTCTCCCACGCACCACTGACAACGGGCCGGGCCGCCCGCCGCCGCACCGTGCGCAGGCCGCTTCAGGAGACCGGCCGCGAGTCCGCCCAGACGCTCTCGAACTCCTCGCGGTAGATCTCGAAGAGCCCGTGGTCGACGTCCCGGCCGCCGCGGGCGTCCTGGCGCACCAGGTCACGGCCGCCACCGCGCAGCACGAAGACCGGCGACTCCATCCCGCGGCTCTTGCGGAGGTAGGGCTGGACGACGGCTATACCGTCGGGCCCGTCGCCGTCGACGAGGTAGGCGGTGAAGCGGGGGGTCTCGTCGAAGACCTGGATCTCGAAGGCGCCCGGGTCGTGCAGGCGGGCCCGGACCCGCCGCATGTGCAGGATGTTCATCTCGATGGAGCGGCTCATCTCGCCCTTCTTGAGGCCGATTTCGCGCTCCCGGCGGCGGACCGCGCTGCTGGCCGGGTTGAGGAAGAGCAGCCGGACCCGGCACCCGGACTCGGCGAGCCGGACCAGTCGGCGGCCGGAGTAGTTCTGGACCAGGAGGTTGAGTCCTATGCCCACCGCGTCGAGGCGTCGGGCGCCGCCGAAGAGGTCCTCCGCGGGCAGCTGGCGCTGGAGGCGGACCCGGTCGGGGTGCACGCCGACGACGTCGGCGTACCGGTCGCCGACGAGGTCCTCGACGGCGTCGATGGGCAGCCGTCCGGACATCCGGGTGCCGGCCCCGGATCCGAGAACGTCCAGCAGTCGGGCGGAGGCCCGCTCGGCCTGGGCCAGGACGGTCTCGGACAGCGCGCGGTTGCGGGAGACGATGTTGCGGGCGACCTCCAGCTCGTCGAGGACCAGCTCGACCTCGCGCCGGTCGTCCACGTAGGGCTCGAAGCAGGGCCAGTGCTGGACCATCAGCTCGCGCAGCTGCGGGAGGGTCAGGAAGCTGACGATGTTGTCGTCGGCGGGGTCGAGGAGGTAGCCCTTGCGGCGGCTGACCTCGCGGACCGCGACCGCGCGCTGGACCCACTCCTGGCCCGCGGGTCCGGCCGCCGCGATGACCCATTCGTCGCCGTGCACCGGCTCGTAGATGGGGCGCAGCACGGCTGCGACGACGGCCCGCAGCCGCTGCTCGACGAGATTCAGCCAGATGTAGGCGCGTCCGGCCCGGCGGGCCCGGGTGCGCACCTCGCTCCAGTCCTCGACCCCCCAGTCGAGTTCGGCACCGATCTCCAGCGGTCGGGCCAGGGACACCGTGCCGGGCGGTGCGTCAACGGAGCCGCCCTCGTGGCCCTCATGACTCTCGTCACCAGGGGGCAACTCCAGCCCGCCGCTCACCTGCCACCGCCTTCCGAACCCCCGTGCCAACGATCAAGGCAGACTACTGCGGCGCGGGGAGCGGTGCAGCAGGATGCCGTGAGTCGGATGCCAACTCCCCTTGCCCATGGTGCCGGTTGTGACCGGAAAGCGCGGTGGGAGTGAGCGGTTTCATAGCCGCGACGGGGGGTGGCCTCCCGTTGCCGCCCACGCGATGGAGTGTCCCGGCGGTGAGCCGTTGACAGCACTTTGCGCACCGGGTCGCGCGGGGGTGCCCACATTTGGCCGGGGCGTCGCTGGCGAACTGCACACATGTGAGGTAGTCCGTGGCCAAGACGCCGCTTTTGGGGTAGCCCTAGCATTCCGCCCGCCCGCGCCGGCCGCGGCCCGACGACCGCCGGCCCCCGATCAGCGCACGGTACGACAATCCGACATCGCCGGAGATCCGTCAGCTTTCAGCGGAGTTCACACGAAAATCTCCCGTCATCCGGCAGTTTGGACACGTTGGGAAGGATTCCGATTCGGCCCGCGGACGCGTGTCGTGGAGTCGCCGCCGCCCCGTAGAGAAAGTGGAAGTGTCTACGCATGCAGGTCTGGCCGGGACAGATGTATCCGTTGGGTGCCACCTATGACGGTGCGGGCACCAACTTCGCGGTGTTCTCCGAAGCCGCCACGCGCATCGAACTGTGTCTGCTGCACGACGACGGGTCGGAGACCGCCGTCGAGCTGCGCGAGTCCGACGCCTTCGTACGGCACGCGTATCTGCCGGGGATCATGCCGGGGCAGCGCTACGGCTTCCGCGCGCACGGCCCCTACGAGCCGGAACGCGGGCAGCGCTGCAATTCCGCCAAGCTGCTCCTCGACCCGTACGCGCGGGCGATGAGCGGCGTGATCGATTGGGACGAGGCGGTCTACGGCTACCACTTCGGCCGCCCCGAGGTCCGCAACGACCTCGACTCGGCACCGCACACCATGGCGTCGGTGGTGGTCAACCCGTACTTCGACTGGGGCGACGACCGCCCGCCGCGCACCGCGTACCACGAGACGGTGCTCTACGAGGCCCACGTGAAGGGCCTGACGATGCGGCATCCGGAGCTGCCGGAGGAGCTGCGCGGCACGTACGCGGCGCTGGCGCACCCGGCGATCATCGACCACCTGACGAAGCTCGGGGTCACCGCCCTGGAACTGATGCCGGTGCACCAGTTCGTCCAGGACCACCGGCTGGTGGACGCCGGCCTGACCAACTACTGGGGCTACAACACGATCGGGTTCTTCGCGCCGCACAACGCCTACGCGTCCTGGGGGGACCGCGGACAGCAGGTGCTGGAGTTCAAGACCGCGGTGCGGGCCCTGCACCAGGCGGGCATCGAGGTCATCCTCGACGTCGTCTACAACCACACCGCCGAGGGCAGCCACCTGGGACCGACGCTGTCCTTCCGGGGGCTGGACAACGCCTCGTACTACCGGCTGTCGGACGACCTGCGCTACTACATGGACACCACCGGCACCGGGAACTCCCTGCTGATGCGCAGCCCGCACGTGCTCCAGTTGGTGATGGACTCGCTGCGCTACTGGGTGCAGGAGATGCGCGTGGACGGGTTCCGGTTCGACCTGGCGGCGACGCTGGCGCGGCAGTTCCACGAGGTGGACCGGCTGTCGTCGTTCTTCGACCTGGTGCACCAGGACCCGGTGGTCAGCCAGGTGAAGCTGATCGCCGAGCCGTGGGACGTCGGGGAGGGCGGCTACCAGGTGGGGAACTTCCCGCCGCTGTGGACGGAGTGGAACGGCAAGTACCGGGACACCGTGCGGGACCTGTGGCGGGGCGAGCCGCGCACCCTGGCGGACTTCGGGTCCCGGTTGGCCGGCTCGTCGGACCTCTACCAGGAGGACGGGCGGCGGCCGCTCGCCTCGGTCAACTTCGTCACCTGCCACGACGGTTTCACCCTGCGCGACCTGGTCTCGTACAACGACAAGCACAACGAGGACAACGGCGAGGACAACCGGGACGGCGAGCGCTTCAACCGGTCCTGGAACTGCGGGGCGGAGGGGCCGACCGACGACCCCTCGGTGCGGCGGCTGCGGCTGCGGCAGATGCGGAACTTCCTCGCCACGCTGATGCTGTCGCAGGGCGTGCCGATGCTCAGCCACGGCGACGAGTTCGGCCGCAGCCAGCGCGGCAACAACAACGCGTACTGCCAGGACGGCGAGCTGACTTGGGTGCGGTGGCCGGAGCGGCAGGCGGCCGGCGCCGCGGACGATCCCGAGGCGGCACAGGACGCCGCGGGCACGGCGGACGAGGAACGGGCGGACCGGGCGGCGCTGCTGGCGTTCGTGCGGCAGATGGTGTGGCTGCGGCGGGACCATCCGGTCTTCCGGCGGCGGCGGTTCTTCCAGGGGCACCCGATGGAGGGCGCCCACGACGAGCTGTCCGACATCGCCTGGTTCACCGCGGCCGGCACCGAGATGGGCACCCGCGACTGGCAGTCCGTCCACGCCAAGTCGCTGGCCGTGTTCCTCAACGGGAGCTCGATCTCCGAACCCGGTCCGCGCGGCGAGCCGATCACCGACGACTCGTTCCTGCTGATGTTCAACGCCCACGACCAGGAGAAGGAGTTCACCGTCCCGGAGCACCTGGGGCGGCAGTGGCAGGTCGTGGTGGACACCGACCGGCCGGAGGCGGCGGCGGACGGCCGGGGCGCCAAGGTCAAGGGCGGCGACCGGCTGGTGCTGGTCGGCCGGAGCCTGGTGGTGCTCCAGCGGCCGGCCTGAGCCGTCCGGTGCGGCCCCCGCGACGCCCCGGGGGCCCGCGGGGCTCAGGAGGTCTGCGCGCGGTCCGCCGCGGCCTCCTCCGGTCCCGCCGGGGAGACGCTCAGCGGCGCGGTGGGCCGGTGACCGGCGCGGGTGGTGAGGGCGACGACGAGGACGAGCACCGCCGCGCCGACCGCGACCGCGAAGGCGGCGGACGGGCCGTACATGTCGGCGAGCCGCCCCGAGAGGGCCAGCGCCACGGCCTGACCGCCGACCACCGCACTGGTGAGAAAGGCCATCGACTCGGCCAGCCGGGCGGCCGGCACCAGGCGTTCGGTGAGCCCGAAGAGGGTGATCAGGTGCGGCGCGAAGGCCACCCCGAGCACCACCACGACCAGGTAGAGCGCCCCCATCGACCGCACGAAGAGCAGCGGCACGGACAGCACGATGAGCGCGACGGCGGCCGCCCGCCAGCGGGCCGGCAGGCCGATCCGGGCCGGCACCAGCGCGAGCGAGAGTCCCGCGACCGCGCTCATCACGCCCATCGCCGCGTACACCAGGCCCGCCTGGGCGGGCTGGTGGAGGCGTTCGGTGAGTGCGGTGATGCCGGCCTGGCAGGCGCCGAACATGGCCCCCTGGAGGGCCATCGAGACGCGCATGGCGTGCACCGCGCGGGGCATCCGGGTGCGGGCCGGGCGGGCGGTCCGCGGGGATCGGTCCGCGGCGGGCCGGGCCACGACGGGCCGCACCGCCACCGCCGTCGGGTGCAGGGCGAACGCCGAGCCGCAGACCGCCAGCAGCACCGCGGCCAGCCCCAGCGCCACCGCCGGGTGGACCAGGGTGGCGGCCAGCCCCACCAGCGCCGGCCCGAGCACGAACGACACCTCGTCCAAGGTGCCCTCCAGGGAGAGCGCCGCGCTCACCAGCCGGTCGTCGGCCCGCGCGCGGTGCGCCAGCGCGACCAGCCGGGTGCGGGCCAGCGGGCCGATCTGCGGCACGCTCGCCCCGGCCAACAGGCCCAGCAGGGCCAGCGGGGGCGTCGCCGTGCGGGCCAGCGCGGCCGCCACCAGGGCGGCCACCGCGAGCGCGTTGACCCAGCAGGCGATCAGCACCACCGGCCGCTGGCCGTGGCGGTCCGCGAGCCGCCCGATCAGCGGGCCGGCGACCGTCTGACCCGCCGCCAGGGCGCCGCCCACCAGACCCGCGGTCGTCAGCGAACCGCTCGTCTCGGCCACCAGCAACACGCTGCCGAGCTGGCACATGGCGGTCGGCAGCCGCCCGAGGAAGGACACGACGGGCAGCAACGGCCCGCTCAGGGCGAGCACCCGGCGGTAGGTGGTGGTGACAGCGGTCATCACAAGAAGCTATCCGCCACACCTGCACGATTCGTACGGGCGGTACGTACGAAGCCTTATCGCCGGCCGACCCGATGGTTCGGAGGAAGGCACCACGGGCAGGACGCCCCGGGATGACGCAACCCGATGACAGAACGGGCCCCCGGCGGGGTACGGGTGTTCCCATGACGCAGCCTTCGAGTCCGTCGCCGACCGCCACCTACCGGCTGCAGCTCCAGCCGGACTTCCCGTTCGCCGCAGCCGAGCGGGCGGTGCCGTACCTCGCCGCGCTCGGAGTCTCCCACCTGCACCTGTCACCGGTGCTGGAGGCGGTGCCGGGCTCCTCGCACGGCTACGACGTGACCTGCCACGCGGCGGTCCGGGCCGAGCTGGGCGGCGAGGAGGGACTGCGGGCGCTGGCGGCGACGGCCCGGGCGCACGGCCTCGGACTGGTCGTCGACGTCGTGCCCAACCACATGGCGGTGCCCGTGCCGCTGTCGCTCAACGAGCCGCTGTGGGAGGTGCTGCGCGACGGTCCGACGTCGCCGTACGCGCGCTGGTTCGACGTCGACTGGGACGGCGGGCACGAGGGGCGGCTGCTGCTGCCCGTACTGGAGGGGCGGATCGGGGACGAGCTGCCCCGGTTCCGGGTCGTGGGGCGGGTACTGCACTACGGGGAGCAGGTGTTCCCCTTGCGTCCCGGTACCGAGCGGCTGCCGCTGGAACGCCTCCTGGGGGCGCAGTGGTACCGCCTCGCCTGGTGGCGGCTGGCCCGCACGGAACTCAACTACCGGCGGTTCTTCACCATTTCGGAGCTGATCGGGGTCCGCGTCGAGGACCCCGAGGTGTTCGACGCCACGCACCGGACGGTGCTGCGGCTGGTCCGG
Organism: Streptomyces diastatochromogenes; assembly: GCA_001418405.1. Lineage (GTDB taxonomy): Bacteria > Actinomycetota > Actinomycetes > Streptomycetales > Streptomycetaceae > Streptomyces > Streptomyces albulus_C. The sequence goes on along the minus strand of LIQL01000083.1, from coordinate 17,686 downwards.
GAGGGGGTCGTCGACGGGCTGCGGATCGACCATCCGGACGGGCTGGTGGATCCGGGCGGCTACCTGGCGCGGCTGCGGGCCGGCACGAAGGGCTGCTGGACCGTGGTGGAGAAGATCCTCACCGGTGCGGAGCGGCTCCCGGACGGCTGGGCGTGCGCGGGCACCACGGGCTACGACGCGCTCCGCCACATCGACGGGCTGTTCGTGTGCCCGCAGGGCGCCGGGCGGCTGTTCTCGCACTACCGGGACTTCGTCACCCCGTTGGCCGACGAGGGCGGCGACTGGGAGGAGACGGTGCGGCGGGCCGCCTACGAGGTCGTCGAACACGACCTGGCGGCGGAGGTCGAGCGCCTGGTGCGGACCGCGGCCCGGATCGCCCAACGGGTGCCCAGGCCGGGCGACCACGCCCCGTGGGCGCTGCGCCAGGCGGTCCGGGAACTCCTGGTGCGGCTGCCGGTCTACCGGCCCTACGCCGGCGACACCAACGACGCCGCGCGGGCGGCGGCGGACGCGACGATGCTGGCCGGCGCGGCGGAGCGGGCCCGGGCCACCTTCCGGGTGCCGGAGGAGGCCGGGGCGGTGGACCTCGTCCACGACCTGGCGCTGGGGCGGTTCGCGCCCGGTGGGGACGGCGCCGCGGGCCGAGGGGACCCGGCGGCGGACCACGGCGCCGTGGACGGGGACGTCGCGGGCTTCGCGGCGCGGTTCGCGCAGACCGCGTCGGCGCTGCACGCCAAGTCCGTGGAGGACACCGCCTTCTACCGCTACCCGGTGCTGCTGTCGGCGTGCGAGGTCGGCGGCGATCCCGGGGAACCGGCGCTGGGGCCCGCGACGTTCCACGAGTACTGCGCGCGGATGCAGCGGGACTGGCCGGAGAGCGGCACGGTGCTCTCCACGCACGACACCAAGCGCAGCGCCGACGTGCGGGCCCGGATCGCGGTGCTGTCGGAGTGCCCGGACCGGTGGCGGGACGTGCTGGGCGTGGTGGCCGAAGGGCGGGACGTCGCGGACGGCGCGCCGCCGGTGGACCCGATGGTGGTCTGGACGGCCTGGCAGACCGCGTTCGGGCTGGGCACGTCCGACGCCGACGGTGCGGGCGCGGAGGCGGCGGCCGGCGACCGCGGGGAGCGGCTGACGCCCGCGGTGCTCAAGGCCGTGCGGGAGGCGGGGCTGCGCACCACCTGGACGGAGCAGGACGCGGTCTACGAGGAGCGGGTGGCGGAGTTCGTCCGGAGCGGGCCGGGCGGCCCGGTGGCGGAGTTCGTCCGGAGCGGGCCGGGCGGCCCGGTGGCGGACCAACTGGCCGCACTGGAGGCGGAGCTCGCCCCGTTCGTCCGAGCGAACGTCCTCGGCGCGACGCTGCTGCACCTGACCGTGCCCGGCGTCCCCGACCTCTACCAGGGCACCGAGCAGGAGTACGCGGCGCTGGTCGATCCGGACAACCGGCGGCCGCCGCGGTTCGCTGCGGAGCTGCTCGCGGAGCTGGACGGCGGGGCCGCGCCGAGGGGTCCGTCGGCCGAGAAGCTGTGGCTGACGGCCAGTGCGCTGCGGCTGCGGCGGGCGCACCCGGAGTGGTTCGGCGCCGCCGCCTCGTACGAGCCGCTGGCCGTGGAGGGCCCGGCGGCCGAGCACTGCGTGGCGTTCGTCCGCGCGGGGCGGGTGGTGACGGCGGTGACCCGGTTGTCGCTGCGGTTGCGGGAGACCGGTGGCTGGTGGGACACCGTGCTGCGGCTGCCCCCGGGCGGCGAGTGGCGGGAGGTGCTCACCGGCCGCGCGCTGGCGGGCGGCAGTGCGGTGGGGGTGGACGGCCTCCTGGCGGACTGGCCGGTGGCCCTGCTCGTACGGGAATAGCCCCGGACGCGGCGGAGGGCGCACCGCAACCGGCGTACTGATGGTGCGTCAGGTGTCGTTGCCGATCCCCCGCCCCCGGAGGGGTTCGGCGAACCGCGCGTCCACACCGGTGGGTCCGACCCGCGCGACGTCGGTGACGCCGCGACGCCTCGGCGCGCCGGTGGCGATCACCGCTTGGGCGGGGCCTGACGTTCGGTCAGGACGTAGTCCACGTGGCCGAACCTGATGTGGTCGCCGGGTCCGACCGCTATCTCGCCGACCAGCCGGCGCCCGTTGACGCAGGTGCCGTTGGTGGAGCCGAGGTCGCGCAGCATCCAGCCGGCGCCCTCGCTGCGCAGCTCGGCGTGGTTGCGGGAGACCGTCTCGTGGTTGAGCCGCAGGCCGACGCCCGGGGCCCGCCCGATCGACAGCGGGAACGGCCCGGGCTCCGGCAGCAGCAGCTTCGGCAGCCGCTCCGTGCGCCACGCCCTGCGCAGCCGGATGTGGAACGCCGACACCCGGCCGACCATCCGCAGTACCAGCCCCTGGACCTTGCCGTGCCGCTCCAAATCGGCTGTCGCCAGCGCGAGTTCGGAGTGCTGCTGGGCCGACAGGACGAGTTCCAACCGGCGCAGGAAGGTGTCCTGGGACAGCCGTCCCTCCGCCGCGCCGTCGCGCAGCAGCTCAAGGGCGCGTTCCCGATCCGCGTCCGAAGGCCGCGCGGGGAACTGGAGCGAAGTCATGGCGCAATTCTCCGGCCTGCGGTGAGCCGGTGTCCAGGCAACGTCGGTGCCCCGCCGCACCGCGTCCTTTCGTCCGGGGCGGCGGCGTGCTTTCGTCGTCGGGAAGCGGGTCGGCGCCTGCCGCGGCGGCCGGGCCGGAGCGACGAAGGAGGACGACCGTGCTGTTCGAGGTATGGGCACCCGAGGCCGGGCGGGTCGCCCTCCACTGGGCCGGCGACCGGTCCGACGCGCCCCCGGTGGAGCTGGCGCGCGATCCCGCCCGCCCCGGTTGGTGGCGCGCCGACGCACCGGCCGGCGACGGCGACCGCTACGCCTTCCGACTGGACGGGGGCCCGGCGCGGCCCGATCCGCGCGCCGCCCGGCTGCCGGAGGGGCCCGGCGGGCCCGGCGCGGTCGTCGAGCACGCCCGGTTCGCCTGGCGACACCCGTGGCCCGGCCGGCCGCTGCCCGGCGCGGTCCTCTACGAGCTGCACGTCGGGACGTACACCCCCGAAGGCACCTTCGACGCCGCCGCGGCCCGCCTCGGCCACCTCGCCGACCTCGGCGTCACCCACGTCTCCCTGATGCCCGTCTGCCCGTTCCCCGGGACCCACGGGTGGGGGTACGACGGGATCGCGCCCTGGGCGGTGCACGAGCCGTACGGCGGCCCCGAGGGGCTGAAGCGGTTCGTGGACGCCGCGCACGGCCACGGCCTCGGGGTGGTCCTCGACGTGGTGCACAACCACCTCGGCCCGTCCGGGAACCACCTCCCGGAGTTCGGCCCGTACTTCACCGACACCCATCACACGCCCTGGGGGGCGGCGGTCAACCTCGACGCCCCCGGTTCCGACGACGTCCGCCGCTTCTTCATCGACAGCGCGCTCGGCTGGCTGCGCGACTACCGCATCGACGGGCTGCGGCTGGACGCCGTGCACGCCCTGCACGACGACCGCGCCCAGCACTTCCTGGCCGAACTGTCCGCCGCCGTGGACGCGCTCGCCGCCCAGCAGCGCCGTCCGCTGTTCCTGATCGCCGAGTCCGACCGCAACGACCCGCGCACCACCGCGCCGCGGGCGAGCGGCGGCCTGGGCCTGCACGCCCAGTGGAACGACGACTTCCACCACGCCCTGCACACCGCACTGACCGGCGAATCCCACGGCTACTACGCCGACTTCGCGCGCGCCCCGCTCGCCGCCCTCGCCAAGACCCTCACCGGCGGCTTCTTCCACGACGGCAGCCACTCCAGCTTCCGCGGGCGCCGCCACGGCGCCCCCCTCGACCTCCGGGCCACCCCACCACATCGGCTGCTCGGCTACGCGCAGACCCACGACCAGATCGGCAACCGCGCGTACGGCGACCGGCTCACCGCCACCCTCTCCCCCGGCCTGCTCGCCTGCGCCGCCGCGCTGGTCCTCTGCGCCCCGTTCACCCCGATGCTCTTCATGGGCGAGGAGTGGGGCGCGCGCACTCCCTGGCAGTACTTCACCGACCACCCGGACCCGGAGCTGGCGGAGGCCGTACGGGCCGGCCGGCGGCGCGAGTTCGCGGCGCAGGAGGGCGGCGCGGCGCACGGCGACGGGCTCGGCGCCGACTGGCCGGACCCGCAGGATCCGGCCACCCGCGGCCGCTGCGTCCTGGACTGGGCCGAACCGTCCGCCGCGCCGCACGCCGCCCTGCTTTCCTGGTACCGCGGCCTGCTCGCCCTGCGCCGCACCCACCCCGCGCTGACCGATCCCGACCCCTCCCGCACCCACGTCGCCCACGACGAGGACGCCCGCTGGCTGGTGCTCCGCCGCGGCCCCGTCCACCTGGCCGTCAACCTCGCCCCGAGCGGTACGGCCGCCGTCCCGCTCGCCCCGTCCACGGCGCCCGCGGCGGACGCGCGGCGGGGCACCGCGCCGGCCCCGGCGACCGGCTACCGCGCGGCGGCCGGTTGGCCGCACCCGGTGCTGCCGGACGGCGGCGGGGTGCTGCACCTGCCGGCGGAGTCCGTGGCGGTGGTCGTCGAGGAACCGCCCGGGACGCCGCGCGCGAAGGGGGAGCGCGCGTGATCGTGCTCAGCGACCCCCGGGTGGCGGACGTCCCGGTGCGGGACTGCGGCGAACCGCTGGCCGAGGTGGCGGCGCTCCCCCGCGTGACCCTGGCCCCGGGGGAGCGGGACCCGGACGGGGCGTACGGGCGGGCCCGGGCCGGTGTGTGCGCACGGTTGCGGACGGCCGTCGCCGGGCTGCCGGCGGGCTGGGGGTTCCTGGTGGTCGAGGGGCACCGCAGCAGCGCCGAGCAGGCCCGGCGGTTCGCCCGCTACCAGGACCGCCTGCGCGCCGCGGGCCACACCGACCCCGAGGAACTCCGCCGCCGGACGGCCGCGTTCGTCGCCCCGGTCGAGGTGGCCCCGCACTGCACGGGGGCGGCCCTGGACCTGACGCTGGTGGACGACCGGGGCCGGGCGCTGGACATGGGCGGTGCGGTGAACGGCCACCGCACGGGCGACGAGGAGCGCTGCCCGTTCGACGCCCCGGGGCTGCCGGCGTGGGCCCTGCACCACCGCGCGCTCCTGGGGCGGGCCCTGGGCGGGGCCGGTTTCGTGAACTATCCCAGCGAGTGGTGGCACTGGTCCTACGGGGACCGCTACTGGGGGCTGCTCACCGGGGCCCGGTGCGCCGTCTACGGTCCGGTCTGAGAAGGCGCGGCGGCGGTGCGGACTCCCCCGCGTCCCCTCACCGCGAGAACTCCTCGACCAGGGCCTTGCAGAAGGCCGGCAGGTCCGCCGGTTTGCGGCTGGTGACGAGGGTGTTGGCGGCCTGGGTGCAGACCACGACCGGCCGGTCGACCCAGGTGCCGCCGGCGTTGCGGATGTCGGTGCGCAGGCTGGGCCAGGAGGTGAGGGTGCGGCCCCGCACGACGTCGGCCTCGATCAGGGTCCAGGGGGCGTGGCAGATGGCCGCGACCGGTTTGCCGGTCTCGAAGAAGGACGCGATGAGGGCGATGGCGCCCCGGTCCAGGCGGAGCGCGTCGGGGTTGGCGACCCCGCCGGGCAGGGCCAGGGCGTCGAACTCCGCGACGGACGCCGCGTCCACGGTCAGGTCGACGGGGAAGGTGTCGGCCTTGTCCAGGTGGTGGAACGCCTGGATGCGGCCCGACCTGGTGGAGATCAGGGTGGGCTTGCCGCCCGCGGCGATCACCGCCTGCCAGGGCTCGGTCAGCTCGACCTGTTCGGTGCCCGCCGGGGCCACCAGAAACGCCACCTGCATGGTGCGCTCACTTCCCTTGGTCCGGACGGCCGGAGGACCGGACGGCGGCTTCCCGGGGGGGCCGGAAAACGACGGTCGGCCGGTGGGGAGACATCCCTACCGACCGACCATAGCGGGAGGAACCGGGCGGCTCATCCGCTGGTGCGCGGCGGCCCCGGGCGGCCCGCGCCGCCCCTGCCGTCAGTCGCGCGGGGCCGCGGCGGCCGCCGGCCCGTCCGCGTCGGTCCCTTCCAGCTCGCGCTCGCTCTCGGCGACCGCCGCCGCCTCCGCGGCCTGGTCGAGGCTGCGGGTGAGCAGGTAGTACAGGCCGCCGCCGACCAGCAGGCCGGGCACGAAGGAGAGGTCCGCGCCGCCCAGCGCCTTCGTCACCGGACCGGTGTAGAAGGACGTGGAGAAGAACGGGACCATCGCGGCGAAGCCGGCGACGTAGGCGGTGATGCCGCGCCAGGACCAGCGGCCGTAGATGCCGGCCGGGTTGAAGATCGCGGTGACCGCGTAGTGGCCGCGCCGGACCCAGTAGAAGTCGACGAGGTTGACCGCCGTCCACGGGATCAGGAAGTAGAGCATCATCAGCACGAAGGTGTTGAAGCTCTCCAGGTAGTTCTCCGGGAGCAGCATCGCCACGGTGAAGACGATCAGGCCGATGGCCACGATGCCGGCGATCCGGATCCGGACGGTCGGCTTGACCGCGCGGAAGGCGTCGATCGCGCTGGTGGTGGTGAGCATCGCGCCGTAGGCGTTGACCGCCATGATGCCGACCAGGGCGACGGACGAGACGACCACCGCGAAGGTGCCGAAGCCGGGCAGGATCGCGTTGCCGACCTGGCGGATGCCGCTGATCGCGTCCGGGTGCGGCAGCGCCGAGGCGAGCAGTGCGCCGAGCGACATCAGCCAGGCGGCGGAGCCGGCCGCGCCGGCGTAGGTCCACCAGATGACCTTGCGGGCGGAGACGTCGCGGGGCAGGTAGCGGGAGTAGTCCGAGACGTAGACGGCGTAGCTGATCTGGTAGCCGGCCGCGGCGGAGAAGACGACCAGGAAGGACGTCCAGGAGCCGTGCGCGGCGTGCCCGGCGGCGGCCACGGAGTGCGGGTCGAGCTGGACCAGCGCACCGACGGTGAGCACGCCGAAGACCACGATCAGCACGTAGGTGAGCCAGCGCTGGACCAGGTGCAGCAGGTCGTGGCCGACCACGGCGAGCACGATGGCGACGCCGATGATCAGCACGTACCAGAGGGTGGCGCCGCCGGGGAAGACGGTGCGCAGGCCCTGGGCGGCCAGGACCACGTTGAAGACGTTGAACCCGACGTAGACGAAGACCACGGCGGCGAACGGCACGATCGCACCGCGGATGCCGAACTGGGCCCGCGACTGGATCATCTGCGGCAGGCCCATCCGGGGGCCCTGGTTGGCGTGGAAGGCCATGAAGAAGGTGCCGAAGCAGGCGCCGAGGACGACCGCCGCGACGGAGGCGAGCAGGCTCAGGCCGAGGGCCGGGCCGAGGAAGCCGGTGACCATCGTGGTCAGCACGAAGTTGCCGGTGAACCAGAACGGACCCTGGTGCCACACCTTCCCGTGCCGTTCGCGGACGGGCACGTAGTCGATGGAGCGGACCTCGATCATGCGCGAGCCTCGCCCCTCGCTCGTGCCTTCCATGGGTGCCGTGCGATCCATGGGTTACTCCTCGGGCGTGGCGACAGGGGGTGCGGGGGTGGTGCCGCGGGAAGCCGGTGGGGAACGACGGATTCCGCGGTGGTGTGAACCTAGGCGTCCGGTCGCCGGGACTCGATCGCCCGATCGTCCATTCAATAGATATGTGGTGGACACTATGTCTATGCCTCTGCGTATCTCGGACCTGTTGGCACGGCCCGGCCTCCATCTGGCCCTCACCTACGACGTACCGCAGGAGCTGCTGTCCCGCACCATCGAGGCGGCGACCGTCTCCGACCTGCTGGTCCCCGGGAAGTGGCTGCAGGGCGGTGAGCTGCTGATGACCATCGGGCTGCTGCTGCCGATGGAGCCGGCGTCCTGCCGCGCGTACGTCCGGGACGTGGCCGAGGGCGGCGCGGCCTGCCTGGCGCTCGGGCTGGGCCAGGGACTGCCGTACCAGGAGGCACCGCAGCCCCTGGTCACGGCCGCGAAGGAGGCCGGGCTGCCGCTGCTGACGGTGCCGGACGAGGTCCCGTTCATCGCGGTCACCAAGGCGGTCTTCGACGCCCGGGCCACCGAGCAGCGGGAGGTGCTGCACCGGGCCTTCGCCACCCAGCGCAGGCTGACCGCGGCCGCGGCGACCAGTGACGGGCTCCAGCCGATGCTGGCGGAGTGGACGGCCGCCACCGGGGTCGGCGCCACGGTCCTCGACCCACTCGGGCGGCAGCTGGCGGCCGCTGAGCAGGAACCGGGGACCGCGCTGGAGGACGCCCGCGACCTGGTCGAACGGGTCGCCGCACGGGGGCTGCGGGGCAGTGCGTCCAGCACCGCCGGCGGCCGGCAGCTGGAGGTGCAGCCGCTCGGCGCCCGCCGGCTGCGCGGACTGCTGCTGCTCACCGGCCGCCCGGACGACGCCGCCCGGTCCGTGGTGCCCGGACTGATCTCGCTGCTCTCCCTGGAGCTGGAACGACGGCACCTGCGGGACGAACCGGAACGCCGGCGGCGCTCGGCGCTGCTGTCGGAGCTGCTGGCGGACGAGGACCTGGCGGCGGACCGGGCCCGGGACATGCTGGCCTCGGTGGGGCTGTCCGCCGAGCGGGTGCGGGCGGTCGTCGTGGAGGCGGCACCGGTCGCGGGGCCGCGCGGCGGGGGCGGTGCCTCCGCCCGGACCGGGCTGTCGGAGGGCGCGGCCCAGGAGATGGCGGCCGATCTGGCGCTGGCCATGCCCGGCGGGCTGGTGCGGGTGACCGGCGGGCCGGGCGCCGCGCCGGGACGGCTGATCGAGGCGGTGGTCGGCGAGGAACTGGACATCCACGCGGTGCTCGGCCGGTTCGCCCCGCACTGCCCGGCGGGCATCGGCCCGGCCACCGCGCCGGAAGCGGTCCGGGTGTCGCTGCGGCAGGCCACCGGGCTGCTGGCGGTCAGCCGGACCAGCGGGGCGCCCGCGGAGGCCCGGCAGAGCGAGGCCGCCCGACTGCTGCTGGACCTGGGCGACCGGCGGACGCTGCACGGCTACGCCGACACCGTGCTCGGGCCGCTGGACCTGGCCGACGGCGGCGAGGAACTGATCGCCACCCTCGCCGCCTGGCTGGAGACCGGCGGTGCCTGGGACGCCACCAGCCGCCGGCTCGGCGTCCACCGGCACACGGTGCGCAACCGCCTGGACAAGGCGATGGACCTCACCGGGCGCCGCCTCGACGACCCCGACGACCGCTTCGACCTGTGGCTGGCCACCCGCATCCGGCGCGGCGGCGCCCCCTCCCCCGGCGCCCGCTGACGGCCGGGCGCGCCGCTGCCGCCGGCCGCGCCCCGGTGATCGAGGGGGCCCGGCCGCGGCACGCCCCCTCGATTCCAGGCGACGCTTTCCCTGATCCCCCCGCACCGTCTTTACTGCTGAGGTGACCTACGAGATCCGCACCTTCGCCCCCGGCGCCCAGCACGCCACCACCGGGCCGGCCCCCACCTCGCGTGAGGGCCGTCTGGTGGCCGTCAGCGACCTCCACGTCCGGTACGACGAGAACCGCGACATCGTCGAGCGGTTACGGCCGGAGTCCGACGACGACTGGCTGCTGGTGGCCGGGGACGTCGGGGAGTACGTCGAGGACATCCGCTGGGCGCTCGGCCGGTTGAGCGAGCGGTTCGCCAAGGTGGTGTGGGTGCCCGGCAACCACGAGCTGTGGACCCCCGCCAAGGACCCGGTGCAACTGCGCGGGGTGGCCCGCTACGAGCACCTGGTGGAGGTCTGCCGGGAGCTGGGGGTGATCACCCCCGAGGATCCGTACCCCGTGTGGGAGGGGGCGGGCGGCCCGGTGGCCCTCGCGCCGCTCTTCCTGCTCTACGACTACTCCTTCCGGATGCCCGGCATGGGGTCCAAGGAGGAGGCCCTGGCCATCGCCGAGAAGGCGGGCGTCGTCTGCACCGACGAATACTTCCTGCACCCGGACCCCTACCCGTCCCGCGAGGCGTGGTGCCGGGCCCGGGTGGCGGAGACCGAGGCGCGGCTCGCGGCCCTCCCGGAGGACCTGCCGACGGTGCTGATCAACCACTGGCCACTGGTGCGCGAGCCCACCAGACCCCTGTGGTACCCGGAGTTCGCACTGTGGTGCGGGACGGAGGCCACCGCCGACTGGCCCCGTCGGTTCCGCGCCACCACGGTGGTCTACGGCCATCTGCACATCCCGCGGCTGATCATGTGGGACGGAGTGCCCCACCAGGAGGTGTCGCTCGGCTACCCTCGCGAATGGCGGCGCCGCTCCGGTTCCCCCGGCCGCCCGGTCCAGATCCTGCCCGTCGCGACCACCGGAGTTCCCGCGTGATAGAGAAGCTGCTGCCCGCGCCGATCGCGACCGCCGAGTCCTTCGGGGACGACCCGCTCTCGGAGATGTTCCCGGAGGAGTTCGCGCTGGTGGCCGAGGCGGTCCCACAGCGGCAACGGGAGTTCGGCACGGTGCGCAACTGCGCCCGTCGGGCCCTCGCCGCCTTCGGGATCGCCCCCGCGCCGGTCCTGCCCGGCGAGCGCCGCGCCCCGATCTGGCCGACCGGCATCGTCGGCGCGATGACCCACTGCACGGGCTACCGCGGCGCCGCCGTGGCCCGGGCGACCGACGTGCGCTCCGTGGGCGTCGACGCGGAGCCGCACGCGCGGATCGAGGACCCGGGCGTCCTGGAGCTCGTCACGCTCCCCGACGAACGGGCCCAGCTCTCCCAACTCGCCGCGCACCAGCCGGAGATCTGCTGGGACCGGCTCATCTTCAGCGCCAAGGAGAGCGTCTACAAGGCGTGGTTCCCGCTCACCGGCCGCTGGCTGGGCTTCGAGGACGCCCACCTCACCCTCGACCCGACCGACGCCACCTTCACCGCCCGGTTCCTGGTGCCCGGTCCGGTGGTGGAGGGCCGGGAGCTCACCGAGTTCACCGGCCGTTGGCTGATCGGGTCCCAGCTGGTGATGACGGCGGTGACCGTACCGGTGTGACGGGAGCGGACCCCGAGCGTCTCGCGGGGGCACCCGGTGGGTGCCCCCGCGTCGCCGGACCGGCCGCCGTGGGCCCTCAGGCGCCGGCGCCGCTCAGCACTGCTTCCCCTTCGGGCACACCGGCGCGGTCATCGCGTCGAGGACGGCGGTGTCGGAGGGGCCGGGCCAGACGACGTCGGGCTCGTTGCCACCGTCCTGGTGGTAAGGCGTCGCCCACATGCTCAGCTCCAGCACGTTGTTCTGCCCGACCGCCAGGTATTCGTGCAGCGTGGTGGGGCGGGGCGCGTCCTTTTCGAGGACGATCGTCGCAACCGCGTGCCGGGCGTCCCGGGTGGTGAACCGCACCGAGTTCCGTGCGGAGGCACAGGCCCGCAACTCCTCGACCAGGCCCACGAACACGTCGGACGCCTGCTGGTCCTCGCCCGTCCGGAACGCCGCGATGGTCTCTTGGGCCAGCCAGTTCTGGTCCCCGTCGTTCGTGCCCGGCCGGGCCTTCTCCATCCACGCGCCGTCGGCGAGGGAGTCCAGCCGGGCCGGGCGCTGCGCCCGGCACACCTCCTCGAACCGGAACTTCTCACCGTCGGCGACGCGAGCCGACGTCTCCAACACCGGCCAGTGGTAGACCGAGTTCATCGGGAGCGCGCCACTCTCCATCCACTGGTGAAGGCGATCGTCCGGGTCGTCCGGGTTGCGGCCGGCCCGCGCGGAGGGGGCCGTGCCGGGGTCGGCGGACGGGGTCCCCTCGGGCGAGGGCCCGGTGGTGCGGCTCGGCGACGACGTCTGCGGCGCGGTTGACGGTTGTGGGGCGGGTGGGCCGGTGGCGGCCGTCGGAGTGCCGTCGGCGGCGTCCGGCGCACCGTCGGTGGGTCCGCAGGCCGTCAGTGAACCGACGGACAGGGCCAGGACCGTAGCGGCGGCGAACAGCCGGCCGGGGTGGGACAGGGTGGTGATGGTGGTGGTGCTGCGTGCGGGCGTGCGCATGCCGCCCCTCCTCACGGTGTCGTTCCGCTGGGACGTCGCTGCCGTCGTCGGCACCGCCTCGGCACAGCCCCGTTCCCCGGCGGGACGACGCCGGGGAACGGGGCGTGCACGGACGGACCAGCGGTTCAGGGATGCCGGTCGTGGTGGCGGCTCACCAGGCCGGTTTGCGTTCGTGGCCGTAGACGAAGGGCCCGCTGGGGTGGTCCTCGAAGTGCAGGTGCGGACCGGTGACGTTGCCGGTGGACCCGACCCTGCCGATCCGCTGGCCCGCCTTGACCTTCTGGCCGGACAGCACGTCCCGCCGGGACAGGTGGCAGTAGACGTAGAGGCGGCCGTTGTCCGCACGCAGGCCGATCCAGTTGCCGTACTGGCGACCGTCGGCGTTCGACCACTGGATGGTGCCGCTCCGGACGGCGACGACCGGTGTGCGCTCCGGCGCTCCGTAGTCGTCGCCGGTGTGGTACCCGGCCTGGTAGCGGGCGTTCGGCACGCCGTACGGCTGGTTGATGCGGTGCCCCGGCACCGGTGAGGCGACGCGGTCCCCCGCCGACGCTCCCCCGCCGCCGGCGCCCGCTCGGACCGTGAAGCCGTACTCGGCGCCGAGCTTCTTCAGCGACGTCAGGCCCGGTATGCCGTCGGCGGCGGCGCCGACGTACCCGAGGTGGTGCTGCCATGTGGCGTAGGCCGCCTTGGTGCGGGGGCCGAAGGTGCCGGGGGCGGACGCGTAGTCCAGGCCGACGGCCTTCGCCAGGGCCTCCTGCACCCTCAGGACGCTGCCGTTCTTCGCGCCGGGGTGGACGTCGGCCAGCGACACCACCTCCGCGCGCTGCACGCGCGGTTCGCTCGATTCGCTTGAGAACATTTCGACGACGCTGTCGAGCACGTTTCCTATGCCGGCCACGCTCAGTACCCCTTCGGCGGTCGGTTCGGGTCGAACTGTTGGACCCGCCCGGCGAGGTTGGACCCGTCGCGGTACACGCCGTACCGGACCATCACGTAGTTCATCGCCGCGCAGATGTTGGCCACGCCGTCGTAGATGTTGTGCGAGGTGCCGGGCTGGTGGTTCTCCGCGAACGTCTGCGGCATGACCTGGAGGAGGCCGCGCGTGCAACTCTGCGGGTGCCCGTCGTCCTGCTTGGTGCCGTACGCGTTCGAGTCATACTCGTTGACCTCGTTGAAGCGGTAGGACGACTCGCGCTTGGCTGCGGTCATGATGCCCGGCACCCAGTGGGTCTCCGGGACGTTGAGGAGTTCGCAGGCTTCCTTTGCCGCCTGGGAGCAGCTGCCTTCCGGAACCTCCTTGTAGGTGACCGAGTCCAGGGGGATGGCGATGCGCCCGGCGCCCGGCTTGCCGCCGTCGACGTCCCGCTTGCGGTCGAGGGAGCTCACCCCCTTCACCCTGAACTTGTGGCGCTTGCCGAGTTCGATGAGCGACTGGCGGCCGAAGACGCCGTCCGCGTCCGCCCCGGAGAACCCGAGCTTGCGCTGGAACGCGGCCACCGCCGCCTTGGTCCGCGGGCCGAACACGCCCGGTGCGGCGCTGTAGTCGAGGCCCACCTCGTCCTTCAGGGCGGCCTGCACGATCCGCACGGAGACGTTCCGCTTGCCGAAGACCACGTCGGAAGCGGTCACCGTGAGGTCCTCGGTGTGCAGCCGCTCCCCCTGCCAGCGCCACTCCGCGCGCTCCGCGCCGCCCCGCGGGTCCTTCGGATCGGCGGTCGGCGGGCACTCGTCGGGGAACGCGGGCGCGAAGTAGCCGACGATCTGCGCGCTCTTCCGCTCGATCTTGTGCGCGTATACGCCGTTGCCCTGCCCGCCGTCGGCGGCGCCCTGCTTCACGGAGTTGCCGCCCTTGGTGTACACGTGCGTCTCGTCGAAGCCGACGACCAACTCGGTGTGGCGGCCGTCGGAGAGGTTCACCCATGCCCCGACCGACGGGTAGACGGACCACCGGTCGCGGTGCTTGGCCCACTCGGTGAACGCGTTGACGTTGTCGACCTTGGGCACGATCTCCTCCAGGCCCAGGTCTGCGTACATGTCCCAGTCGAACATGACGCACCACGCCTGGCCGTCCGCGCCGTACTGCTTCCCGAACCGGGTCCGGTTGTTGTACCCCTCGCCGGCGACGTACGTCTCGTAGATGCCCTCCTCGATGCTCTGCACGTGATCGATCAGCTTCCGCCACTTCGGCGTTGCCATTTACTGCTCCCCCATGCGAAAAAATTGATTTTCCGTGTGCGCACTTCCACCCCGCGGGCAGCCCGAAGGCACGCTCGTGCACGAGGCGGGGTGAAAGTTCGGATGCGGGATCCCGAGGGGCTCAAGCCCCTTTTACCACCGGGCAGTTCGCCGCCGGGCGGACCGGACGACGGCAGGGTCGACCGGCCCGCCCGGCGAGCGGTGCGCGTACCGCGCGGCCGCCGGAGCCCTAGGGGTTTTCCCCGTCCGGGCAGGTGACGGCGTTCCTCACCACACCGGCGGTGGCCGTGTGGTCCCCCGTCGCGACCGGTGTCGACGCGCCGGTGTACAGCGGCGATCTGCGCATTGTGGAATCCCTCCCCCGTGCCGGGTTCGCCCCCTTCGTGCGTCGAACCCGTGTGGGATAAGAATCCTCGAATCCCCCGTGGTTGTCGTTAGCACCGAGTCCACGGAATGGTTAGCAGCGAGCCAACCGGTCGGCCTCCAGCGCCATTTGCCGGTAGTCCTTCGGCGCGACCCCATAGGCATTGCGGAAAGCCCGGCTGAAGTCGGCCGGCCGCGGGAACCCCCAGCGCGCGGCGATGGCGTGGACCGGGAGGGTGCGCAGCGCCGGATCGGTGAGGTCGCGGCGGGCGGCCGCCAGCCGTCGGCTCCGGATGCGGCCGGCGACGGTGCTCTCCTCGTCCTGGAAGAGGCGGTGCAGGTAGCTGGTCGAGATGTGGTGCGCCGCCGCGACGACGGACGGGGTCAACTCGGGGTCGGGCAGGTGCTCGTCGATGAACGACGTGATGCGCAGCACCAGGTTCCGCCGACGGACCTCCGTCGGGAGGGCGCTGCCGGTTTCGAGGGCGCCGGCGAAGAGCGCGGCGACCAGATCGGTGAGGACCGTCCCCAGGCGTGGCCCGTCGCAGGACCGGTAGGGGCCGGTGTCCTCGCACAGTCGGGTGAGGAACTGTGCGAGCAGCGCGCCGACCCCCTGGCAGGTCGTCATCCGCCGGGGCACCGCACGGCCGTCCAAGCCGCGCGGCAGCGGTAGCAGCGCCTTGGGGACCTCCAGCCCCACCAGCGCGACCGGGCCCTGGTCGCCGCGGACCTCCGCCGGCAGCGAGGAATCGCCGACGATCAGGTCGGTCGGCCGGTAGACCACCTCGTGATCCCCCCAGTCGGCCGTCCAGGTCCCCGCCACGACGAGGGAGAGGTGCGAGAGCCCCGGGTCGGAACGCCGGATCAGTCGCGGCGTGCGGCGGACCACCACCTGCGGGAACGTCGCCGACCACACGGTCACCGCACCGAGGTCCAGCACCCGCTGGGTGGCCCGGAAGTCCTCCGCGTGGTCGCTTCTGACCTGCACGGGAGCATGGGTCTGCGCCATGCGCTCCGCCCAGTAGGCCAACCGGTCCTCCGCCGGCACGTCCTCGGTCCGGAAAACCCTCTCGTTCAGCACGCGTCCCCCCTGATCGCACGGCTTCCGGGGAGGGTCACAGAGGGGGATAAGCGTCTGATGAACGACGGCCGTTTCGCCCCGGCGCTCTACGGGGCGGGTGCCGCCGTCGACCGGGGCGCGGGCGGCCGCGGGTCACGCCCGCGCACCGCCCGCCGCCGGTCCCGTGCTCACTCCTCGTCGGGCGCCAGCCGCAACGAGATCGAGTTGATGCAGTACCGCTGGTCCGTCGGGGTCGGGTAGCCCTCGCCCTCGAAGACGTGGCCGAGGTGGGAACCGCAGCGGGCGCAGCGGACCTCGGTGCGGACCATGCCGTGGGTGCGGTCTTCCAGGAGCTCGACGGCGTCGGTGTCCTTGGGGTCGTAGAAGGACGGCCAGCCGCAGTGGCTCGCGAACTTGGTGGTGGAGCGGAACAGTTCGGCGCCGCAGGCCCGGCAGGAGTAGACGCCGGCGGTTTTGGTGTCGGTGTACTCGCCGACGAAGGCGGGCTCGGTGCCGCCCTGGCGCAGCACGTGGTACTCGGCCGGGGTCAGCTCGCTGCGCCACTGCTCGTCGGGCTTGTCGATCTCGTACGTCATCGGGGGCCTCCTCAGCTCATGCGCCCAGGCGGGACAGGATGGCGGGGCCGAGGTCGGTCACGTCGCCCGCGCCCATGGTGAGAACAAGGTCACCGGGCCTGGCCATTCCGGCGATCAGGTCCGGGATCGCGCTCTTGTCGGCCTCGGGGGTGACCTGGGCGCCGGCGGTCCGGGCGGCGTCGGTGATCAGGGCGCTGGTGACGCCCGGGATCGGGTCCTCGCGGGCCGGGTAGATGTCCAGGACGACGGAGGCGTCGGCGAGGGCGAGGGCCTGGCCCATCTCGGTGCCCAGCTCCTGGGTGCGGGAGTACAGGTGCGGCTGGAAGACGACGAGGATGCGACCGCCGGCCTCCTCGGTGGCGCCGCGGATGGCCTCCAGGTCGGCGGTCATCTCGGTGGGGTGGTGGGCGTAGGAGTCGATGACCTGGACGCCGGCGACCTCGCCCTTGAGCTGGAGGCGGCGCTTGACGCCGGTGTACTTGCCGAGGGCGTCGGCGAGCTGGTGCGGCGGGAGGTCGAGGGCGACTCCGGCGGCCAGGGCGGCGACGGCGTTGCCCGCGTAGTGCCGGCCGGGGACGGAGACGGTGAAGGTGAGGATCTTGCCGCTGGTGAGGGTGACCGTGACGTCGCTGGCCAGGCCGTGCGGGGTGATCTGGAGGATGCGGACGTCGGCGTCCTTGGACTCGCCGTAGGTGACGATGTCGATGTCGTCGCGGCCGGCGAGCCGGGCGGTCAGCTCGCGGGCGCCGGGGTGGTCGGCGGAGACGACCAGGGTGCCGCCGGGCCGGACGCGGTCGACGAACGTCTCGAACGAGGCGTAGATCTCGTCCATCGAGGCGTAGTTGGCGTGGTGGTCCAGCTCGACGTTGAGGACGATGGCGACCTCGGGGGCGTACTTGTGGAAGCTGCGGTCGCTCTCGTCGGCCTCGGCGACGAAGATCTGGCCGCTGCCGTGCTCGGCGTTGGAGCCCGGGGCGTCCAGGTCGCCGCCGATGGCGTAGGACGGCTTGAGGCCGAGGGCGCCGAGGGAGACGGCGAGCATCGACGTGGTGGTGGTCTTGCCGTGGGTGCCGGCGACGGCGATCGGGCGCAGGCCGTCCATGAGGGCGGCGAGCGCGTCGGAGCGGTGGACGACCGGGATGCCGCGCTGCTGGGCGGCGGCCAGCTCGGGGTTGTCGGAGCGGATCGCGGAGGAGACCACGACGCTGGTGGCGTCGTCGGCGAGGTGCTCGGCGGCGTGGCCGAGGTGGACCGTGACGCCGAGGGCGCGCAGGGCCTGGGCGGTCGCGGAGTCCTTGGCGTCGCTGCCCGCCACCTCGGCGCCGCGCTGCGCGAGGATCTTGGCGATGCCCGACATGCCGGCGCCGCCGATGCCGATGAAGTGCGGCCGTTCCATCGAGGCTGGGATGGCGGGTGCCATGGGTGGGTCTCCCTGATCGTCGAGCGTGGCGTGCGGGTCGTGCGTCCGGTCGTGCGTGGTGCTTGCCGACGATTCTCGCACCCGGCGCCGACAGCGCCGGTCCGCGACCCCACGGCGGGGCGTGCCACCGCGCCGGGCGCCCCGC
>LIQL01000829.1 GCA_001418405.1 Streptomyces diastatochromogenes | reverse complement strand
GAGGAGCAGTCCGAGGTATCCCCAGGCGAGGGTCGGCGGGATGCCGAGGCGGGCCGGGAGCGCGCGGGGCGCGGGCAGCGGAGGGTTCGTCATCGAAGCTCCCCTTGTGTGCGGCGGGACGGATGCGGGTGGTCCGGGCCGGCGGGAGGGGTGGCGGGAGCCTCGGGGGCCGGTGGACGACGCGGTGATGCAACCGCTCGCGCGAAAGGGCCGTCAAGGGCGGCCGGAATGTTCCCATCGCGGCGGGGAGCTGCCGTGAGGCATCGGGACGGAACCGCGTCCGGCGGGCACCTGCACCCGGTGGCCCGCGTTACCTTCGTGTGAACATCACGCGGCGCCTTCACGTGGGTGACCGCGGCGCGAACCGGAGGGAACGGGGCGATGGACCGGGTCGAGGCCCAGGAGGAACGGCGGCGCCGGATCCGGGAGACGGTGGTCGCGCGGGGGTTCGTGCGGACCTCGGAGCTGACCGCGGAGTTCGGGATCAGCCTGATGACCGCCCACCGGGACCTGGACGCGCTACAGGCGCAGGGCTGGTTGCGGAAGGTGCGGGGCGGGGCGACGGGGCTGCCGTCGGCGCATTTCCACGGCACGGTCGCGGAGCGGATGGCGACGATGGCGGCGACCAAGCAGGCGTTGGCGCGGGCCGCGGCGGCGTTGCTGACGCCGGGGCAGACGGTGCTGTTGGACGACAGCACCACCTGTCTGATGCTGGCGCACCAGGCGCCCGAGCACGCGCCGCTGACGGTGCTCACCAATTCGCTGCCGGCGATCACCACGCTGGCCAAGGAGCCGGGGATCTCGCTGATCACGTTGGGCGGGGCGTACTTCCCGGCGTACGACGCGTTCATGGGGCTGCACACCGCGGACGCGGTGCGGGCCTACCGGGCGGACGTGCTGTTCCTGTCGACGACGGCCGTGGCCAAGGGCCGCTGCTACCACACCTCCCCGGAGACGGTGCAGGTCAAGCGGGCGATGATGGAGAGCGCGGCGCGGCGGGTGCTGCTCGTCGACCACACCAAGTTCGCCAAGGACGGGTTGTACGCGTTGGCGCCGCTGACCGACTTCGATCTGTTGATCACCGACGACGGGCTGCCGGCGGAGCAGGTCCGGGCGGTGCGGGCGGCCGGCACGGAGGTGACGGTGGTGCCGCAGCGGTCGTGAGGGGCGGACCGTGCGGTGGGGCAGGGGGCGCGCCTACGGCTGGTCGAGGCCCAGGAGCGCGGGGTCGGTGGCGAGTTCGCCGAGGGCGGTGCGCGGGTCCGTCACGAGGCGGCGTTCGGTGAGGTCCAGGATTCCGCAGACCGCGCGGATCTCGGCGGCGAGGGTGCCGTCGTCGGTCCGGTGGACGGACTGCTCGATCACGAAGGTCTTCCGCTCGCCCCACACGAACCGGCAGCTGACCTCAACCTCGTCGCCGGCGTGGAGCTCCCGCAGGTAGCGGATGGTGGTTTCGACGGTGACCGGGCCGATGCCGCGGGCCACCAGTGCGCGCTGCGGGATGCCGCTGGCCTGGAGGAGGGACCAGCGGGCGTGCTCGGCGTACTGGAGGTAGACGCTCTGGTTGAGGTGGCCCTGGGTGTCGGTCTCGTAGCCCCGGACGGTGATCGGCACGGTGAAGGGCGCAGCCGTGTCCGTCTCGGCCGTCACATGCGTCGCTTCGGTCACGATCGCTCCTGTCTCACCGTTGATCACTTCCGGCACCATGGTGCTCGTCCGTCACGCGCCGGACCATCGTAGGGGGAACGCTCAGCCCGCGCCCGGCATTCCGGCGGTCGCTCCCAGCTCCGCCCAGGTGACGGTGCGGTCGCACCAGCGCTCCAGGAGCGTGCGGTCGTGGCCGACGGCGAGCAGTCCGGCGCCGCTCTCCCGCCGGTAGGACTCGACGACGGCGACGAGGGCGGCGGTGGTGGAGGCGTCCAGCATCGCGGTCATCTCGTCGCAGATCAGCCAGCGCGGGCGGAGCACCAGGGCGCGGGCCAGGCAGGCGCGTTGCAGCTGGCCGTCGCTGACCTCGTGCGGGCGCCGGGTGAGCAGTTCCGCACCGAGGCCGACGAGCGGCCCCAACTCCCCCAGTCTGGCTTCCACTTCGGCCTTCCGTCCGGTGGCGCGCAGCGGTTCGGCGATCACGTCGGCGAGCCGTAGTCGGGGGTCGGCGGACAGCCGGGGCTGTTGGAAGAGGACGCCGAAGGCGGTGCGCTGCGTGCGGGGGGCGCGGTGGCGCCAGCCGCGGGCGGGCGTGCCGTCCAGGACGACGGTGCCGGCGTCGGGGCGGTGCAGCAGGGCGGCGACCCGGGCCAGGGTCGACTTGCCGCAGCCGCTCGGGCCGAGCAGGCCGACCGCTTCGCCCGGGGCGACGGCCAGCGACACNNGCGCGGCGGTCGTATCCGGCGGTGATGTCACGCAGTTCGAGCATGGTCGGTCTCCGTCTTCGGCGGGCCCGGGTGGTGGCAGGCGACGCCGTCGCGCGGTGCGGGGAGCGTCGCGCAGCGCGCGGTGGCGCGGTCGCAGCGGGCGGCGAAGGCGC
>LIQL01000828.1 GCA_001418405.1 Streptomyces diastatochromogenes | reverse complement strand
GGGCCACGATGCGGGGGGCCGGGAGGTGCTTGGTGCGCCACTCGGAGAAGGGGGTGCCGGCCAGTATTTCGGCGCGCCGCTTCAGCTCGGAGGACAGGGCCTGGGCGAACTCCCGCATCCGCACCGGGTCCGAGGCGGCCAGGTGCGTCGTGACGTGCGGCAGTTCCGTACAGGCCCGCAGGCCGTCGCCGCGCTCGGTGCCGGCGCCGTCCACCAGCACCAGCGACAGCCGGTCCGGGCGGTCCGCGGCGGCCAGCGACGCGGCGAGCGACCGCAGCAGTTCGGTCTTGCCGGTGGCCGGGGCGCCTTCGACGAGCAGGTGGGCGCCGTCGGCCGCGAGGTCGGCGACCACGGGGCCGTGCGGTCCGGCGCCCAGCACCGCGGCGGCGCTGGGGCGGTCGGTGTCCTGGGCCGCCGCCCAACGGGCCAGCAGGGACGCGGGGGTGGCGCGGGCCAGCCCCAACTCGTCCAGCAGACGCGTCGCGTCCGGCAGCGGCACCGCGGCGCGCGGTGCCGTCGGCCCGCCCGCGCCGGCGCCCGTCTCGGTCTCGCGCAGCGGCGCCAGCGACCGGGCGAACCGCTCGGCCCAGGCGGCGGAGACCGCGTCCACGGTCGCGACCGCGCCGTTCGGCCCCGAGCCGGGTTGCACCACCCGCAGGGCCGTGGCGACGTCGCCGCTGAGCACCGCGACCGCGCCGCACTCGCCGAACGCGGGTGAGGCGACGCGCGCCGCCTCGTACGTCGCGGCCAGCGGGAAGGCGGGGGAGGCGGCCGGGGTCTCCGCCAGGCAGAGCACGTGGATGCCGGCCGCCGGACCGCCCGCCGCGAGCCGTGCGGTGGTCTCGCGCAGTGCCGACGAACCGGGGTCGCCGTCCACGATCAGCAGGGTGTGCGGTCCGAGGTGGCGGGCGGCGGCGGAGGCCACTTCGGCACGGTCGGCGCTGGGCCAACCGGGGCCCAGGGGGCCGTCGTCCAGGCGTCGTACCAGTTCGGACGTGCGGGCGGTGGCCTGTTCCTTGTCGAAGGCGAGCAGGAGGCGGCAGTCCTGGCCGCGGGTCGGGCGGACGTGCGGCAGCCAGCCCAGCCAGGACCAGTCGGCCACCCGCTCCTCGGCGGCCTGCGCCCGGTCGGTGCCGAGCAGCACGATCTCCAGCGTGCCGGGGGAGTGCAGGGCGGCGAGCTGCGCGGTGACGGACCGGGCGAGGCCGACGAGGCGCCCGCGCGGGCCGGCCAGCCCGAGGGCGCCGGCGCGGCGCAGGTCCACGGTGACCGGTGCGACGGTGCGCCCGCCGTCCCGCTCGGCCGTGCCCAGGCGGACGGTGAGCGCGTCGGGGTGGTCCGGGCCGCGCTCCCAGAGCCGGGGGCCCGGGCCGAGCACGGTGAGCAGGACCGCGGCGGCGTCCGGCCAGCGTTCGGGGTCGGCCGGGCCGGTGGCGGTGCCGGTGTCGGTGGCCGTGGGGGCGGCGACGGCGGTGCTGCGGGCCGGTTCGCCGGCGGGTGCCGGCCCGTCGTCGTACGGGGTGCCGGGCTCGGGGGCGTCCGGGTCCACCACGGGGCGTCCGCCGGCCAGCCGGCGGGCCCAGGCGCCGATGCCGCCGCGCCGGCCGGCCTTGCGGGCCATCGGGTCGACCGGGACCAGGGACTGCTGTCCGCCGTGGGTCTGCCCGTCCATGGGCGCGCCACCGTGGCCGGACACGGGCGCGGGGCTCGTCCCGTAGGCCGCTGCCGGGTGGGTGGGCCCGGTGCCGTACGTGGTGTGGGTCGGGGCGTGGGGCGCGTGCGGCGGCGGGACGGCGC
>LIQL01000827.1 GCA_001418405.1 Streptomyces diastatochromogenes | reverse complement strand
GGCCAGGAGGACGGCGAGTTGGTTGGATTCGGTGCCGCCGGTGGTGACCAGGGCGTCGGGTGCGGTGGCCGCGGGGTAGACGAGGCCGGCGAGCGCGCGGGCGGTGAGGACTTCGAGTTCGGAGGCGGCGGGGGCCTGGTCCCAGGAGTCCATCGAGGGGTTGAGGGCGCCGGCGGCGAGGTCGGCGGCGGTGGCCAGGGCCAGCGGGGGGCAGTGCAGGTGGGCGGCGCAGTGCGGGTCCGCGGGGTCGGCGGCACCGGCGGCGAGGGTGTGGACGAGGGTGCGCAGGGCGGCGTGCGGGCCGGCGCCCTGCTCGGGGAGGAGGGGGAGGCAGGCGTCGCGGACGGTGCGCGCGACGGCGTCGGGGCCGCCGGGCGGGAGGGGGCCGGAACGGTCCTGGGCGCCGGTGGTGAGGGCGTCGAGGACGATGTCAAGGAGGGGGCGGAGCGCGCGGGGGCCGTCGGTGCCGCCTGCAAGGGCGGTGCCGGCAGGGGCGACTGGCATCAAGGGGCTCTTCTTCAACGGGAGTTGGGTGCACGGGCACCGGGTCTTAGGCCGCCCTAAGTTACTGGTCCGGTACGGCGGGTATCCACCCGTTGCGCCGGGACCACCCGTTCGTGGGATGGATGTCCCGCAGGTGTTCGGTTGCCTGCGGTCTTGCGTCCCGTCGAAGGGAGGGGGTGCGGCCGGTGGTGCGCATGCGGCGCGGGTGCCGCCGGCGGTCTGTGTTCCGCCGGGCGACACCCGCGTCGTCGGTGTCCGCTGCGCCGTGGCTGCCGGCGGCCGCGTCTCCCGTGTGGGGTGGGGCTGCGGGCCGGCTACCGCACGGCGGCCGCCCGCACTCGCAACGCCCGTCGCAGGTCGGCCAGTTGGTCGTCGAGGGTGCGCCGCAGGGCCGGGGTCGGGTCGCCCTCGGCCAGGCACTGCTCGCCGCGGCGGAGGGTCTCCTCCTCGACGAGGACGGCGGGGAACGCCCACCTGCCGGCGGCCTTGGCGAGGGCGGGCCCGCGGCGGACGGCGAGGGCGGGCACCTCGGTGAAGTAGCGGGCGACGTAGGGGCGGAGCAGGTCCTGCTGCTCGGCCGCCCAGAAGCCGGTGGCGGTGGCGGTGAAGAGGTAGTTGGAGAGTTCGGAGCCGGGGTCGGTGCCGAACAGGGCCTGCCACGCGGCCTGTTTGGCCTCCGGGTCGGGGAGGGCGGCGCGGCAGCGGGCCGCGCCCTCCTGGCCGGTGGCGCTCTGGTCGCGGGCGAGTTCGGCGTCGATGAGGTCGTGGAGTTCGGGCAGGGGGGCGGCGCCGAGCGTGGCGAGTCGGGTGAGGATCCGCCAGCGCAGTTCGTGATCCAGGGTCGGGCCGCCGGGGATGCTGCCGTCCGCGAGCCATTCCTGGATGCCCTCGGGGGTGGTGGCGCTGTCGATGAAGGCGCGGACGGCGGTCAGCCGCAGGCCGGCTTCGGGGCCGTGGCCGGGGCCTTCGGTGCGGCGCAGGATGTCGCGGCTGAGGGCGGTGAGGGTGGTCAGCGCGGTGTGGCGGGTGGCGGCGGCCGGCTGTCCCGGGGACGACGGGGCGGACGGGAGGTAGCGGTCGGCGAGTTGGGTGCGGGCGAAGGCCAGTACGCCCTGGACGACGGCGAGCTCGGTCTCGTGCGGGAGGTGGGCGCGGGCCGCTTCGAGGTAGGCGGTGGGCGCCAGTTCGCCGTCGCGGACCAGGTCGCGGGCGGCGTTCCAGACGACCGCGCGGGTCAGCGGGTCGGGCAGCCCGGACAGCGTGCGGGCGGCGGTCTCCCAGGAGGCGGCGTCGAAGCGGACCTTGGCGTAGGTGAGGTCGCCGTCGTTGAGGACGACGAGGGCGGGGGCGGCCTTGGGGAAGGTGTGCCGGGCGGGGGCGCCGTCCGCCGGGACGTCCACGTCGAAGCGGTCGCGCAGCGCGAGCCGGTCGGGGTGGCCCGGGTCGGGGTCGTAGGCGCCGACGGCGATGCGGTGCGGGCGGCTGCCGGTGTGGGCGACGTCCAGGTGCCAGGTGCCGGCGTCCTCGGTGACGGTGGGGGTGAGGGTGTCGACGCCGGTGGTGCGCAGCCAGCGGGCGGCCCAGGCGTGGACGTCGCGGTCGGTGGCGCGGGCCAGGGAGTCGAGGAAGTCGGCGAGGGTGGCGTTGCCGAAGCGGTGCCGGGCGAAGTGGTCGTTGATGCCGGCGAGGAAGTCCTTCTCGCCCATCCAGGCGACGAGTTGGCGCAGTGCGGAGGCGCCCTTGGCGTAGGAGATGCCGTCGAAGTTGAGGAGGGCGGAGGCGGTGTCCGGGACGTCCTCGGGGGCGGGGGCGAC
>LIQL01000826.1 GCA_001418405.1 Streptomyces diastatochromogenes | reverse complement strand
ACCGCCTCGCGGACGGTGTTGCGGCCGACCTGGAGCTGCTCGGCGAGGGCGTGCTCGGTCGGGATGCGGGTGCCGACCTGCCATTCTCCGGCGGCCAGTTGGGCGCGGAGCGCCTCGACGACGGTGTCGACGAGGGATTGCCGTCCTGCTGCCTTGAGTGCCATCGCCCTGGTCCCGTGTCCGTTCCTGTGCGTGTGTCGTCGTGCGGGTCGTGTGCCGCGGCGGCCCGTGCGTCGGAACGCGGCCGCCCACCGGGTCCGGTGCGCCGGCCGGCTTGGCCCGTTCGCCGGTGGCTCCGCCTCGCACGTTTGCCCGGTTGCCCAGTCATCCTACAACCAGTTCGTTTCCCTGTGCGCCTAAATCGCCCGCCCGGGATCCGCCGCGACGATCTCCGCCGGCGGCGATCCGTGGTGGGGTGGGGTGCGGAAGGACGACGGAGGGCGGGGGCCGCAGACGGAACGGCGGACGCAACGGCGGTCGAGAAGCCGGGCCGGAAGCCCCGGCCAGGAAGCCGGCCCCCAACCGTCCGATCAGCCGCCCAACCAGCCGCACAACCAACGAACGGCAGCGAACGGCAGCGAACAACGGCGAACAACAACGAACGACAGCGAAACGACGACCAGTCGAAGCAGAGTGACGAAGAAGAGCGCAGAGCAGCGCAGGGGAGAGGAGGCCCGGTGGCGGGCTTTTACCACGTGTGTTTCGTCGTGCCGGACATGGCGGCGGCGATCCGTGACCTGGGGACGGCGGCCGGTGTCGAGTTCAGTGCGCCGCGGGCGGACCGGATCGGGGAGTGGGACTTCCGGATCGCCTTCACGCGGGGCGAGCCGCCGTACGTCGAGCTGATCGAGCCCGCGCCCGGCGGGCCGTGGGACGTGTCCGAGGGGCCGCGCTTCGACCACCTCGGGTTCTGGACGCGGTCGGTCGAGGACGGGTCCCGGCGGTTGGCGGCGGAGGGGTTCCCCGAGGAGTTCAGCGGCTGCCCCTACGGGCGGTCGTTCGCGTACCACCGGGTGGACAGCATCGGCGCCCGGGTCGAACTCGTCGACCTGGCCCGGCAGCCGGCCTTCCTCGCGGCCTGGAACCCGGGCGGAGCCCCGATGCCCCCGGTGGAGCCGGCACCGCCCGGGGCGTAACGGGGGCGGCGTGGCGCCGGTGCGCCACGGCGTGGAGCCCCCGGTGGCGGAGTCCTGGGCGAGCACCACCACCGGGGGCGTTCCCGGGCCCGGACGGCCCCGGGTACGGGGGCGGTCCGGGGCCGGGAACGCCCCCGG
>LIQL01000825.1 GCA_001418405.1 Streptomyces diastatochromogenes | reverse complement strand
CACCGTGCCCCCGCCGGCCGGCCCACCGGCGGCGGAGCATGCACTGCTCCGCTGGCTCCGTGCACCCCGCGCCACCGCCGGCCCCGGTATCTGGCGACTCGGCCACCGCCCCCGCACCGAAGCCCCCGCAGACCAAACTCCGCTGCGGCAACTGCTGTTCGGCGCGATCCTGACCGCGCTCGGGGCGTGGGTGCTGGGATCCCTGATCTACCACGGCTATCTCGGATCCTGGTGGATCTGGCCCCTGGCCGTATTGGGCCCCACCGACCCCGCATGGTTCGTGCCAGCAGCCTGGGCCTACTACGCGCTATGGCTGGCCGGCATCGTCTACGCCGCCGCCCGCATGGGACGCTGGCCGGAGGTCGCGCGCCGCACCATCGTCCCCGCCTGGCGCCGCCTCCAAGAACAAGCCCCGGACGCCCCGCCGCCGCCCGCCACCGACCCGGCCGCCTGGCCCGACCTGCGCGCCCAGGGCGCCGCGGAGGCCGCCGACCGGCTGACCGCGGAGGCCGGATCCGGACGCATGACGGACGTCGACGCCGCCCGCATCCAGCACGCATGGGAGACCCGCGGCGCAACGCCGGCCGCGAAGTTCACGGCCGCCGTGCGCGCGGACGGCGCCGCCGCCTACGCGCACCCCTCCGGCCACCGCACTCTGCCCCGCCGCACCGCCCACCACGACCTGCTCACCCGCCAGGTGCGCATCGGCACCGCCGCCGACGATGACCGGACCCCCCACGCCTACCGCGGCGCCGGGGTGGCCCTGGAGCCGGCACTGCTCGGTACATCCCTACTGGCGGTCGGCCCCGCCGGGAGCGGCAAAACCGCCCGCCTCCTCCGCCCCGTGGTGGAGTCCATGGCGCTCCAGGCGCTGACCCGGCAAGGCGTCCTCGTCGCCGTCGGCCCGGCCGGCGCCGCACTCGGCCCTGACGACGCGTTCGACGTCGTAGTGCGGCTCGGCGCGGACTCGGACTCCGGATACGACCTGGACCTCTACGGCGGCACCACCGACCCCGACGAGGCCGCCGCCATCCTCGCGGAAGCCCTGGTAGGCGACATCGACGCGACGGACACCCGCCGCGCCGCTACCGCCCTGGCGCAAATCCTCGGACCCCACCGCATCGCGCACCACCGGTTCCCGTCCGTGCCGGAACTCCGGGAGCTGCTGGACGGCACGTCCACGGCGCTCGGAGACCTCCGCGCCGCCCTGGTCGACGCCGCCGACCCGCACGCCGCCGCAGCGCTCCGCGAATTGGACGTCCGCGGCCGGCAAGTTGACCGGGGCGGCGACGTCGGGGAACAACTGCTGGACCGCATCGCGCGACTCGATCGCCCCGCATTCGCCGGATCCTTCAGCCCCGTGGACCACGCACGGCAGGTCTCCCTGCGCGCCCTGGACCGCCCCCTCCGAGTCCGCATCGATCTCCCGGACCGCGGGCACGCGGAAGCGGCCCGGATCCTCGGGCGCCTCGTCCTGGCGCAGTTCACCGCATCCGCCACCGCGCGCACCGACCGCTCCCTGTTCGCCTGCCTCGTCCTGGCGGACGCTTCGCACGTCGTCACCGCGGAGGCCCTGCGCGGCCTCCAGCGCCTGCGCTCCGCCAACGCCGGCGTCGTGCTGAGCCTGCGCTCCCTGGAGGACGTGCAGCCAGAGCTGCGGGGCGCGCTGCTCGGTGCAGTCGGGTGCCGCATGGCGTTCGCTGGCGTCACCACCTGGGACGGCGCGCCGTTCGCGGAGGTGTGGGGCAAGCAGTGGGTAGAGACACGAGACGTGACGGACCGGCAGATCATCGCTCACTCCGCCGGCACGAAGGCCATGCATCTCTTCCGTCACGCGGTCACCGGGCAGGCGCCCACATCCAAGGCCGTGACGGTGCGGACCGTGGAGCGGGAGCGCTGGTCAGCCTCCGACCTGGCGCACTCCGTCCCGGCCGGGCACGCGGTCCTCTCCGTGACCTCCGTTGGCGGCGACACTGCCCCGCCGGTCCTGGTGGACCTCCGCGCCTAGTAGCAGCACCTGGCACAACGCACGGAGGCGGGGCCTGGCAAGCGCCGGGCCCCGCCTCCGTGCGTGCGGTCAGTCGCGGTCCCGCCCGCTTGCCGTGCGACGGGCGCGACGGAAACCCGCCGCGCCCGTCCCTCCGATTGGCCATCAAGAGGTGTGCAGAGCATGACCGCCGCAGGGTGCGCCGCGCAAATCCGGTCGCTACCCGCCCCGTTGGTTGCGGTTTTTG
>LIQL01000824.1 GCA_001418405.1 Streptomyces diastatochromogenes | reverse complement strand
CGCTTCCGGCAGGCGGCCGGGCGGGCTCAGCCCGTCGTCCCGGCCGCCTGCCGGAAGCGGGTGGTCCGGTGCACCGGATCGGTGTCGATCTTCGGGATGACGTGCTCGCCGATCAGCTTGATGCTGTTCAGGGTGTCTTCGCGGGAGACGCCGATCGGCAGTCCGAAGGAGAGTTGGTCGGCGCCGGCCTGTTCCCAGCGCTTGCACTGGCGCAGCACCTCGTCGGGGTCGCCGCAGATCATCAGTTCCTCGGCGATGAGCAGCTCGATGATCTCCTCGGTGTAGTCCGGGAGCAGTTCGGGCCACTCGGGGATGCCGTCCGGGCGCGGGAAGGTGTCGTGGTAGCGGAAGAGCAGCGACTGGAGGTAGTTGAGGCCGCCGCCGAGGGCGATCTCGACGGCCTTTTGGTGGGTCTCGGCGCAGATGGCGGTCGACGTCACCATCACGTTGTCGTTGACGAAGTCGCCGACGGGTTCGGCGTCCTTGACCGCGTTCTTGTACGACTCGACGACCCATTCCATGTCGGCGACCTTCTGCACGCTGAAGCCGAGGACGCCGAGTCCCTTCTTGCCGGCCATCGCGTACGAGGCCGGCGATCCGGCGGCGTACCACATGGCCGGGTGGGAGCCGCGGTACGGCTTGGGCAGGACCTTGCGCGGTGGCAGTTGCCAGTGCTTGCCCTGGAACCCCTGGTACTCGTCCTGGAGCCACATCTTGGGGAATTCCGCGATGGTCTCTTCCCAGATCTCCTTGGTGTGGTTCATGTCGGTGATGCCCGGCAGGAACCCCAGGATCTCGTGGCTGCCGGCGCCGCGGCCGGAGCCGAACTCGAAGCGGCCGGCGGAGAGGTGGTCGAGCATGGCGACCTTCTCGGCGACCTTCACCGGGTGGTTGACCGGGGCGAGCGGGTTGAAGATGCCGGAGCCGAGGTGGATCCGCTCGGTCGCGTGCGCGAGGTAGCCGAGGTAGACGTCGTTGGCGGAGAGGTGGGAGTACTCCTCCAGGAAGTGGTGCTCGGAGGCCCAGGCGTACTTGAAGCCGGACTTGTCCGCCTGGATGACGTACTCGGTCTCCTCCATCAGTGCGTGGTGCTCGGCCTCCGGGTCGGCCTGCGCTCGTGCGGCGGGCACGTAGCCCTGCACAAAGAGCCCGAATTCCAAGGGGGTTCACCGTCCCTTATCCGCTGCTGCGGCTATTTCTGACGTACCGTCAGATTGGCTTTCCCCGACTGTTCCAGCGGCGTCGGGACCCGTCAATACCCGCAACCCGCAAACCTGACGAGTCATCAGCTACGGGCGCCGGCGCCTGCCCGCGCCTCGCCCGGCCCCCGCCGCCCTCGCCCGCGGAACGGTCCCGGACGCCCCTCAGAGCGGACTCACCCCCGCCAGCCACCCCCCGTCGATCACGAACGGCTGCCCCGTGATGTACGACGAGTCCTCCGCCGTCAGGAACAGCGCCAGCCGCGCCCCCTCCTCCGGCCGCCCGATCCGCCCCACCGCCACCACCTCCCGGT
>LIQL01000823.1:1323-1469 GCA_001418405.1 Streptomyces diastatochromogenes | reverse complement strand
GGGTGGGGGTGGGCAGCTCGATGGCGTGCGGGTGCAGACGAAGAGCCTTGCCCACGGTCTCGTAGTGGTGCCGGATGCGCATCGTCACCA
Source organism: Streptomyces diastatochromogenes (assembly GCA_001418405.1). Lineage (GTDB taxonomy): Bacteria > Actinomycetota > Actinomycetes > Streptomycetales > Streptomycetaceae > Streptomyces > Streptomyces albulus_C. The sequence goes on along the minus strand of LIQL01000823.1, from coordinate 1,379 downwards.
CGAGGAACAGTCCGACGGCGAGCACGGCGACCCATGCGCCCTCGGTGAACTTGGTG
>LIQL01000823.1:1000-1192 GCA_001418405.1 Streptomyces diastatochromogenes | reverse complement strand
ACGCGGTCGTGCCGTTGAAGGCCACGTAGACCAGCGTCGCCGCGATCGTCAGCAGAATGATCCCGTTGCTGAAGGCGAGGCGGTCGCCCAGGCGCAGAAAGAGCTGTGGGGCGTGTCGGTCGCGGGCGAGCAGGAACAGCACGCGGGGGAAGTCGTTGTAGGCGGTGTTCGCCGCGAGCAGCAGCACCGCGG
>LIQL01000823.1:753-987 GCA_001418405.1 Streptomyces diastatochromogenes | reverse complement strand
TCGTGCCCGCGAACAGCGCGATGAGCAGGCCGATCATCCAGGTCAGCGTGGTACGGGCGTTGCGCCACTCCACGGGCTTGAATGCCGGCACCGCGTTGGAGATCGCCTCGATACCGGTCATCGCCGTGGCCCCGGAGGCGAAGGCGCGCGTCACCAGCAGTACACCGACACTCTCCGTGGCGTTCAGGTGCGGAGCCGCAGTGGGGTGGAAACCGCGGCCGGCGGCGTCGACGA
>LIQL01000823.1:0-742 GCA_001418405.1 Streptomyces diastatochromogenes | reverse complement strand
ACCGCCAGCATCAGGAAGGCGATCGTGGCGGCGATCGGCACGGAGCAGGCCAGTCCCGCCGCGCCGCCGAGCACGAGGACGGCGAGCATGGCCTCGGGCCCGTAGGCAACCGAGGAGAGCGCGTCGGCGGACAGGACGGGCAACGCCACCAGCTTGCGCATCCGCTCCTGCGCGATCGCCGTGCTTTTCAGGGCGGCCCCCAGGACGACGCGTCGCACGTGGTAGCCGAAGCGGCCCAGTCGGCCGGGCGGCAGCTCTCCCGCGGCCTCGCCGGGGGCGGGCGGCCGCCCGCCGAGAGGCGAGACGCTGACCAGACGACCCCACCCGACAGGCTGGATCTCCGCGGGGGACGGAAAACGGCCCAGATCGGAATCCACGGGCAGCGCCCGGTGCCACGCCTCGGGAGCCGACACCCGCCCCCATTCACGCCCCACCCGACGCAGCAGCCCCAGCTGCTCCTCGTCGAGCCCCGGCAAGACGGCCGAAGGGCTCAGCGCACCGGAGTCCCGGCCCTCTCCACCGCCATCACTCTGCACATGCGACATGTGACGTAGTGTCACCTATTGGTGTCCGTCGGAACCGCACCTTCGAGGCGACCTGCGTCCCTGTCGTCAAAGGAGCGTCGAAGCCTCGACGGCTACCTCACCGCTCGCCGGGTTCACGGCCCGTCCGAGGCTCTTCCGCGGGAACCGGGTATGCCCGATGGGTGCCGGTGTCGATGAGGATCTGCTCGGCGTGGGTG
>LIQL01000822.1 GCA_001418405.1 Streptomyces diastatochromogenes | reverse complement strand
GGCCGCCGCGAGCACCACGCTCAGGACGAGCGCTCCCACCCCGTAGGCCAGCCGGTGCGCGCGCAGGCCCGGCAGGAAGCGGTCGACGGCGTAGCGGCCGGGCCCGGTCAGCGCCAGCGCGGCCGCGCCGGTGGCGAGCAGCAGCTCGTACTCCACGCCCTCGGGCGCGAAGAAGCCGCCGCCCCACTTCACCGCCAACGCGTTGATCATCGTGCCGACCACCGCCGCGCCGGCGAGCGGCGTCAGCAGGCCGAGCACCAGCCCGAGCCCGCCCAGGGTCTCGGTGAGTCCGGCGCACACGGCCATCGCCTTGCCCGCCGGGTAGCCGCTCGCCTCGAAGAACTTGCCGGTCCCGTCGAGCCCCGGACCGCCGAACCAGCCGAACAGCTTCTGGCTGCCGTGCGCCGCCATGGTCAGCCCGAGGACCAGCCGCAGCAGGAGCAGGCCGACGGCGTAGCCGTGCGGAGAGGGGGCGTTCCGCACCGCGCCGCCGAGCCGATCGAGACCGGACATGCTGTGGGGGGTTGTCATGACAAAAACTCATTCCTCTACGTCGCGTGCCGGAGCGACCGCACCGCGCGACGCATCCACTGCACCGCGCGACGGACCGGCCGATCGCATCGCCGGCCGAGCACTCCTCAACAATTTACTTGAAAGTTCAAGTCATTCCCACCCTACACATCCCCCCAGAAACACCAAAGGCCCCCGATCGGTACGGATCGGGAGCCGAGGAAAGCGGCCGCTGCCCACCACAGCGGCCCGCCGGGCTGCTCAACCGGCCAGGGGAAACCCGGCGAAACCACCGTCGGTCCGGCGGACGAGGTACACCACGCCCTGGGCCTTCAGCAGGGCCTTGAGGTCGGGGCCGGACCGGCCACGGGAAACACCGGTACGGCCGTCGGCGCCCACAACGCTCACGGTCGACTCCCCCACCGCCGCACTGCGCCGCCGTGATGCGCCGACATGCCCCCGGACCCGCCCAGGTCGAGCAGCATCACGTCATGGAGGGCGGCGCCCGTTCCCCACGGCCGCGCCTCGCCGACCTTGCGGTACCCCCACGCCCGGTAGGCGGCCGCCGCCGCTTCACTGCCCGGGTGGACGTTCAACAGCACCCGCTCGGCCTGAATGCCGTCGAGCAGCGTGGCGTGCAGACGCCGCGCGATGCCCTGCCCGCGCCACGGTCCGCGCACGGCGAGTTCCATCAGTCCGAAGGTGCGGTGGCCGTCCTCCCGTCGCACCTCCTCGGGCACCGGCTCCGTCAGCTCGTCCCACCAACCCGTGTCGGCGGCGAGCGGGTGGCCGTACGCCATGCCGACCGGCTCGCCGCCCTCGCCGCGCGCCAAGGCGGCGCGGAACGCGGGCTTGCGGACCTGGGAGGGGAAACGGCGGAAGGCGGCCGCGACGTCGTCCTCGGTCTCGCCGTAGGGAGGCTCGGCGAACGCTTCGCCATAGATCACCCTGAACGCGAACTCGGCCCGCCCTGCGGCCGATCCGTCCATGCCCTCCACCACGACGGCCCCCTGCTGCGTCATGCGATGCCCCCTCCGACACTCCCCTCGCCGCGCCCGCCATCCTCCCAGGCGGCGACGCTCCAGGACCGGACCGCGTCACCCGGAAACCACTTCGGCGTGCTGCTCGGAGTCAACTGGGGTGGCGGAAATCGGCCCAGGCGGTGAGCAGTTGCTCGTACTCCGCTTGCTCCTCGGGCCGGAGCGCACGTCCGGCGCGGGCGGCCATGAACGCGAGGTACGGCGACGGCGCCCCGAACGACGAGGCCGAGGAATGGTTCGCCACTTCCCCACCCCACGACAGAGGCTTCCTCCTGCTGTTGCCAACCGGCGCCGGTTCAGCTCTGGATGGCGATGACCAGCTGTGGCAGCACCCTGCCGGCGATGGAGCCAGAGGGGGTGCTTCCGATACGCGTTGCGCCCATCGCGCGGTAGAAGGGCTCGGCATTGGGGTCGGCGTCGATCGTGAGCCGGGCGAACCCCAGCTCACGTCCGGCGGCGACGGTCCGTTCAAACAGCAGGCGGCCGATTCCCTGGCCGATGGCCTGGGGCTCGACGAACATCATGCCCAACGTGCCGGTGGGCGGCTCTCCCTCAAGAGTCGTGAATCCCAGGACGTGACCGTCTCGGTCAGCCACCATGGCGCGCCTCCGTGCGACCTCCCCCGCATCAACAGTGAGTTCGTCCTTGCACGCGTCCAGGAACTCGGCGTCGTAACCCCAATGCGCCTTGGACCGCAGCGCCAAGTCACTGAGGATCTTGGCCTCCGCCGCCCTCGCCGGCCTGATCAGCACGCTCATCCCACGGCCCCCGATCAAAGGTGAGTCCCGATCTTCGCACCCGGCAGGCGTGCGGGAGAAGTACGCGACGGTCTGCGGTTCTACGGGGCGGGCGTTCGCCCCCACGACCAGGCGGCCGCCGATGCCCCACGGCTGCGCCACCCTGTTCATCGCCCGCCGGTGCCCCGCCGCGCGTCGCGAGGGAGATCCTGGGTCACTCGCAGATCGCGCTGACCATGAACGTGTGCACCCACGTCTCGGAGGATTCACGGCGGGAGGCGATGGGGCACATGGACCGGCTCCCGCGGCGTCGGCGGGGGCGGGGACGTCCGGAGTGGGGACTGCCGTCAAGTTCTACCGTCAACGCCCCCGTGGAGAGATCTCCGCGGGGGCGTTTTGACTGGTGGGCACAGACGGATTTGAACCGCCGACATCTGCTTTGTAAGAGCAGCGCTCTACCGCTGAGCTATGCGCCCCGGTCGAGCCGACAGACTACCTTGCCGTGGGGCCGGGACCGCAAACCCGTGATCAAGGGGTGGAACCGGGGCGGTGGGGCG
>LIQL01000821.1 GCA_001418405.1 Streptomyces diastatochromogenes | reverse complement strand
CGGTGCCGTAGCCGGTGCCGGCCAGGACCGGGACCCGGCCGGCGGCCTCGGCGACGGCCGCGGCGACGCAGGCGGCGTACTCCTCGGGGGCCAGGGCGTGGAACTCGCCGGTGCCGCAGCAGGCGAAGACCGCACCCGCGCCGGCGTCGATGCCGCCGCGGACGTGGGCGCGGAAGGCGTCCAGGTCCGGTGCGCCGTCGGGCGCGAAGGCGGTCACAGGGAAGAACAGCAGTCCGTCGAGGCGGTCGGTGAGGTGGGGGGACCTCCCGGCGGCGGCCGGGCGAGGGTGTGCGGTCACGGGCTCTCCCTGACGTGCGCAGACGCGTTCTCGTATACGTTTATGATCGCCGTCCATATTTCTGAACGGCGTCACGGTATTGCAGCCGAACTGGGCCGGTCAAGGGTCCCAAAGCCGCGCCGTACAAGCCGATTTGACCGTCCCGTCAAGGGTCTTGACCCGCCAGGATCGCCCTCCCTAGCGTTTCCCTCCGTCCGCCCTGTCCACCCACGTGAATCCTGGTCCGTGCGGACGACCCGCCGCCCAGCCGGAGGAGTACCACCGTGACCGCACCCCGCACCGTCCTGCTCACCGGCGCCGCCGGCGGCGTCGGCACCCTCGTGCGTGCCCTGCTGCCGCCGTACGGCTACCGGCTGCGGCTGTTCGACCGGCGCCCGATCGACGGCGAACCGGACGCCATCACCGCGGAGTTGGCCGACACCGAGGCGCTGCGCGCGGCGGTCCACGGGGTCGACGCCGTCGTCCACCTGGCGGGCATCTCCCTGGAGGCACCGTTCGAGGAGATCCTGCGGGCCAACATCGAGGGCACCTACCGGCTCTACGAGGCGGCCCGCGAGGCGGGTGTGCGGCGGGTGGTCTTCGCCTCCTCCAACCACGCCGTCGGCTTCACCCCGCGCCCGCCGGACGGCTCCGCGGCCATCCCGGTCGACGCCCCGCACCGCCCGGACACCTTCTACGGCCTCTCCAAGGGCTTCGGCGAGGACCTCGCCGCCCTCTACTGGGACCGGCACGGGATCGAGACCGTCTCGCTGCGCATCGGCTCCTGCTTCCCGGAGCCGACCACGGTGCGGATGCTCTCCCTGTGGCTCAGCCCGGCCGACTGCGCCCGACTGCTGCACGCCGCCCTCACCGCCGACGGCGTCGGCCACACCGTCGCCTACGCCTCGTCCGCCAACACCCGCCTGTGGTGGGACCTGTCCAGCGCCCGCGCCCTGGGCTACGACCCGCAGGACGACTCCGAGCCCTACGCCGCACGACTCCTCGCCGCCCAAGGGGAACTCGATCCCGACGACCCGGATCACGCCCACCTGGGCGGCACCTTCTGTACGAACCCGCCTCTTTGGCAACAGCCCTAGGCATTCCTCACCATTACGGGGCGATATCCCCTCGCACGGAACCTCGTTCCCACCGTCCGGCGTCCTTGAGGGCACAACGTCCGCCGGCACCGCACCCGGGTGCCGACGGGCGCGAGCACACGACGCGAGAACGAGGTAACACACCATGGGCATCGTCAGCTGGCTCCTCCTGGGCCTGATCGCGGGCGTCATCGCCAAGGTCCTGCTGCCGGGCCGGGACCCGGGCGGCCTCGTCGGCACCACCCTCATCGGCATCGCCGGCTCCTTCATCGGCGGTTGGCTCTCGACCCGCTTCCTGAACCGACCGATCCCCAAGGACTTCTACGACCCGGCCATGTGGGTCTCCGCGGTGGCCGGTGCACTGGTCCTGTTGATCGCCTACCGGCTGCTCTTCGGCAACTCCCGCGCCCGCCGCTGACCGGCGCCGACGCCCGCCCCGGCCGACCGGCGAGGCGGCACCCGCGGGGAACCGCGCACCTCCCCGGACCGTTAGGGCTGGCATGACCGCTATGACTCCTGGCTCGAACCTCCCGCTCACCGCCGCGCGGGTGGCGGTGACCGTCACCGCCCCCGTGCGGCTGGACGTGTCGGGCCTGCTGCTCACCGCCGGCGGCAAGGTGCGCTCCGACGACGACTTCGTCTTCTACAACCA
>LIQL01000820.1 GCA_001418405.1 Streptomyces diastatochromogenes | reverse complement strand
GCGGGCCCGGTCGATGTGGCCCTGGGTGGCGCGGGCCGCGCGGTCGGCCGTCTCCGGGTCGATGCCGTCGCGCCGGACGAGGATCTCGGCGACCGCCCCGACCGGGGGCGTGCGCAGCGAGAGGTGGCGGCAGCGCGAGCGGATGGTGGGCAGGACGTCCTCGATGGAGGGGGCGCACAGGAGCCAGACCGTGCGGGGGGCGGGCTCCTCGACGGCCTTGAGCAGGACGTTGCCGGCGCCCTCGGTGAGGCGGTCGGCGTCCTCCAGGACGATCACCTGCCAGCGGCCGCCGGCCGGCGAGAGGGAGGCCCGGCGGACCAGTTCACGGGTCTCCTTGACGCCGATGGAGAGCAGGTCGGTGCGGACGATCTCGACGTCGGCGTGGGTGCCGACCAGCGTGGTGTGGCAGCCGTCGCAGAAGCCGCAGCCGGGGGCGCCCCCGAGGGCGCGGTCCGGGCTGACGCACTGCAGGGCGGCCGCGAACGCCCGGGCGGCGGTGGCCCGGCCGGCCCCGGGTGGGCCGGTGAACAGCCAGGCGTGCGTCATCTGGGAAGTGCCGCTGCGCTCCGGTGTGGCGGCCTCCTGCGGTGCGTCGTCGGCCGACGACCGCGGGCCGGCGCTCGCGGCCGCCACGAGGGCGTCCGCGTCGCGTGCGGCCGCGGCGAGCTGCTCCGTCACCCGGTCCTGGCCGACCACGTCGTCCCATACCGCCATCGCTGCTGCCGTCCTGTCCGTTCGCCTGTGGTGCGGGAGGGGTGCCCTGGGGCGCGCCCTCGCCGCGGGTGCTGCTCGTGTCGCCGCACGGCGCGCGGCGACGACCGCACGGCCCCGCGGCCCGTCGCGGACCGCGGCGTACGACCGTGGCCGGCGCCCGCAGGCGCCGCGCCGACCGGTCGCCGTGCCCCGCCCGCCCGGACGCGGCCGTGTCGACCCGCGCCCTACCCATTGTGGTGCAACCCACTGACAACCCCGCCCACGCCGGGGCGTCGCCCCGCCCGGGACGGGGAACGGCCGTGGCCGCAGCGCGAGGGCTGCGGCCACGGCCGTTCGTGCCGGTGCTTCCGGTCCGGGTGGCGTCAGCCGCGCCGGCCCCGGCGGCGGCCGTTCCCGCCCGGGCCGCGGTCGGCGTCCTCGTCCGCGTGCGGCCCGAGGAGTTCGTCGGCCAGCGTCGGCAGGTCGTCCAGCGGCGTCTCCTCCGCCCATTCGGGGCGGGGACGACCGCTGCGCGCGGACTGGGCCGGGCGGCCGGTCTCGGGGTCGACCTGCGGGAGTTCACGGGTCCGCTCGGCGCCGCCATCGGCCGCGCCGTGCTCCGCGTCCGCGCCGTTCTCCCGGGCGAACATCCACGGCGGCACGCGGTCCGCCGGGTCGTCCTGACGGAACGGCGGCAGCACGGCGGTCTCCTCGGAGTCCGCACCGCCCGCCCGGTGGGCGTCGTGGGCGTCGTCCCGTACGGACGGCAGGACCGCCGTCTCGTCGGCCGGGCCGTGCGCGTCGCGCGGCTCGGGGCGGGGCAGCGCCGCCGTCCGCTCGGCGTCCGAATCGGCACCGGGGGCCGCGGAGTCGGCGCCGCGCCCGGAGGCGGCACCCGAGGGCCCGTCCTCCTCGGCGATCCGCTTCCGCAGCTGGGTCACGTCGGTCTCCGCGGTCGGCGCCTCCGCCGCCTCGGCGGCCTCCGCCTTGGCCTGCGCCGCCGCCGCGGCTGCCGCGGCGG
>LIQL01000082.1 GCA_001418405.1 Streptomyces diastatochromogenes | reverse complement strand
GCCGTTCCAGCCGCGGCAGCGGTAGTGCACCACGTGGGTGGTGAGTCCCTCGGCCCGGCCGGCCCGGGCCAGTCGGGCTGCCAACGGTCTTACGGACAGGGCCGGGACCGGCGACGGCCGGCGCAGTCCGGTCGGTCCGCACCCGGGCAACAGGAGGGCGACGGCGTTGACCGTCCGGTCCGTGCCACCCGCTCCCAGTGGTTTTCCCAGCCGGGCCTCGCGCACCGGCAGTGCTTGCTGAGCCATGACGAGAACGATGGCAGAACGAGGAGCCCTGTCCACCCTGTGGACCGGTCACTGTTACGTATCGTTCGGCGATATCTACGCGCGTAGGGTCTACAGTGCGGAAATGACGAGCGAGCTCAGCAACCTCCCGACCGCCGAACAGATCCGTCGCGCACCCAAGGTGCTGCTCCACGACCACCTCGACGGCGGCCTGCGCCCCGCCACCGTCGTCGAGCTGGCCAGCGAGATCGGCTACACCGGACTCCCCGAGACCGATCCCGACCGGCTCGGGACCTGGTTCCGGGAGGCCGCCGACTCCGGCTCGTTGGAGCGCTACCTGGAGACCTTCACGCACACCTGCGCCGTCATGCAGACCCGCGAGGGGCTGTTCCGGGTCGCCGCGGAGTGCGCCGAGGACCTGGCGGCGGACGGCGTCGTCTACGCCGAGGTCCGCTACGCGCCCGAACAGCACCTGGAGGGCGGGCTCGACCTCGAAGAGGTCGTCCAGATCGTCAACGAGGGCTTCCGGGAGGGCGAGCGGCGGGCCCGCGAGCGCGGCCACCGGATCCGGGTCGGCGCCCTGCTGACCGCGATGCGGCACGCGGCCCGGGCGCTGGAGATCGCCGAACTCGCCAACCGCCACCGCGACCTGGGCGTGGTCGGCTTCGACATCGCGGGCGCCGAGGCCGGCTTCCCGCCCACCCGCCACCTCGACGCCTTCGAGTACCTCAAGCGGGAGAACAACCATTTCACCATCCACGCCGGCGAGGCGTTCGGCCTGCCGTCGATCTGGCAGGCGCTCCAGTGGTGCGGCGCCGACCGGCTCGGCCACGGCGTCCGCATCATCGACGACATCGAGGTCGCCGACGACGGCACGGTCACCCTCGGCCGGCTCGCCTCCTACGTCCGGGACAAGCGCATCCCGCTGGAGCTGTGCCCGACCTCCAACCTCCAGACCGGCGCCGCCAGTTCCTACGCGGAGCACCCCATCGGGCTGCTGCGCCGGCTGCAGTTCCGCTGCACGGTCAACACCGACAACCGGCTCATGAGCGACACGAGCATGACCCGGGAATTCGAGCACCTGGTGAAGACGTTCCGCTACACGCTCGACGACCTCCAGTGGTTCACGGTCAATGGTATGAAGTCTGCTTTCCTTCCTTTCGATGAACGTCTGGCCATGATCAATGACGTCATCAAGCCCGGATACGCGGAATTGCGCTCGGAATGGCTCTTCCGCCAGTCGGTCGCGACCACCGCGCCCAGCAGCGGTTCTGACGCAGAGTGAGCGTCCGAAAAGGCGCCTAGCGCAACGGCCGGTGGATTGTCCACCGGCCGTTTTTCCGTTCGCCCCGGGTGTTTGCGGGGGCGCCGGCCGCCTTACTAGGTTTCCTAGCCGGTCAAGCCCCCATCACGAGGACGTAAAGCAATGAAGCAGGGAACGGTCAAGACTCTCGGTGCCGTCGCGCTCGGCGCCGCCATCGCCGCCACCGCCGCAGGCGCGGCCAACGCCGCCCCGGCCGGCAACTCGATCGACACCAACCGCGTGCTGCACAGCCTGCCGGTGAAGGACGCCACCAGCACGCTCTCCGGAGCGACCAAGGGCGGCGGCAGCGACGTCAAGGCTCCCGTCACCTCCAAGGGCAACCAGCTGCTCGGCGGCATCCCCGCCGGCACGGTCACCAAGAACCTCCCCCTCGGCGGCTGAACCGGCTCCGCCGCCCCCTAGGGGACGGCCCCGGGACGCCCCGGTCCGTACGCGGTATCCCGTGCGGACCGGGGCACCGTCGTGTCCGGGGCGCGGGGGGTCACCAGGCGGCGGCGTCGCGACGCGCCGAGTCCTCCGACGGGAGCAGGACCCACAGGGCCAGGTACGCCACGAACTGCGGACCGGGCAGCAGGCAGGAGAGCAGGAAGAGCACCCGCATCGTCGCCCGGGACGTCCCGAAGCGGCGGGCGAGGCCGGCGCAGACACCGGCGATCATGCGGTTGTTGGCGGGTCGGACCAGTGCGGCGGCCATGACGGGCTACTCCTTCTCGACGATCCGGGGCGGTTGCCCCGATGTCTCAAAAGTAGGTCCGGCCGCCGGAGAAGACGTCAGCCTGCGGGGCCAGATTGACCCTGGGGATTCTCGGGGTCGCACCCTGGCTCCGCTCGTCCCGCCGGCGGAGCCGGGACCGGGCCCCGGGGACGACCACCAGGTGCGCGAGCGCGACCCCGAGCGCGTTCAGGAGCACCGTGTCGACGTCCGGCACCTGACCCGGCACCGACGTCTGCAGCAGCTCGATCGTCAACGAGATCATGACGCCGGCGAAGACCGTGCGCGTCATCGAGCCCCAAGGCGAAACGTTCAGTCGGCCGCCGACCAACGGCAGCAGCACCCCGAGGGGCGCCAGCAGCAGCACCGGCGCGCCGAGGTGCCACACCGCCGCCCAGCCGCCCCGCGCCAGCTCGGCGTGGATCGACGCCAGCGGCTGGAGGTTCGCCGCCGGCACCCACGGCACCGTACGGGGACGCAACATCAGCCAGCCGACGATCAGCAGATGCGCCACGAGGAGGAGAAACCCGGTGGCGCGCAAACGGGGGGCGACGGTGTTGCCGGGGCCATGACGCTGCACACAGGCCAGGACGCCGGTACCGGGGGGCGCGGTTCCGCCCCGTTGTGCCCGTCTTGGACGGTACCGCTCAGCTCTCCTCGGACTGCGGGTCGCCCCAGCCCGCGTGCTGCGCGGCGTCCGGGTTGGCCTGCACGTCCGGCGAGCAGTCGTAGCGGTGCGCCGCCGCCGGCCCCGGGCCGCCCAGCAGCGCGCCGCCGGTACGCCCCAGCGCGCCGCTGCGGCCGTAGGTGCACACCAACTGGGCCAACGCGAACGACGGCAGGTCATCCGGCTCGGCCGACAGTCGCAGCGCCTCGGGGGCGTCGCCGGCGTGCGGCCCGTCCATCCGCAGCGTGCCGGGCATCGCGGTGCTGAACCCGGCCCGGGTCTCGTCCGGCGTCGGCGGCTTCTGGAGCTCGGCCAGGAGCACCCGGGCCACCGGCAGCCGCACCGCCGCCCCCGGAGCGGCCTGCGGCCGGGCCACCTGCCGCTCCACGGGCACCAGCGCCGACCCGCACACCAAATACACCGCGACCCGTTCCGCCCCCGCCGCCGTGACCGCACCCGGTCCCGGCGCGTGGCAGCTCACCCGGGACGGGGCGTCGCCCGCGTCGACCGGGACCGACGTGCCGCGGATCCCGCAGCCCGCGGCGGCCAGCGCCAGCACCGCCGCCGGCACGGCGCACCGCACCGCCGCCCGCCGCCCGCGCCGGATCACCGGCCGCCCTCCGCGCCCCCGCCGGCCGGCCGCTCGCCGCCGTCCGCCGACGCGTCGTCGGTCAGCCGGGAGGCGTCCATCGGCAGCCGCAGGGTGAACACCGCGCCGCCCTCGGGATGGTTGGCGGCGCTGATCCGGCCGCCGTGGATGTGCGCGTTCTCCTGGGCGATCGACAGGCCCAGGCCACTGCCCTCGGACCGCGGCCGGGACGCGCTCGCCTTGTAGAAGCGGTCGAAGACGTGCGGCAGCACCTCCTCCGGGATGCCCGGACCGTGGTCCCGCACCCGGATCACCAACTGGCCGCCGGGGATCTCCCCGCCCTGCTCGAACGGGGCGGCGTCGGTGGCGGGCCGGGGCTCCGGCGCCGCGTCGTCCGCCGGCTCCGCACCGCCCGCCGCCGACTCGGCCGCCGCGGGCTCCGCCGGCTCGGTGCGGACCGACACCCGCACCGGCGAACCGCCGTGCTTGAGGGCGTTGCCGATCAGGTTCGCCAGGATCACGTCCAGCCGCCGCGGGTCCAGACGGGCCACCGTGCCGCGGTCCGCGTCCAGCTCCACCGCGTCCAGCCAGGCCCGGGCGTCGATGCAGGCGGTGACCTGGTCGGCGACGTCGACGGCGTCCAGCACCAGCCGCGCGGTCCCCGCGTCGAAGCGGGTGACCTCCATCAAGTTCTCCACGAGGTCGTTCAGCCGCCGGGTCTCGCTGACCACCAGCTGCACGGCCGGCGCGATCATCGGGTCGAAGGAGTCGGCCTCCTCCTCCAGCACCTCGGTGACCGCGGTGATCGCGGTCAGCGGCGTCCGCAGCTCGTGCGACATGTCGGCGACGAACCGCCGCGAGGCCGCCTCCCGGCCGCTCAGCTCCTCGACCCGCTGCTGGAGCCGCTCCGCGGTGCGGTTGAAGGTCCGCGACAGGTCGGCCAGTTCGTCGGTGCCGGTCACCCGCAGCCGGGTGTCCAACCGCCCCTCGCCCAGCTGCCGGGCCGCGTGGCCGAGCCGCTGCACCGGCCGCAGCACGGTCGTCGCCGCGGCCTGCGCCAGCAGCGCCGAGCCGACCAGCGCCAGCGCGGTGGCGATCCCCAGCGACCAGCCCAGCGACGTCAGGTCCTGCCGCTCGGTGGCCAGCGACTTCATCATGTAGCCGGTCGGTCCGCCGCCGATCACCTTCGCCCCGGCGACCAGGTACGGGACGTCCCCGACCTGCTTGCGCTGCCAGTACAGGTGGTGCGCGGCCTGGTTGTTCTCGTCGACCGGACGCACCTGGTCGACGGCGTTGCGCAGCGCCTGCGGGACGTTCGCCAGGGTCAGCAGGTCCTTGTCGGTGGTGGCCGCGCACTCCTTGCCCTCGCGGTCCACCCCGATCAGCAGCACCGCGTAGTTCTGCGGGCCGGCCGCCATCTGGCGCGCGGTGTCCTGGAGTTCGGAGCAGCGCGGGCGCAGCGGCAGCGAGCGGGTGTTGTCCTCCAGCGACTTGCGGAAGTCCTGTAGGGCGGCGTTCTGCGTCCGGTCCAGGACCGTGTTGCGGTTGAGCCAGTACGCGATGCCGGACGCCGAGACCGCCGCGGTCAGCGCGACCAGGGCGAACACCACGACCAGCCGCAGCCGCAGGCTCGTCAGCCGCAGCAGGCCCGCGGCCCGGCGCAGCAGCCGCACCAGCCGGCCGCCCGGCGCGTCGCCGTCCCCGGCCTCCCGCGTCCCCTCCCCGGCCCCGCCGTCGTGCGGGGTGGCCGTCGTCACTGCGGCGCGTCCAGCCGGTAGCCGACGCCGCGGACGGTGCGGATCAGCGTCGGCGAGGACGGGACGTCCTCCACCTTCGCGCGCAGCCGCTGCACACAGGCGTCCACCAGCCGTGAGTCGCCCAGGTAGTCGTGCTCCCACACCAGCCGCAGCAACTGCTGCCGGGACAGCGCCTGCCCGGGGCGACGGCTCAGCTCCAGCAGCAGGCGCAGCTCGGTCGGGGTCAGTTGCAGGTCCTGGCCGTTCTTGGTGACGGTCATCGCGGACCGGTCGATCACCAGCGAGCCGAACGTCGCCGAATCGCTGGACTCCCGCTCCCCGCGCCGCAGCACCGCGCGGATCCGGGCGTCCAGCACCCGGCCCTGCACGGGCTTGACGACGTAGTCGTCGGCGCCGGACTCCAGGCCCACGACCACGTCGATGTCGTCGCTGCGCGCGGTGAGCAGGATGATCGGCAGTTGGTCCGTGCGCCGGATCCGCCGGCACACCTCGAAGCCGTCGATGCCCGGCAGCATCACGTCCAGCACGATCAGGTCCGGCCGCTGCTCGCGCAGCAACTTCAGGCCGTCCTCGCCCGTCGCCGCGGTCATCACGCGGTGACCCTGGCGGGACAGCGAGAGTTCGAGGGCCGTGCGGATGGCGTCGTCGTCCTCGATCAGCAACAGGAAAGGCACGCTCGCCATTCTGGCGCATGGGGCGCCGGTAGATCGACCGCCGGCGGTCCGGCGCCGTCCACCGGGCCCGACCGCCAGTCGTGACGGAGCCACGCCGCACCGCCCCCGGCCCTGTGACACGCCTGTGACAGACGACGGACAACGCGATGAAACTGGGTTGGCAGTCTTTTGGCAGCCGGGAGAGATCAACTCCGCAGCGGAGGATCTCGACCGGGACACACCGAACGAACTGGCTCGATCGACGGGGGGCAGCGCGATGAAGAACACCCTGCACGGCACGACTTCCGGTGCGGTCGTCACGCGCCTCCATGACATCGGGCGTGAGAAGTCCGGTGCGGAGGGGGGCACCTCCCTGCCCGAGCGCAGCCGAGGGCTTGGGGGAGGACGGGGGTGCCCTCGCGGCACCGGGCGTCACCGGCCGCCGTACATGGTGGCCATCGACGCGACGATGGTGTCCCAGGGGCCCAACGGGGGGACCGCGGGCCGCGGGGACACCGACGGGGGAGCGCAGTACGGGGAGACGGGGGACCGGCGCACCGCGGCGGACGCGGCGGAGGCCGAAGCGGCCTTCACTGCCTACGTCCAGGAGCGCCGCGCCTCCCTGTACGCCACCGCCTACCACCTGACCGGCGACCGCTACGAGGCCGAGGACCTGCTGCAGAGCGCACTGTTCTCGACCTACCGGGCCTGGGACCGGATCAGCGACAAGGCGGCGCTCGGCGGCTACCTGCGCCGCACCATGACGAACCTGCACATCAGCGCCTGGCGCCGCCGCAGGCTCAACGAGTACCCGACCGAGGAACTGCCCGAGACCGCCGCCGACGCGGACGCCATGCGCGGCACCGAGCTGCGCGCCGTCCTGTGGCAGGCGCTGGCCCGGCTGCCCGAGGCGCAGCGCACCATGCTGGTGCTGCGCTACTACGAGGGCCGCACGGACCCGGAGATCGCGGACATCCTCAACATCAGTGTCGGCACGGTGAAGTCCAGCATCTGGCGCTCGCTGCGCCGGCTGCGCGAGGACGAGGTCCTCAGCTTCGGCCGTGACGAGCAGGAGTCCTTCGGCGCACTGGTCGCCTGAGGACGGGGGTAGGGCCCGAGGGGGATCC
>LIQL01000819.1 GCA_001418405.1 Streptomyces diastatochromogenes | reverse complement strand
CGGCACCGGCAAGACGACCCTGGTGCCGCTGGAGCTCGCGGGGCTGACCGGTGCGGGGCCGCGGCGGCGGGTCCTCGTCGCCGAGCCGCGCCGGATCGCGGCCCGCGCCGCGACCCGGCGGATGGCGTGGCTGCTGGGCGAGCGGGTGGGCGACCGCGTCGGCTTCACGGTGCGCGGGGAGCGGCGGGTCGGACCCCGCACGGCGGTGGAAGTGGTGACCACCGGGGTGCTGCTGCAACGGCTGCAGCGCGATCCGGAGCTGGCCGGGGTGGACGTCGTGGTGTTGGACGAGTGTCACGAGCGGCACCTGGACGCCGACACCTGTGCGGCCTTCCTCCTCGACGTTCGGGCGACGCTGCGTCCGGAGTTGCAGCTGCTGGCCGCCTCCGCGACGACCGACGCCCAGGGATGGGCGCGGCTGCTGGGCGGCGACGGGGAGCCGGCGCCCGTGGTGGCGGCCGAGGGGGTCTCGTACCCGGTGGACGTCGTGTGGGCGCCGCCGGAGCGGCCGGTCGCGCCGGCGCACGGGATGCGGGTGGATCCGGCGCTGCTGGCGCACGTCGCCGCCGTGGTGCGGCGGGCGCTGCGCGAGCAGACCGGTGACGTGCTGTGCTTCCTGCCCGGCGTCGGGGAGATCGCGCGGGTCGCGGGGCAGCTGGCCGGGGTGGACGCCGAGGTGCTGCAGGTGCACGGGCGGGCGCCGGCCGAGGTGCAGGACGCGGTGCTGGCCGGTGGGGACGGGGTGCGTCGGGTGGTGCTGGCGACCTCCGTGGCGGAGTCGAGCCTGACCGTGCCGGGGGTCCGGACCGTGGTGGACAGCGGGCTGGCGCGGGTGCCACGGCGGGACCATGCGCGCGGGCTCAGCGCGCTGGCGACCGTACGGGCCTCGCGGGCGGCCGGGCGGCAGCGGGCCGGGCGGGCCGGGCGGCAGGGGCCCGGGGTGGTCTACCGCTGCTGGGCCGAGGCGGAGGACGGGCGGCTGCCGCGCTTCCCGGACCCGGAGATCAAGGTCGCCGACCTGACGGCGTTCGCCCTCCAGGTGGCATGTTGGGGCGATCCGACGGCGAGCGGGCTGGCGCTGCTCGACGCGCCGCCGGGCGGGGCGCTGGCCGCGGCCCAGGAGGTGCTGGCGGCGATCGGCGCGGTGGACGGCGCGGGCCGGTCGACCGGACGGGGCGTGCGGATGGCGCGGCTCGGGCTGCACCCGCGGTTGGCCCGGGCCCTGGTGGACGGCGGGGCCGAGGTCGGCACACGGCGCGCGGCGGAGGTGGTGGCGCTGCTCAGCGAGGAACCGCCGCGGTCCTACGGGGACGACTTGGCCGCCGCGTGGCGCACCGCGCGCCGGGGCGGTGACGCCTACGCGGCGCGCTGGCGGCAGGAGGCGCGGCGGCTCGCGACGACGGACGGGGGCCCCGCGCGGGAGGACGGCGGGCGTCCGCAGCCGGCCGCCGGGGGCACCGGGTCCGACGACGCGGTGGCGGGGCTGATCGCGGCGCTGGCCTTCCCCGAGCGGGTGGCCCGGGCGCGCGGCGCCGGCGGCTATCTGATGGCGTCCGGGACCGGCGCCGATCTGGCCGGGGGCCGGGACGGGGACGGGTCGCGGCTGCGGGACGCGCCGTGGCTGGCGGTCGCGGTGGCGGACCGGCCGGTCACCGCGGCGGCCGCGCGGATCCGGCTCGCGGCGGTGATCGACGAGGAGACCGCCCGCACCGCGGCGGGGGCGCTGTACGCCGCCGGGGAGGAGGTGCACTGGGCGGACGGGGAGGTGGTGGCCCGGCAGGTGTCCCGGCTGGGCGCGATCGAGTTGACGGCCCGGCCGCTGACCGCGCCGGATCCGGCGCTGTTGCGGGACGCGGTCGTCGACGGCCTGCGGCGGGAGGGGCTCGGGCTGCTGCGGTGGACGCCCGGGGCGACCGCGGTGCGGGAGCGGATGGCCTTCCTGCACCGGGAGTTGGGCGCGCCGTGGCCGGACGTGTCGGACGCGGCGCTGCTGGAGCGCGTCGAGGACTGGTTGGGGCCGGAGTTGGGGCGGGCGCGGCGGCGGGCCGACCTGGGACGGGTGGACGCGGGCCAGGCGCTGCCCCGGCTGCTGCCGTGGGCGACCGGGGAGGCGGTGCGCTTCGAGGAGCTGGCGCCGGAGCGGATCGAGGTGCCGAGCGGGTCCCGGGTCCGCGTGGACTACGAGGGCGAGCAGCCCGTACTGGCCGTCAAGTTGCAGGAGTTGTTCGGACTGCGGGAGTCGCCGCGGGTGGCGGGCGGGCGGGTGCCGGTGTTGGTGCACCTGCTCTCCCCGGCCGGTCGGGCGGCGGCGGTCACGGCGGACCTGGCCTCCTTCTGGCGGGACGGTTACCGGTCCGTCCGGGCGGAGTTGCGCGGCCGCTACCCCAAGCACCCCTGGCCGGAGGACCCGTCGACGGCCGAGGCGACCCGGCACACCTCGGCACGGCTGCGGCGGGGGTGACGGCCCGCCGGGCGGGGCGGTCCCGCTGCGCGGCGGGCGGTCTCGCGCGGCGCGCCCTCCCAGGGCCGCGGGGCGCGTCAACTCCCGGGCGCGGCACGGCGTTCGGGGGCGGTGCGGTCGGTTCTTCGGCGTCATGTCTCCACGCTACGGCGCACCACTGACAACGCCCTCGGCCGCCGGTGGCGCGGGGGCGGGGCGGGGCCGTCGACCGCGGGCCTCCAGGTGCAGGCTGAGGGCGAGGAGGATCGCACCGAGGCCCAGGAAGCCCCACGGGAGGTAGCTGGTGAGCAGCAGGACGAGGGTGCGTTGGGACGTGACGAGGGCCAGCGTGGAGTCGACGTAGTCGGCGCGCATCTTGACGTGACCGGCGAAGGCGGTGACCTTGCCGCCGCCGGGCAGCAGTTGGCCGCCGCGCAGCTCCTCCTTGTGGATCTCCTCGCCGTTGACCGGGGCTCCGGTGACCGGGTCGACCCAGAACATCCGCGTGGTGGAATACCAGCGGGTGGTGCCCATCTTCTCGACGGCCTGCGGGGTGATGCCCTTGACCGGCATCTTCTTGGGGAGTGGGACCTTGGTCCAGGGGATGGTCTGCTCGAAGTAGTAGACCTCCAGGCCGTGGAAGGTCCGGGTGCCCTTGTAGTGGATGGGGGCGGAGGTGCGGGTCTGCGGGTCGAAGTAGGAGTAGTCGCGCTTCTCGGTGAGGAACGGCCACTTGTACTCGATGCCGGACCGGCGCACGGGGTCGCCGTCGACCATCTCGCCGGCGGCGTGGACCGGGTCCTGGGAGTGCGCGTCGAAGATGTAGCGCTCGGGGATCTCGGAGACCATCTTGCCGTCGGGGCCGGCCACGTAGGAGAGCGCGTTCCAGACCACGACGTCGCGACCGGTGCTGCGTTCGATCCGGTGGGCCTCGGCGACGTCGCCCTTGAGGGTCTGCACGATGGTGACCTTGGGAACCTGCCGGGCCTTCATGGTGCCGTAGTCGAGCAGGGTGGCGGGCCGGGCCTCCAGCACCATGTCCTGGTACTGGCTGGGCGGGATCTTGGCGAGGCGGGGGAAGGCGTACCACCGCATCAGCGGGGACAGGGCGGTGAAGAAGGCGGCGAGGCCGAGCAGGACGAGGCTCGCGGTGCGGCGCATCCCTCTCGGCGGCTTTGACGGGTGCGCCCCTTTGCCGGGCGGGGTTCGGCGCATGGCGGTGGCAGCCCTCCCTCAGGGGTGTGCAGGGACGGTGGTCAACAGCGGTTTGGGGGAGGTGCGGCCCTCGGGGGCGCCGATCGCGGTGACGGTGAAGATGAGGGCGAGCGCCGCGGCCAGGCCGACCGCGGCTGCTATCAGGGCGCGCATGGCCGTCCTCCCGGAGAACTGAACTGATGCAGCGTCAGGGCGGGGGCACGGTAGCAACGGGCGGTCGAGATGAGAACACGTTTCACCACCACCGCCGCCCCGCCCGGTGAACGGGCGGGGCGGCGGTGGTGG
>LIQL01000818.1 GCA_001418405.1 Streptomyces diastatochromogenes | reverse complement strand
CCGGCGGTGCTCGGCCGCCGGGAACATCGTGGTCAGCACGGCCACCGCCACCACCAGGCCCAGCACCCGGGTGGCCAGCGCCCACCCGCCGAGCGGGTCGGTGGCGTACTGGTCCCGGTAGGCCGCGTCGAACAGGCCGACCGCCTCGCGCAGCGAGACGGCCAGCAGGAAGCACCCGGAGAAGAGCGCGGCGCTGCGGGCCGCGCGCCGGTGGGCGACGGCGAGTCCGGCGGTCGCGAGGAACGCGGCGGCGAAGGCCCACTCGTAGGGGCCGACCAGTTGGGAGGCGGGGGAGGCGCCGGGGTTGAAGAGCCCCTCGACGAAGTCCCAGAGGGAGCCGTCCCCCTGGACGATGCCGTAGACCGTCCAGGCGGCGAGCGCGGACGCGTAGAGCGTCAGGAAGAACGCGGTGGTGTGGTACGCGCCGTGGTCCTCGGGGGCGGCGCGGGAGGGGGCGCCGCCCGGACGGACGTCCAGCACGTCGCCGTCCCGCATGACCATGCCCGATCCCCGTTTCCGTGCCGCTCGTCGCCGTGGCGGAGTCGTCGCCGGTGCCGCCGCTGCCGCCGCCTCACTGTGTCAAGGACGGGTCCGGGGGCGGGGGAGGTTCCGCTCCGTGTGTCGCGAGTTGATCAAGATCCGTGCGGGGGTCACGGTACGCGGTGCGGCAGGGCGTCGATCCGTTCCGGGCGGGCCGCGGTCACCGCACGCGGCGGGCGGTGACCGCCACGAATTCGCGGATGCCGCGGCGGGTGGCGTCCCGCAGGCTGGTGAAGGCGGCGAGGTCCGGGGCCCAGTGGATCTCCGTCACCTGCTCCAGGATCTGTTCGCTGCATTCGAGGACGGCCGGGTCGTCGGAGACCATCTGGGCGCGGAACATGGCTTCTTGGGCCGCGCACCGGGCCTTGTAGACCTCCTCGCGCAGCTCCACGGTGTCCTCGCCGCAGCGGCCCTCCTCGTGCCGCACGAACCAGCGGTGGACCAGGACCCGCCGGTACTCCAGGAGCGCCGCCGCGTACGCGCAGTACGCGTCCATCCGCTCCTGGCGGAGCCGTTGCGCGCGGGCGAACTGCTCGCTGCGGTCGGCGGACCGCCGCTGGAAGTGGTGGGTGATGGCGGAACCCAGCAGGGTCCCGAAGACCGCGACGACGCTCGCTATGACTGCCTCCATGGCAGCCAGTGGATCACAGGGGCGGGGGGTTCCCGGCCCATTTCGCTGCCGGCGCAGGTGGGGCGGAGGGTGCGCCCCAATGGTGGTAACGCGCGCTGATGGGTGCGGAGTTGAGGCGTGCGCGGGGCGGGAGCCGCCCCCGTCCGCCCGGTGGCCGTGCGGCAGGATGTGGCCATGGGGATCTTCGGGGGAGAAGGCCGACTGATCGGTGACCGGTACCGGCTGGAGATACGTCTGGGCCGCGGCGGCATGGGCACGGTCTGGCGGGCCACGGACGAACTGCTGGGCCGTCATGTGGCGGTCAAGGAAGTCAACGTGGACGACCTGGTGGCGGAGCCCGAGGCGCGGGTGCAGCGCGACCGGGCGATGCGGGAGGCGCGCACGGTCGCCCAGGTCAAGCATCCGCACGTGATCGTGGTGCACGACGTGGTCGAGCAGGACGGGCGGCCGTGGATCGTGATGGAGCTGGTGGAGGGCGCGTCGCTGGCCGACCGGCTGGCGTCCGGCGGACCGCTTCCGCCGGCCGAGGCGGCCCGGATCGGGCTGGCGCTGCTGGGCGCGCTGCGGGCCGCGCACGCCCGGGGCGTGCTGCACCGCGACGTCAAACCGGCCAACGTGCTGCTGGAGCGCGGCACCGAACGGGTGGTGCTCACCGACTTCGGGATCGCCCAGGTGCCCGGCGTGACGACGCTGACCGATGCCGGCGGCTTCGTCGGCTCGCCCGAGTACACCG
>LIQL01000817.1 GCA_001418405.1 Streptomyces diastatochromogenes | reverse complement strand
ATCTCGTCGGCGATGAAGAGGCAGCCCGCGCGGGTGGTCGCGGCGCGGACGCCGGCGAGGTAGCCGTCGTCGGGGATGATGACGCCGGCCTCGCCCTGGATGGGTTCGATCAGGACGGCGGCGGTGGTGTCGTCGAGGGCGGCTTCGAGGGCGGCGAGGTCGTTGTAGGGGACGGTGCGGAAGCCGGGGGTGTAGGGGCCGAAGCCGGCGCGGGCGTCCTCGTCGTCGGAGAAGCTGATGATGGTGGTGGTGCGGCCGTGGAAGTTGCCGCCCGCGACGACGATGGTGGCCTGGTCGGCGGGGACGCCCTTGACCTCGTAGGCCCATTTGCGGGCGAGCTTGATGCCGCTCTCGACGGCCTCTGCGCCGGTGTTCATGGGAAGGACCATGTCCAGGCCGGTGAGGTCGGCGAGGCCCTCGGAGAACTGCGCGAGGCGGTCGTGGTGGAAGGCGCGGGAGGTCAGGGTGAGCGCGTCGAGCTGGCGGTGGGCGGCCGCGATGAGAGCCGGGTGGCGGTGGCCGAAGTTGAGGGCCGAGTAGCCGGCCAGCATGTCGAGGTAGCGGCGGCCCTCGACGTCCTCGACCCAGGCGCCCTCGGCGCGGGAGATGACCACGGGGAGGGGGTGGTAGTTGTGGGCGAGGACGGGCTTTTCGGCCGCGATCAGGGCGGCGGAGGAACGGCCGGTGGCGGTGCGGGCGTCGGGGGACGTGGTGGGTGCGGTCGTCATGGGCGCAGCTCCTGGGTGCAGCACTTGATGCCGCCGCCGGCCTTGTGGAACTCGGAGAGGTCGACGGGGACGGGGACGTAGCCACGGGCGGTGAGTCGGTCGATCAGCTGCGTGGCCTGGGGGGCGATGAAGACGTGGCGGCCGTCGGAGACCGAGTTGAGGCCGAAGGCGAGGGCGTCGTCGCGGGTGGCGAGGACGGCGTCGGGGAACAGCCGGCGCAGCACCTCGCGGCTGCCGGGGGAGAACGCCTCGGGGTAGTAGGCGACGGCCGCGCCGCCGGTGTCGCCCGCCGCGTCGCCGCTGCCCAGGCCGTCGTCGAGGACGAAGAGGGCGGTGTCCAGGTGGTAGAAGTACGGGTCGGTCAGCTGGAGGCCGATCACCGGGAGGCCGAAGTGCTCCTGGACCTCGGCGTGGGCGGCGCGGGTGGTGCGGAAGCCGGTGCCGGCGAGGACGTAGCCGCCGACGGGGACGAGGTCGCCCTCGCCCTCGCAGGCCGATTCGGGCCGGTAGAGGTCGTAGCCGGCGGCCTTGAACCAGATCTCGTACTCGCGGGATTCCGGGCGGCGCTGCGGGGCGTGGAAGAGCGAGCCGAAGGCGCGGCCGCCCACGACGACCGCGCAGTTCGCGGCGAAGACCATGTCGGGCAGGCCGGGGGCGGGCTGGACGGTCTCGATGGTGTGGCCGTGGTCGCGGTAGGCGCGGACCAGGTCCTCCCACTGGGCCAGGGCCCGTGCGGTGTCGACGTCGGCGTCCTCGCGCATCCACGGGTTGATGGCGTACTCGACGGCGAAGTGGGTGGGCCGGCAGAGCAGGTAGCGCCGGGCGCGGGGGGTGCGGTGCACCGCGTTCAGCAGTGCGCCGCCGGGCTGGGTGGTGGGCACAGAAAGGGCCTCCGCTTCCTGGGATCCGTTTCCACTGCCCGCCGGGTGACGGACCGTGAGTGGTCGTCACCGGGGGCAATTCACGGTACGGAGCGGCCGATTCTGGCGACAAGAAATGAATGCTGCGCAGATACGCAGGAATGGTGCGTGTACGGGGCGGTTACCGCTGGTTTGCTGCGCGGGTCTGCGGGTGGGGCACGCTCCGGGGG
>LIQL01000816.1:316-1238 GCA_001418405.1 Streptomyces diastatochromogenes | reverse complement strand
TCGGCCAGGGGGTCACCGCTCCCCGGCCCACGGCCCGCCCCCCACCGGCCGCCGGTCGATCAATTGATCGCGAGCAGCTCCACGTCGAAGACGAGGGTGGCGTTCGGCGGGATGACGCCGGGGACGCCGCGCGGGCCGTAGCCGTAATCGGCGGTGATGACGAGCTTCGCGCGCTCGCCCAGCGACATCTGGGGAACGCCCTCGTCCCAGCCCTGGATCAGCTGGCCGACGCCTATGTCGCAGACGAACGGCTCGTTCCGGTCGCGGCTGGAGTCGAACTTCTGCCCGTTCTCCAGCGTTCCGGTGTAGTGCATGGTGATCGAGTCGCCGGCCTTCGGGAAATTCTTGCCGTCCCCGGCCTTAATGACTTCCCTGGTCACACCCATGTCAGATCCTTTCAACAGTGGTCAGTAACAGCGGTCAGAAGACCCTATCGAAGCGTCTTCGCGGATCCGCACGGGCGCGGGTCGGTCGACGGTCCGCCGGCGGGCGTCGGACGGGTCGGCTGATTTGTGACGGTTACCGGGCGGCCCGGCCGGACAGGTACCGCCCGCCCCTCGAAGGAGGTCCGGGGCCCGCACAGGGACGTGACAGGGACGCGACAGGGAGGAGTGGAACGTGGCCGAGGCACGCGCGGGGAACACGGATGGCGCGGACGGGGCGGAGGACGCCCCGAGGGCACGGCTGGAGGCGGCGCGGGACTACGCGCGGCAGATGGCGGCGGAACTGGTGGCGGGGCGCGTCTGGCACGACGAGGACGGGCGGCAGATGCCGTTCCCGCCCCTCGGGGACCCGACCCGGGCGCACATCGTGTCGTACACGGTGATCGCGGAGGTCCTCGACCGGGCCCTGTAGCCGCGCCGGCGCCCACGGCGGGTCGGTCAGCCCGGCGGCATCGGGGGCCGCACCGTGGGGACCGCCG
>LIQL01000816.1:0-280 GCA_001418405.1 Streptomyces diastatochromogenes | reverse complement strand
CCGCGGTGGGGATCCAGAGGGGGATGCCGCCGACGGTCAGCAGGGTGTCGACCTGGCGCACCCGCCGGTACGGGGTGTCCGCGGCGGTGCGGCGGAACTCGTGGTCGCCGCTGATGCGGTGCGGTTGCGGGAAGTCCTGGTCGAGGGCGGTCAGGAAGACGGGGGCGGGGCCGGCGAAGTCGCGGACGACGTCCTGCGGCCGGATCCGGCCCGCGTCGTCTGCACCGGCCGGATCCGGCCGCAGGACGTCGGCCGCGACTTCGCCGGCACCGCCACCGTC
>LIQL01000815.1 GCA_001418405.1 Streptomyces diastatochromogenes | reverse complement strand
CAACCACGCCAACGGTGGCTCTTCTCGTCGCTAGGTGCACGCGTCCGACTGTACGGCGTGAACCGAACTCGCGAGGTGGAACAGCTGAACGGGGAGGCGGACTCGGCTCGCGGTCGCGGTTCGCATCCCCGTTCAGCTGTTCCACCTCGGGAGTTCGGTTCACGCCGTACAGTCGGACGCGTGCACCTAGCGACGAGAAGAGCCCCCGTTGGGCTGGTTGCGGTTACCGGAAGTTCGGGCCGGGTCGGAGCGGCCCTGGCTGAGGCACTCGACGTAGCCGGCTGGGTGGTCCGCGGCGTGGACCGGATTCCCGGCCGCTGGACGAGCGTCGTCGGAGACCTGCGAGACCGTCCGGTGCGACTGGCCGCATTGCGGTCGGCCGATGTCCTGGTCCATGCGGCCGCGCTGCACGCCCCACATGTCGGTCGCCTGACCGATGAAGAGTTCCGAGCTGTGAACGTAGGCGCGACCGCGAGCCTGCTCGACGACGCCGCCCGCCTCGGCGCCCGACGGGTTCTCTACATCAGCAGTACGAGTGTCTACGGACACGCCCTGGTGCCCACCGACCGTGCGGTCTGGGTGGACGAGCGGCTCACGCCGCTTCCCAGGGACATCTACGACGAGACCAAACTGGCCGCAGAGGAGCTGGTCGCCGCCTGCGCCGTTTCTTCGGTCACGCTGCGCATATCGCGATGCTTTCCGGAGCCACTGCCTGTGCGGGCCCGCCACCTACTGCACCGGGCAGTCGACGTTGCCGATGTAGCAGCGGCAGGGGTCCTGGCCGTGGCACACCCCACCGTTTCCGGCAGGTTCAATATCTCCGGGCCGCACCCGTTTCACCGCGAGGACTGCCTTGCACTGTTCCGCGATGCGGGCGCGGTGCTCGCCGGACGGGTTCCGGACGTCGTGCGGGCATTCCGTGACCAGGGGTGGCCGGTGCCCGATCGCCTGGACCGGGTGTACGACTCGACTGCCGCCACAAACGCGTTCGGTTACCGACCTGTTCGCGGTGTTCGGCAACTATTGTGCGATGCCGTGGGCGGCCATAAGTGATCGGACGGCTCAGCTCAGCTCGGTTCGCCCTCGACGACTTCCGTGGAACCACGTCGTGAGACACCGCTGTTGGCCGTTTCGTAGCCGCTAGGAACCGTGAAACGATCTTGATGTGTCTCGTGTGATCACGGCGTGGAGCCTTCCTGGACAGCCTCGTTCGACGGGCTGAGCCCACGCTGATTCCGTAGCGGCCCTGTGCCCGGTCCAACAAACCAGGCCGGGGCCGTTCGTTGAGTTCGGTGGGCTGAGGGTGCCGAGTTCGCGGTAGTGGGCGAGTCGGTCGTCTGGGCCGGCGTGTGGCTGGGCTGGGGCCGGGGTGACGCGCTGCTGCTGGTTGCCTTGGCCGCGATCGGCGTCTTGGTGCGGTGTGTGGGCACCTGCCCGGTGTCGACCGGTCTCTTTCGCTCACCCCGGCCCCAGCCCAGC
>LIQL01000814.1 GCA_001418405.1 Streptomyces diastatochromogenes | reverse complement strand
GTGGTGGGTCGGGGGGTGGGAGTACGGCGCCGACGGTGGCGTTGCCGAAGTTGAGCGGGCACCGGTTGCAGGTGACGGCGGTCTGGACGGGGGCCGAGCGGGACAACTTCACCAAGGTGCTGGCGGAGTTCGAGCAGCGCACCGGGGCGAAGGTGGACTTCGTGCCCAGCGGCGATGACATGGCGGGCTTCATCGGGTCCAAGATCGCTGGTGGTGGACCGCCGGACGTGGCGCTGTTGCAGCAGGTGGGGGTGTTGAACGAGTTCGCCGGGAAGGGGTGGCTCAAGCCGCTCGGGGCGGACGCCAAGGCGCAGTTGGCGAAGAACTTCAGCAAGGGGTGGCGGGAGCTGGGGGCCCACGGGGGCACCGAGTACGGGGTGTACTTCAAGGCCAGCAACAAGTCGTTGGTCTGGTACAACGCGAAGGTCTTCGAGAACGCCGGGGTGTCCGAGCCGAAGACGTGGCCGGAGTTCTTGAAGACGGCGCAGACGATCTCCGAGTCGGGTGTGGAGCCGGTGTCGGTGGGCGGGTCGGACGGGTGGACGCTGACCGACTGGTTCGAGAACGTGTACCTGTCGCAGGCCGGGCCGCAGAAGTACGACCAGTTGGCGAAGCATGACCTGAAGTGGACGGATCCGTCGGTGACGCGGGCGCTGACCACGTTGGGGCAGTTGTTCGGCCGCAAGGAGTTGTTGGCGGGCGGCAATGCGGGGGCGTTGCAGACGGACTTCCCGACGTCGGTGACGCAGACGTTCACCGGGGGTGACGCGCCGAAGGCGGCGATGGTGTCGTCGGCGGACTTCGCGGCGGCGAACATCGCGCAGACGAAGGCGAAGGTGGGGACGGACGCGAAGGTGTTCCCGTTCCCCGCGGTGGGTGCCAAGTCGCCGGTGGTGACCGGTGGGGACGTGGCGGTGGCGCTGAAGGACTCCAAGGCGGCGCAGGCGTTGTTGACGTTCCTGGCGTCGACGGACGCGGCGAAGATCTGGGCGCAGGCGGGCGGTTTCCTGTCGCCGAACAAGGAGTTGGACCGGGCGGCGTACGCGGACGACGTGATGCGGAAGATCGCGCAGGCGTTGGTCGCGGCGGGGGACGACTTCCGGTTCGACATGTCGGATCAGGCGCCGGCGTCGTTCGGGGGGAAGCCGGGGCAGGGCGAGTGGAAGGACCTTCAGGACTTCTTGAAGGACCCCAAGGACGTGGCGGGGACGCAGCAGCGGTTGGAGCGGGACGCGGCCAAGTCCTTCGGGCACTGAGCGGGCCGGGCAGTACCTCGTTGGGTGGGGCACCTCGATCGGGAGCGGGGGTTCGTCGGCGATGAGCGAGGCGGGTACGGGTGCGGGGC
>LIQL01000813.1 GCA_001418405.1 Streptomyces diastatochromogenes | reverse complement strand
GTTGCTCAACCACACCAGCGGCATCGGCGAATACTCCGGAGCGGTCTTCAACACCGCGGACAGCTTCGAGGGCAATCGCTACCGCCAGTTCGCCCCGGAGGAGCTGGCCCGCCTGGGAATCGCGGCACCCCCGTTCGGCAGGCCGGGCCAGGGCTTCCACTACTCCAACACCAATTACGTCCTGGCCGGCCTGTTGCTGCGCAAGGTCACCGGCCAATCCCCGGAGTCGTACGTCACCCGCCACGTCATCCGCAAAGCCGGCCTACGGCACACCTATTTCCCGCAGTCGGCCACCATCTCCGGTCCGCACGCGAAGATGTACGAGGCTGCCTACGGCGGCTTCAACCCGCCACGCGACTTCAGCGTCTACAACATGTCCTGGGCCGCCACGGCCGGCTCCCTCATATCGACCATGCCCGACCTCAATCGCTTCTACCGCGCCCTGCTCGGTGGCGAGTTGCTCGCCCCGGCAGAGCTGCGCCAGATGAAGACGACGGTGCCGATCGAGGGCTCCTTCATGCGTTACGGCCTCGGCCTCCTGCAGACGACCTCCGCCTGCGGAGACTTCTGGGGCCACAACGGGCTGGTGCTCGGTGCGATGACCTGGTCCCTCTCCAGCCCGGACGGCCGCCGCCAGGTCTCGCTCGGCTTCAACCTCACCCGCTACCAGAAGCTCGACGCCAACAACCAGCCCGTCACCAGCCCGATCGACGACGCCATGAACGACTACATAGCCCAGGCCGCCTGCGGCACCGCCAAGAGCACCGCCCCAGGCGCCGCCTCCCAACGCCCCCTCACCGCATCCGCGCCGAACGACCAGGTCCTCACCTCTCCGCAGCACCCGACCCGGTAGATCCGCCCTCACCCCGAGCGCACGACCCCACTCCCAACCGGCACACCCCAGGACCGCCCATGACCGATGCAGCAATCACCCCCTTGGAACGGCTACTCGCCGAGCGCGCCTGCGAGCGGCTGATCATCGACTTCGTCCACCGTCTCGACCTCGGAAACCCCAGTTCCGTGGCCGAGCTCTTCACGCCCGACGGCATCTGGGAATGGCCGCACGGCAGCCGCCGCATCGCAGGCCGCGCAGCCCTGAGCGAGTACTTCGGCACCCGGCCGCCCGATCGCCTGTCACGCCGTCTGATGACGAACATCCTGGTGACCGTCACCTCCCCCACAACGGCAACCGCCACGTCCTACCTCACCACCTACCGCATCGACGGCTTCAGCGAAGGCATGGTCCCGCCGCAACACCCCACCAACGTGGGCCATTACGAGGACACGTTCCGCAAGATCGACGACACCTGGCTCCTCGCCACCAGGTCCACCCACCTGGCCTTCGGCACCGACACCCGGCGCCTGGCATCCCCCAGCAGCAACTGAACGGAAGAACCTCCACGGAAGGGAGAGCAGAAAAAAGCCCCGCTCCCGTGTCCTTGGCCACGGAAGCGGGGCGGGTCCGAGAAGCGCCAGCAGCTCGGATAGATACGGGCACTACCGTACGGGCGACCACTGACAACG
>LIQL01000812.1 GCA_001418405.1 Streptomyces diastatochromogenes | reverse complement strand
CCCCCGCGCCGTCCCCCAGGACAACCCCCACGGGCAGCCGGCTCACGGCCGGTCCGCGTTCACCCCTCGAACCGATATCCCATTCCCGGCTCCGTGATGAAGTGCCGCGGGTGCGACGGGTCACCCTCCAGCTTCCGCCGCAGCTGCGCCATGTAGACGCGCAGGTAGTTGGTCTCCGTCCCGTACGACGGACCCCACACCTCCTGCAGCAGCTGCTTCTGGCTGACCAACCGCCCCTGGTTGCGGACCAGCACCTCCAGCAGGTGCCACTCCGTCGGCGTCAGCCGGATGTCCCGACCGCCCCGGTTGACCTTCTTCGCCGCCAGGTCGACCGTGAAGCCCTCGGTCTCCACGATCACCTCGTCGTCCGCCGGCCCGGTCGGCTCCGCCCGGCGCACGGCCGCCCGCAACCGCGCCAGCAGCTCGTCCATCCCGAAGGGCTTCGTCACGTAGTCGTCGGCACCCGCGTCCAGCGCCTCCACCTTCTCGTCCGAGGTCTGCCGCGCGGACAGCACCAGGATCGGCACCCGCGACCAGCCGCGCAGCCCCTTGATGACCTCCACACCGTCCATGTCGGGCAGTCCCAGGTCCAGGACCACCACGTCGGGGTGGCGGGCCGCGGCGAGCTTCAGGGCCGTGGCCCCGTCCGGGGCCGCGTCCACCTCGTACTTGCGCGCCTTCAGGTTGATCACAAGGGCGCGAACGATCTGCGGCTCGTCATCAACCACAAGCACCCGGTTCACTGGCGTTCTCCTCGCGGTGTCGGTCGCCGACGGGAGACGCCCGCCGACCAAGTCAAGAGTGCGGCCGGTGCCGGCCGACCGGTGCAACGGCCCGCTCCCGGACCACGGCCCCCTCCCGGGCCACGCGGCGGGACCGCACCGTCACCGGAGCACGGCCGCGACCCGCCGCAGCCACGTCCACCAGGGTCCCGCCTCACGTCGTCGCCTGCGCCGGCAGATCAGGACGGACCGGCGGCAGCCCCGCGGCGGCCGGCATCGTCAGCACCATCGTCATGCCGCCCCCCGGAGTGTCCTCCGCCGCCAACGTCCCGCCGACCGCCTCCGCGAAACCACGGGCCACGGCCAACCCCAGCCCCACCCCGGCGCCCCGCGGGGCATCCCCGTACCGCTGGAACGGCTCGAAGATCCGGTCCTTGGCACTGTCCGGCACCCCGGGGCCCCGGTCCGCGACCCGCAGCTCCACCCGGTCGCCGAGCGCACTGGCCGAGACCAGCACCACCTCGCCGTCCGGGCTGTACTTCAC
>LIQL01000811.1 GCA_001418405.1 Streptomyces diastatochromogenes | reverse complement strand
GTCCGGGGACGGGCACGGTGTGCCGGCCGGCGGGGGGGTGACGGATGATCACGGCAACCGTAGTCGGGCGCCGGGCGCGCCTGGCGCGGGGCGGTGCGGGCCGGGGACGGGCGCCGCCCGCCCGGGTCAGGGGCGGGCGGTGGTGCGGTCCGCTGCGGCGTCCGGCCGCGCCGTCACAGCGCGCGCAGGCCGTCGATGACCTCGCGCAGCACCTGCTCGTCCGGCAGCTCCGCCGGCGGCACCGGGCGGGTGACGTGGACCAGCCCGGCGTCCAGCAGATCGCCGATGAGGACCCGGACCACGCCGACCGGCAGGTCGAACTCGGCCGCCAGCTCGGCGACCGACTGCGGCGCGTCGCGGCACAGCTCGACGATGTCGACGTGCTCCGGCGAGAGCGTCTGGTCCGTGATCGTCCCCTCGGCCCGGCTCTCCGCGACCACCAGCGCGATCAGGTCCAACCGCCCCTCGGCGGCCGTGCGGGTGCGCCCGCGCGTCATCGCGTACGGACGGACGACGGGCCCCGCGTCGTCGTCGAACCAACGGGCCGGATGGCGTTGCGGTGCCGGCCGGCCCTCCTGCTCGGTCATGGCGTCACCGTAGTCGTACTCGGCCGGCCGGTCAGGACCGGGGCGCGGTGCCCAGGTGGGTGCCCACCCGCTTGACGAGCAGGGTCATCTCGTAGGCGACCAGCCCGACGTCGGAGTCGGCGTCGGCGAGGACCGCCAGGCAACTGCCGTCGCCGGCCGCGCTGACGAAGAGGAACGCGTCGTCCAGCTCGACCATGGTCTGGCGGACCTGCCCGGCGTCGAAGTGCCGGCCGACGCCCTTGGCCAGGCTGTGGAAGCCGGAGGCCACCGCGGCCAGGTGCTCGCTGTCCTCGCGGGTGAGGTCCTTGGAGGCGCCGGTGGCCAGGCCGTCGCTGGAGAGGACCAGTGCCTTGCGGATGCTGCCGACCCGCTCGACGAGCTCGTCCAGGAGCCAGTTCAACTCCCCGGATCCGTGCGGCGAGGCGGTGGTGGAAGCGGCTGCCTTCGGTGCGGTCATGGACCGTCCTCTCCCGATGTGGTTCGTGGTGCTGTTGCGCCCCCGGCGGCACCGTCTGGGGTGCCCGGGTCCGGGGGTGTGGGGGTGTGGGGGGCCTCGCCGTTCTCCCGCCGGCCGCGCTGCCAGCCGCGCTGGAGCGAGGACATCCGGGCCCGCACCGCCTCGGCGTCCCGGTCGTCCACGGCCGGTGCGGCCGCCGCGGCCGGCTGGTCCGCCGGGGGCTCGGCGCCCTGGTCGGTCCTGAGCTGCGGGGCCAGGCTGGCCTGACGCACCCGGCGGGGGAGGCCGGTGGGGGT
>LIQL01000810.1 GCA_001418405.1 Streptomyces diastatochromogenes | reverse complement strand
ACAGCCGCGCGGTGCGCCCCGGCAACCGTCGGGGCGCACCGCGCGGCTGTCCGCCCCGCGGTGCGCCCCGTACGCCCTGGGCCGCCGGCCCGGCCGGCGGTCCGTCGACGAGCGGCCCGCCTCACAACTCCTCGGAGCTGCCGGCCGGGGGCGCGCCGCCCGGTTTCCCGGCGCCCGCCGCGCCGGCACTCGCCGCCGGGCCCGCCTCGGAGTGCGCACCGGTGTGCCGGGGGTGCGGGCCGGTGCGGCTGGTTCCGGGGCCGAGCGAGCCCTGCCCGCCGTGCCAGGCGCCCTGCATCCGCACCCGCGCCGACTGCCGTCCGGCCGTCATCCCGGACACCGGGTGCAACTCCCCGCGCTCGAAGCGTTCGGCCTCCTCCGGGTGCCGGGCGCGCCAGTAGGGGTTGTCGTGCGACAGACCGCCGCTGACCCGTCCGTACATCCCGAACACCAGCAGCAACAGCCCCACCACGAAGCTGAAGAGCACGTTCTGGATCTTGAAGGCGAGGAAGTTCGCGTCGGTCTGCAACAGCCCGAGGTTCACGAACCCGCTCAGCAGGAACAGCCCGCCGAGCACGATGTTGAGGGTGGAGGCGAAGTTCCCGCCGAGCACCATGCCGGCGATGAGCAGCGCGCCGACGACGATCGAGAGCACGCTGAGCGAACCGTTGGTGTTCAACCCGGCCGCGGTCGCACCGCCGGTGTCGAAGAACCCGATGTGGTGGGTCAGGCCGAGGATGCCGAACGCCACCAGCACCAGCCCCATCACGCCCGCGCCGATGCGGTAGACCCGGCTCAGCCGGTGGTCGACGGGCAGGTGCTCGTTGATCTGGGCACGCCGCCTCCTGTACCGGCGGAGGGGGTTCGCGGGCTTGTGCAGCACGTGGCCAGGTGCACCGGTAGCAGCCATGTCCGGCCTCCTTCGCGCAGATGAGCCGCCTGGGCCGTACTCACTCAGGACTCCAGCATCCGACACGTGGGCCTTTCATGCCATTGCGGGGACGGGCCGACCACCCGCCGTGACCGCCGTCCCCCGGCGCCGCCCGGGAGACGGTCCGGCGCCCCGCCCCACCTGCCTCGGCTTCCCCGCCGCCTCAGCGACCGCTGGTCGTCGTCCCGCCCCGCTCGTCCCGGATCTCCTGCACCACCCGGGCCGCCGTCTCCCGCACCGCCTCGGTCTCGGTCAGGAAGTGCCACCAGTCGGGATGCCGGCCCTCCAGCCCCTGGACCGCGCGGTCCAACCGGGCCACCGCCTCGTCCAGCGGCCCGGCGTGCCGGGGGTCGGGCGTGCTGCGCCCGGACATCGCCAGCCGCTGCGCGTCCCGGACGGCGAAGCGGGTCCGCTCGACCTCCTGCTGCCGGTCGGCCGCCACCGCGTCCAGCCGCCGCAGGCGGTCCCCGGCCGCCGACACCGCCTCGTCGGTGGTGTTGAGCAGCGCCCGCACCGTCGCCAACCGACTGGTGGCGTCCGCCCAGCGCTGTTCCGTGCGGGCCTGCCCGGCCTCCTGGAGCGCGGCCCGCGCCCGCCCGACCGATTCCACCGCCTGCTCCGGCACGTTCTGGAGGTCCTGCCAGCAGGCCGCGCTGTACCGCCGCCGCAGCTCGCTGAGGACCGGGGCGACCTGCTGGGCACGGGTGGTGATGGCCTCCGCGCGGGTGCGCAGCGACACCAGCCGCTTGTCGATCTCCGCGGCGGTCGCCGGCAGCCGCTCCGCCTCCGACCGGATCGCCCCGGCCTGCCGCTGCACCTCCTCCGCGCGCTGGATGGTGGCCGGCACGCCGTGCTGCCCGGCCCCCTGGTTCAACTTGGTCAGCTCAGGACCGAGCGCCGCCAGCCGGGCCGCGAGGTCGTCCGCCCGCAGGCCCTGCCCCCGCACCGCATCCAGCGCGTTGCTCGCCGCCAGGAGCGCCTGCCGGGCCTGCTCCACGGCCGGAGCCACCCGCGCCAGCTGCGTCTCGGCGTTCTGCAGCAACGGCGTGAGGCTCTGCGCGAACCAGTCCAGCTCCCCGCGGACCCGTTCCAGCTCCTCCCGCGCCCGGGTCAGATCGGCCCGGGCCCGCGCCAGCGCGGCACCGTCGACATCGTCGCGGTCGAGATCATGGGAGTCGACCGCCGTGATGTACCCCTGGCTGACCTGGTCGATCCGCTGCCCGAAGCTCTCGTACTCCACGGCAGCCTGCCGGGCCCGCTGGGAGTCGTCGACCGCGGTGATCGTCTCCACCGAGATCCGCAGGTCCCGGTGGGTGCTGTCGAGCTCGTAGAACGCCGCCGCCGCGGCGTCCTTGGCGGCCTGCGCATCGGCCCGCTGGTTCTCCCCGCGCCCGAACCAGCGCCGGGTCCCGCCCCCGGCGAACGCCATCGGCGCCACCGCCACCAGCAGCGGCAACGGCAGCAGGACCAGCCCCACCACGTCCCGGGCCGCCCGGCGCGCCTGGCCCCCGCGGGTGCGACGGCGGATCCCCCGCCCGGACGGCCGCGGCTGCGGCTGCATGTGTGTCGCCGTCACATCCCTCTCCCGATCGGATCGCCCCAGGACCGGCTGTCATTCTCCCACCCACCCCAACGAACATCCCGACCGGTGAGTTCACACGCCTG
>LIQL01000081.1 GCA_001418405.1 Streptomyces diastatochromogenes | reverse complement strand
GTAGCGGGGCGGGAGCTGCGGCTGGCCGTCGCCCTGGACGCCCCGCAGCTCCCGCCCCGCTACGACGCCGCCCACCACATCGCCCTCGCCCGGCTCGCCGAACGCGGCACCCTGGACTTCGTCACCCTCGGCGATCGCTTCGGCGGCGCCGGCCCGGACGCGCTGGCGGTGCTCGCCCGGATCGCGCCCGCCACCGAACGGATCGGACTGGTCCCCACGGTGACCACCACCCACACCGAGCCGTTCCACGTCTCCACCGCCGTGGCGACCCTGGACTGGGTCAGCCGCGGCCGGGCCGGCTGGACGGTGGAGGCGTCCACCACCGAGACCGAGGCCGCGCTCGTCGGACGCCCGCACGCCCTCGCCTCCGCCCCCACCGGGCGGGAGCCCCGTCCGACCGCCCCGGCCGCCGCGGTCTGGTCGGAGGCCGGCGAGGTCGCCGACGTCGTCGGGCTGCTCTGGGACAGCTGGGAGGACGACGCGGAGATCCGCGACCGGGCCACCGGCCGCTTCGTCGACCGCGCCAAGCTGCACCACGTCGACTTCACCGGACGCACCTTCGCGGTCCGCGGGCCGTCCATCGTGCCCCGTCCGCCGCAGGGCCGCCCGGTGACCGTCGTCGACGCGACCGGGGAGACCGGCGGGCCGGACGGTGCGGACGGCGCGCCGGTCGGGGCGGGCCCGGAACCCGGCGGGGCGCGCTGGGAGGTGGCCGCCGCCCGGGCCGACGTCGCCCTGGTCCGGGCCGAGGACCCGCAGACCGCCGGCACCGCCCGCACCGCGCTGCACGCCCGCGCCCGGGCGCTCGGCCGCGACCCCGACCGGCTGCTGGTCCTGGCCTCGCTCCCGGTCGAGCTGCACTCCCCGGCCGACGCCGCCGGGCTCGCCGACCTGCTCGGCGACTGGTTCGCCCAGGGCGCCGCGGACGGCTTCCACCTGCGCCCCGCCGACCCCGGCCGGGACCTGACCCGGTTCGTCGAGACAACCGTCCCGCTCCTGCGGGAGCGCGGCCTGTTCCGCCGCTCCTACGAGGGCACGACCCTGCGCGAGCACCTCGGCCTGCCGCGCCCCGCCAGCACGTACGCCCTCGCCCGGGAGGCCGCCCGATGAGCCAGGAACCCCGTCCCCGCAAGCAGATCCACCTCGCCGCGCACTTCCCCGGCGTCAACAACACCACCGTCTGGGCCGTCCCGCCCGCCAGCCCGACCACCACCCCTGGCCGGGACGCTGCGCGTCACCCCGCTCTCGGCAGCCAGATCGACTTCTCGTCCTTCGAGCACCTGGCGCGGACCGCGGAGCGCGGCCTGTTCGACTTCTTCTTCCTGGCGGAGGGGTTGCGGCTGCGCGAGCACAAGGGCCGGATCCACGACCTCGACGTGCTCGGCCGGCCCGAGTCGCTCACCGTGCTGAACGCCCTGGCGGCGGTCACCGAGCGGCTGGGCCTGGCCGGCACGGTCAGCGCCACCTTCAACGAGCCCTACGAACTCGCCCGGCGCTTCGCCTCCCTGGACCACCTCAGCGGCGGCCGGGCCGCCTGGAACGTCGTCACCACCTCCGACGCCTTCACCGGGGAGAACTTCCGGCGCGGCGGCTTCCTCGACCGCGCCGACCGCTACACCCGCGCCGCGGAGTTCCTCGCCACCGCACGGGAGTTGTGGGACTCCCGGCCGGCCGGCGAGCCGTCGCGGCGGGTGGACCACCGGGGCCGGCACTTCACCGTCCGCGGCGAGTTCGGCGTGGCGCGCAGCCCCCAGGGCCACCCCGTCGTCATCCAGGCCGGGGACTCCCCCGAGGGCCGGGAGTTCGCCGCCTCCGCCGCCGACGTGGTCTTCACCCGGCACGGCGGGTTGGCGGCCGGCCGGGACTTCTACGCGGACGTCAAGCGCCGGCTCCCGGCGTACGGGCGGCGGCCCGCCGACCTCAAGATCATGCCGGGGGTGACCTTCGTCCTCGGCGACACCCTCGCCGAGGCCCAGGAGCAGGCCGCCGAGATCCGCCGGCAGCAGGTCTCCCCGCAGACCGCGCTGGTCACCCTGGAACAGGTCTGGGGGGTGGACCTGTCCTCCTACGACCCCGACGGGCCGCTGCCGGACATCGACCCGGACCCCGACGGCGAGCTGGCCCGCGGCCGGGTGCGGATCGCCGACCCGCAGGCGGTCGCCGACAAGTGGCGGGCGCTCTCGCGCGCCAAGGGGCTGTCCATCCGGGAGACGGTCATCGAGACCACCGGGCGGCAGTCGTTCATCGGCACCCCCGAGAGCGTCGCCCGTGAGATGGACGACTTCGTGCAGGGCGACGCCGCCGACGGCTTCATCCTCGTGCCGCACCTCACGCCCGGCGGCCTCGACTCCTTCGTGGCGCGGGTCGTCCCCCTGCTCCAGGAGCGCGGCGTGTACCGCACGGAATACACCGGGACCACCCTGCGCTCCCATTTGGGGCTGCCCGATCCGGCGCGCCCCGTACGGAAGGACTGACATGACCAGCAGCACGACCGAGCCGGATGCCGTCCGCGCCTGGCAGGAGTGGCGCGAGGGTCGCCTGACCACGGTCGCCGCACCGTACGGTCCGCTCGCCCTCGTCGGCACCCACTGGCTCGCCGACCACCCCGACGGTCGCATCGCGGGGCTGCCGGGAAACTGGACGGTCGCCGCCGACGGGGCCGCGGTCGTCCTCCGGGCCGCGCCCGAGGACGGGCTCACCGTGGACGGCGCACCGGCCGCCGGTACCGTCCGGCTCGACCGGGACGGCGGGCCGGCGGCGGCCCGGGTCGCCCACGGGGCGCGCCGCCTGGTGGTGCTGGAGCGCGAGGGCCTGTGGGCGGTCCGCGACTTCGATCCGGACTCCCCGTCCCGGCGCGCCTTCGCCGGCATCGACGTCCACCCGTACGACGCGCGCTGGGTGCGCCCGGGCCTGTTCCGCCCGTACGCCGAGCGGCGGACCGTCCAGGTGCCCAACGCCGACGGGCAGGAGCGGGGCTTCGTTCTGGGCGGTGAGCTGGCCTTCACCCTCGACGGCGACGAGCACGCCCTCCAGGTCGCGGTCGAGCCGGACGGTTCGCTGTGGGCGGTGCTGGCCGACGCCACCAGCGGAACCGACAGCTACCGCTTCCGCTTCCTGCGGACGCCCGAACCGGCCGCGGACGGCACCGTGCCGGTCGACCTCAACCGCACCCAGTTGCCGCCCTGCGCCTTCGCCGACCACTTCATCTGCCCCTTCCCGACGCCCGGCAACACCCTGCCGTTCGCCCTGCGGGCGGGGGAGCGGAACGCACTCGTCCGCTGAGCCGGACATCCCCCGCGTGCGGGGCCCGCCGCCCCGGCAGTCGTCAACTCGACTGCCGGGGCGGCGTGTTGGGGGCGTGCGTCGGGGTGGTGCGCGGGGCGTGGGATCGCGCCGGCCCTCTTGCGCCACGGGGGTCGGGCACCGGACACTCCCGCTCAGCGAGCTTTTGTCAGGGGCACGCAAAAAGGCGGGGTTCCCCACACGTCCGCGTGCCCTTCGGCTGCTCGCCTCACCGGTCGCCCCTCGGCGGCCCCCGATCCCCCTCGGAGGAATCAGTGAGGAACGAGCGCACCACCCCCCGCAGCGGCGTGGCGAGACGCACCCGGCTGATCGCCGCGGCGTCCGGACTGGTGGCCGTCGGCGCCATCGCCCTCCCGACCGCCGCCGGCGCCCAGACCCCTGCCCCCGCCACGACGTTCAGCGCCGCCCAGCTCAGTGCCGCGGGCAACGCGGTCCGCACCGCGGACGTCGCGGGCACCGCCTGGCGGGTGGACCCGACGACCCACACCCTGGTCGTCACCGCCGACAGCACCGTCTCCCCGGCCCAGCTCACCAAGATCCAGCAGGCCGCGGGCAGCAACGCCGGGGCGGTCCGGATCGAGCGCACCGCGGGCAAGATCCGCAAGCTGATCGCCGGCGGCGACGCCATCTACGCGCCCAGCTGGCGCTGCTCGCTCGGCTTCAACGTGCGCAGCGGCAGCACCTATTACTTCCTGACGGCCGGCCACTGCACCGACGGCAAGCCGCCCTGGTACACCAACTCCGCCGGCACCACCAGCATCGGACCGACCACCGGCTCCAGCTTCCCCGGCAACGACTACGGCATCGTGAAGTACACCAACGCCTCGGTGGCGCACGAGGGCACGGTCGGCAGCCAGGACATCACCAGCGCCGGGAACCCCACGGTCGGCCAGGCGGTCACCCGCCGCGGCTCCACCACCGGCATCCACAGCGGCAAGGTCACCGGCCTGAACGCCACCGTGAACTACGGCAACGGCGAGATCGTCTCCGGCCTCATCCAGACCACCGTCTGCGCCGAGCCCGGTGACAGCGGCGGCCCCCTCTACGCCGGCACCAAGGCGCTGGGCCTGACCTCCGGCGGCAGCGGCGACTGCACCAGCGGCGGCACCACCTTCTTCCAGCCCGTCACCGAGGCGCTCAGCGCGTACGGCGTGAGCATCTACTGACCTGCTGAGACGGCTCGCCCGCGCGCGAGAGAGGGCCCCCGCCGACCGGTCGGCGGGGGCCCGGCGGCGGGCCCTTCGCCGGGCCTCGACCGGCCTCGGGGCCGGGCCTACCATGGGAGACGAAGGCGACTCGGGCGATGCGACGGCACGTTTCAGGGGGCCGTGATGGTCGGAGAACTGGTGGCGGCCGGAGTGGCGCTGGCCTCCGCGGGGACGGTCTACGTGATGGCCGCGGCACGGGTGGTCAAGCAGTACGAGCGCGGCGTGGTGCTGCGGCTGGGTCGGCTGACCGCTCCGGTGCGTGGCCCGGGCTTCACCATGATCATCCCGGCCGTGGACCGGATGCGTAAGGTCAACATGCAGATCGTCACGATGCCGGTGCCCGCCCAGGAGGGCATCACCCGGGACAACGTCACGGTCCGGGTGGACGCGGTGGTCTACTTCAAGGTCGTCGACGCCGCCGACGCCATCGTCGAGGTGGAGGACTACCGCTTCGCGGTCTCCCAGATGGCGCAGACCTCGCTGCGGTCGATCATCGGCAAGAGCGAGCTGGACGATCTGCTGTCGAACCGCGAGAAGCTCAACCAGGGCCTGGAGCTGATGATGGACAGCCCGGCGATCGGCTGGGGCGTGAGCGTCGACCGGGTCGAGATCAAGGACGTCTCGCTCCCGGAGACGATGAAGCGCTCGATGGCCCGCCAGGCGGAGGCCACCCGGGACCGGCGGGCCCGGGTGATCAACGCGGACGCCGAGCTCCAGGCGTCCCGGAAGCTCGCCGAGGCCGCTGCGGCCATGTCCGACCAGCCCGCGGCGCTGCAACTGCGACTGCTGCAGACCGTGGTGGCGGTCGCCGCCGAGAAGAACTCCACCCTCGTCCTGCCCTTCCCCGTGGAGCTGCTGCGCTTCCTGGAGCGCTCCGGCCTCCAGGCCGAGGCGCAGACCGCGCAGGCGGCGGCGGAGGGCCAACGGGCCCGTGCGCAGCGGCCGGCCGGTGCCGCCGCCCCGCCCCCGGCGTCGAAGCCCCCGGCCCGGGGCCCGGTGGGCGACGGTCGCGTCGAGGACGTCCTGCCGGCGCTGGAGGACCTCCCGGAGAGCGAACGCCTCGGCTGACGGTTCGCTGTAACGCCGTTACGGGTGGCCGTCGTACCGCGGTACGACGGCCACCCGCCGTTGTCCGGCGTCCGTGCGCCCGGCCGTCGGGCCCGTGACCGGACCGGAATTGCGCAGACGTTTTCCGGACAGCCGCGGCCCTCACACTTCGGGTGCCGCCGCCCGCGCCGTGCACCCTCTGATGTCCGCACTCAGGACTTCGGCGCGCGGATATCGGTGTGAACGCCGTGTGCTGAAAACGTGAACTCCCGTACCTGAGACCGGAACCCGGTCTTGTGCACGAGTGGGGCGGGTGGGAATACTCGGCTCCGTTGGCATGGACGCGACTCCCCGCGGCGGCCGCCACGGGGTCGACCCGTCCGTGCTCGGTACCTCACACCTCGCTCTCGGGCCCGCAGGACTCCCCACGGTCTGGGCCCATCCCCCCACGGGAGGCTCTGAGTTGACGCACCGACGCATACCCCACCGCCGCGCGATGCTGGCCAGTGCGGGCGCGCTCGCGCTCGCCGCCACCGCGACCCTGACCCTCGCCAACGCCCACGCGGCCCCCGCGCCCTCGGCGGCCAAGCTCTCGCCGGCCGCCGCGACCACCCTGGCGTCCCAGCTCAAGTCCGGTACGGCCGGCACGTTCTACGACGCCAAGGCCCAGAAGCTGGTCGTCAACGTCGTTGACGAGGCGTCCGCGGCGACCGTCCGGGCCAAGGGCGCGGAGGCCAGAATCGTCAAGCACTCGATGGCGCAGCTCGACGCCGCGCGGCAGACGCTGAAGGCCAAGGCGACCATCCCCGGCACCGCCTGGGCGATGGACCCCCGCACCAACAAGGTCGTGGTGACCGCCGACCGCACGGTCACCGGCGCCAAGCTGGACCGGCTCACCACGGTCGCCAAGGGCCTCGGCGACACCGTCGAAGTCCGCCACAGCAAGGGCGAGTTCAAGCCCCTGATCGCCGGCGGCGACGCGATCTGGGGCAGCAGCGCCCGCTGCTCGCTCGGCTTCAACGTGGTCAAGGACGGCCAGCCGTACTTCCTGACCGCCGGCCACTGCGGCAACGCGGTCAAGGAGTGGTCCGACCAGCAGGGCGGCCAGACGATCGCGACCACCGAGGAATCCACGTTCCCGGGCAACGACTACTCGATCGCCAAGTACACCGGCAACGCCGAGCACCCCAGTGAGGTGGACCTCTACGGGGGCACCCAGAAGATCACCAAGGCGGCGGACGCCACCGTCGGCGAGAAGGTGCAGCGCAGCGGGAGCACCACCCAGGTGCACGACGGCACCGTCAAGGCGCTGAACGCCAGCGTCAACTACCAGGAGGGCACGGTCAACGGGCTGATCCAGACCGACGTCTGCGCCGAGCCCGGCGACAGCGGCGGCGCCCTCTTCGACGGTGAGAGCGCCCTGGGCCTCACCTCCGGCGGCAGCGGCGACTGCTCCAGCGGAGGCGAGACCTTCTTCCAGCCGGTTCCGGCCGCCCTCCAGGCGTACGGCGCACAGATCGGCTGACCCGGCTGCTCGGCCCCGGCCGACGGCAGGCACCGGCCCCCGGACGCGCTCCTCGTCCGGGGGCCGGCGCCGTTGCCGCCCGTCGCCGCGTTCCTGATGTCACATCAGGACGTGGCCGGGGCGGGTCAGAACTCGAAGACCGAGCTCTTTCCGGCCGTCATCTCGCAGGAGTTGGCGAAGGTGTGGGTGTACGAGACCCGCCGCCCCTGCCAGACACCGTCCGCGGTGACCACGATGGGGGCCCAGATCTTGTTGCATATCCGCTGCCCCTGGGCCTCGGTCACCTTGGTGAAGTCACCGGCGACAGTGCGCAGTTGGGCGCAGGCGGCCTGCGCGTACGGGTGGCTGCCGGTGGCCTTCGGCATACAGCTCAGCGTCGCCGCGCGCAGTGCCGTGGCGCTCGCGCGACTGTCGCCCTGGCCGATCGTCAGGACCATTTCGGTGGGTGCGTACAGGCCACCGGTCCGGGCGGGCTGGGCCGGTGCGGCGGCGGCCTGCGCGGTGGTGGACAGCGCGCCCAGAACCAGCGCCGCGCCGATTGCGACCGCCCCAGTGATGTACCGCATGACGAACACTCCTTTGTGTCGTGGGTGCAGATGCCGGACGGGAGTCTGGCCCAACCGCATCTCAAACGCACGCGGCCCGATCACTTTCAGTCGATAGGTGAAAGCTGAGGGTAATGGCGCGAATGCGCCCGGCGCCGGGGGAGTGGAGTACCCGGGGGTGGTGTGCGGCCAGCGCCGATGAGGCTCCGCCGGTGGCGGCGGGAACGCCCCCGTGCGGAGCGAATCCGGCCGCCGACCGGTCGTTCGGGCGGTCTTCGATCTCCGGCGATTGGCCGAAGGGCGGGGCCTGGCCGGCGGTCGCCGCCGTCGCCCCGCGGGGCCGCCTACCCGTTGCCCGGCCCCGCATTCCTGCCGTCCGCGCCGTCGGGGCGCCCGTCCAGGCCGGGCAGTCCCGCGGTGAGTGCCCGCATGCCCCGGGCGACCAACTCCGCGGGGCCGCGCGGGCCGTCAGCCCGTGCGTCGCCGGCGGCCCACTCCTCGACCGCGACCCGCATCGCGGTGTTCGCCGCGGCCGCGGCCAACCGCACGTCGAGCGGGTCGGCGCCGGTGAGTCGTGCCAGCACCGGCTGCAACTCCTCCTCGGAGTCGTGGTGGACGCGGTGCCAGACCGCGCGCAGCGCCGGGTCGCCGGGCATCGCCCGGAGCAGCCCGCGGGTCCAGCGCAGGGCCTCCTCGGCGGGGCCGTCGGTGGGGGTCAGTGCGCGGCGGGCGGCCTGCTCCAACGCGGCCCGGGTGGGCGGCGCGTCCGGGCGGGCGGTGGCCTCGGCCAGGTCGTCGATCCACTGCCGGACGCCGACCGCGAGCAGCGGGGCCACCGCGTCCTCCTTGGTCCGGAAGTACCGGTAGAAGGTGCGCAGGGCGACCCCCGCGGTGCGGGCGATCTCGTCGGCGGTGACGCCGGGGCCGCGCTCGGCGAACAGGGCCGCCGCGGTGCGGGCGATCTCCAGTTGCGTCTCGGCCTTGCGGCGCTCGGTGAGGGAGGGTCGCGCGGGGGTGTGCGCGGCTGTGGTGCGCGGTGCGGTGGGCATGACCCCAGCTTACGGAGCGCAGTGGCGCATAGGCATGACGTGCGAATATGGCACATCGTGCCAAGTGGGCGTACGGTGCGGACAGAACCCCCTAGAGGCACCCCGCCCCCGGGCACTTCACGAACGGAGCAGGACCATGAACCGCTTTGACGGACGCCGCGCACTGATCACCGGCGGCGGCTCGGGCATCGGACAGGCCACCGTGCACCGGATCCTCGCGGAGGGCGGCCGGGTCGTCGCGGTCGACGTCGACGAGGCGGGCCTGGCGGCCACCGCCGAGCGGGCCGCCGCGGACGGCACCGCCGACCGCCTCCACACCACGCGCCTGGACATCGCGGACGAGGCCGCGGTGCAGTCCGGCGTCGCCGCCGCGGTGGCCCACCTCGGCGGGCTGGACGTGCTGGTCAACGCGGCCGGCATCCTGCGCTCCGCGCACACCCACGCCACCACGCTGGACTTCTTCAACAAGGTCATTTCGGTCAACCTGACCGGCACCTTCCTGATGATCCGCGAATCGCTGCCGGCCCTGCTGGAGGGGCAGACCCCGGTGATCGTCAACTTCAGCTCCACCTCGGCGTCGTTCGCCCACCCGTACATGGCGGCGTACGCGGCCAGCAAGGGCGGCATCCAGTCGATGACGCACGCCATCGCCAGCGAGTACAGCAAGCAGGGGCTGCGCGCGGTGTGCGTGGCGCCGGGCTCGATCGCCAGCAACATGACCACCGGCCGTGGCCCGGGGCTGCCGGAGGACGCGGACATGAGCCTGTTCGTGAAGCTCGCCCCGGCGCTCGGCCAGGGCTTCGCCGGCCCGGAGACCGTCGCCGGCGTGATCGCGATGCTCGCCTCGGAGGACGGCGCGTTCGTCACCGGCACCGAGATCCGCATCGACGGCGGTACGCACATGTGACGGACCGGCGACGGCCGGAAACCGCCG
Organism: Streptomyces diastatochromogenes; assembly: GCA_001418405.1. Lineage (GTDB taxonomy): Bacteria > Actinomycetota > Actinomycetes > Streptomycetales > Streptomycetaceae > Streptomyces > Streptomyces albulus_C. The sequence goes on along the minus strand of LIQL01000081.1, from coordinate 4,947 downwards.
GCCCGTGGGGATCACCGCGGGCCGGGGGCCGCGAGAATGAGGGACGGCGCCCCGTGCGTGCCGCGTCGGGAGGGGCGTGGCAGGCGCGGGGCGCCGTCGTTCGTGCCGGTGCTCAGGCCGGTAGGTGCTTCTCGCCGCCGGCCGTCACGCCGCCGGCCCGCTCGTCGGCCGTCTTGTGCAGCGCCGCCAGTGCGACGGTGACCAGCGCGCCGCCCACCGCCCACGCGGAGAGCACCAGCAGCGGTCCGGTCAGGGACTGGCCCCGGAAGTAGGCGATCGAGCGCGCCGCCCAGGTGCCGGCGCCCGGCGGCAGGGCGGGGCCGATCGCCCGCCAGAACGGCGGCAGCAGCGGGTACGGGTAGGCGCCGCCCGCGCTCGGATTGCCGAACACCACGATCACCAGGATCGCCAGGCCGATGCCGATGACGCCCAACAGCCCCTGGAAGGCCAGGGTGGTGGCGCCCACCGCGAAGACGGTCAGCGCGCCCAGGCCCCACAGCCCGAAGAGGCTGCCGGGCAGCGCGCCGAGGACCGGGCCGACCACGATCGCCCCGGCCAGCCCGGCGGCGATCGCGTAGAGCGCCAGCGCGGCCAGCCGGATGACCGCCCGCTGCCGGTTGGCCGGGCGCGCCCCGGCGCTGATCGCCAGGATCGCGGCGCACAGGTAGCCGCCGACGCACCACCCCACGACCAGGTAGAAGGACGACAGGCTGCGGCCGTCGCCGGCGTCGGTCGGGATCACGTCCTGGGTGCGCACGGTCCGTCCCTGCTGCTTCTCGGCCGCCGTCACGACCGCCTCGACGGCCTGGGAGAGCGAGGCGCCGCCCCCGCTGGCGACCAGCAGCCGGTCGGTGGTGCCGCGTGGATCGACGAGCAGCGCGGCGTCGAGGGTGCGGTCCTCGATCTGGCGCCGGGCGGCCTGTTCGGAGGCGACCGGGCGCGGGTCCAGCGGTGCGCCCGGGAGCCGGTCGAGCTTCTGCACGAGGTCCCCGCGGATCTGGGCGGGGGCCACCACGGCGAGCGGCACGCGGTCCGGCTTCGGGTGGTGGAAGGCGCCGGCGTACGACGTGATGAACGCGACCATCAGGCCCAGCACCCCGATCACCAGGAGCGCCGCCCGGGCCGTCACCGCGCTCTTCACCTCCTCGACGAAGGTCGGGCGGGTGCCGTCGTCGATCGTGGCCATGCGCCGCTCCGTTCCGGGGTTCGCAGCTCTTCCAGGGGATTTATATCCCTTTTGGTTGATATCTCCAGGATCGGGTGCACCCCGGGCGCGTGTTCGTACGGATGTTCGAAAGAAGCGTTATGGTGGAGGAAGCGAAACGAGGGACGCGAATACAGCCGGGGGCGTATGAGGTGCAGGAGGTGCGGATGCCCGGGTTCACGCATCTGCACACCGCTTCGGGCTTCTCGCTGCGCTATGGCGCCTCCCACCCGGAGCGGCTGGCCGAGCGCGCCGCCGAACGCGGGATGGACGCCCTCGCCCTGACCGACCGGGACGGGCTCTCCGGCGCCGTCCGGTTCGCCAAGGCCGCCGCCGCGGCCGGCGTCCGCCCCCTGTTCGGCGCCGAACTGGCCGTCGCCGACGGGGAGTCCGCGCCCCGACCCGCCGTCCGCCCCCGCACCCCGGTCCGCGGCGGCGCCTTCCTCGACGAGTCCGCCGCCCGCGTCGTCTTCCTGGCCCGGGACGGCGCCGCCGGCTGGGCCGCCCTGTGCCGACTGGTCTCGGCCGCCCACGCGGGCCGCACCGAACGCCCGGTCCTGCCGCGGCACGCCCTGGACGCCGCAACCGACGGGCTGACCGTCCTGCTCGGGCCGGACTCCGAGGTCGGCCGGGCGCTGGCCGCCGCCCGCCCGGACCGCGCCGCGCGGCTCCTCGCCCCCTGGCGCGAGCGGTACGGCGACGCGCTGCGCCTGGAGGTCGTCGACCACGGGCGCCCGGGCAGCGGCCCCGGCTCCCTGCGGCTGGCCGCCCGCACCCTCGGCTTCGCCGTCGACCAGGGCGTCCCCGCCGTCCTGAGCAACGCGGTCCGCTACGCCGACCCCGGTCAGGGCCCGGTCGCCGACGTCCTGGACTCCGCCCGCCGCCTGGTGCCGGTGGACCGGCGCCGCCCCGAGACCTGGGACGGCGGCGAGCGCTGGCTGAAGGACGCCGCCGCGATGGGCCGCGCCGCCGAGCGGATCGCCGAGGCGGCCGGCTTCCGGCGCGGCCGGGCCCACCGGCTGCTCGCCCTGACCGAGGAGACCGCGGGGGAGTGCCGGGTGGACCCCCGAAGCGACATCGGACTCGGCCGGATCCACTTCCCCGAACCTGCCCTAGTTGGCGCCGCGCACCGCACCGCCGCCCGGGTGCTGCGCTCCCGCTGCGCCGCCGCGATGGTGCTGCGCGGCTACGACCGCGACCGCGCCCGCTGGGCCCGGCTGCACGACGAACTGGGCACCATCGAGCGGCTCGGCTACCCCTCGTACTTCCTGACGGTCGCTCAGGTCGTGGACGACGTCCGGAGCCTGGGGATCCGGGTGGCCGCCCGGGGCTCCGGCGCCGGGTCCCTGGTCAACCACCTGCTGGGCATCGCCCACGCCGACCCGGTCGAGCACGGGTTGCTGATGGAACGGTTCCTGTCCGGGCGGCGGGTCGCACTGCCGGACATCGACATCGACGTGGAGTCGGCGCGCCGGCTGGAGGTCTACCACGCGATCTTCGACCGCTTCGGTGCCGAGCGGGTGGCGACCGTCGCGATGCCCGAGACCTACCGCGTCCGGCACGCCGTGCGGGACGTGGGCGCCGCCCTGGGCCTGGACCCGGCGCGGGTCGACGGGCTGGCCAAGGCGTTCCCGCACATCCGGGCCCGGGACGCCCGCGCCGCGCTGGCCGAACTCCCCGAACTGCGCGGGGTGCGGGAAGGCGTCGACGAACGGCTGTGGCAGCTCGTCGAGGCGCTGGACGCGCTGCCCCGCGGGATGGCCATGCACCCGTGCGGGGTGCTGCTCTCCGACGCCACGCTGCTGGACCGCACCCCCGTCGTGCCCACCAGCGGCGAGGGGTTCGCGATGTCCCAGTTCGACAAGGACGACGTGGAGGACCTGGGACTGCTCAAGCTCGACGTGCTGGGCGTGCGGATGCAGTCCGCGATGGCGCACGCGGTCGCCGAGATCGGCCGGGCCACCGGGGTCCGCCTCGACCTCGACGACCCGGCGCAGGTGCCGCCCGGCGACCCGGCCACCTACGACCTGATCCGCTCGACCGAGACGCTGGGCTGCTTCCAGATCGAGTCGCCCGGCCAGCGCGACCTGGTCGGCCGGCTCCAGCCCGCCACCTTCCACGACCTGGTCGTCGACATCTCGCTGTTCCGGCCCGGCCCGGTCGCCGCCGACATGGTGCGGCCCTTCATCGACGCCCGGCACGGCCGCGCGCCCGTCCGCTACCCCCACGCCGACCTGGCGGAACCGCTGCGGGAGACCTACGGGGTGGTGGTGTTCCACGAGCAGATCATCGAGATCCTGCGGATCATGACCGGATGCGGCCGGGACGAGGCGGACGAGCGGCGGCGCGCCCTGGCCGACGCGGAGCAGCAGGCCCGGGTGCGCGACTGGTTCGCCCGGCGGGCCGCCGGCCGCGGCTACGCCCCCGACGTCGTCGCGCACACCTGGGAGATCGTCGAGGCGTTCGGCGCGTACGGCTTCTGCAAGGCGCACGCGGTGGCGTTCGCGGTGCCCACCTACCAGTCCGCCTGGCTCAAGGCGCACCACCCGGCGGCCTTCTACGCCGGGCTGCTCACCCACGACCCCGGGATGTACCCCAAGCGGCTGCTGCTCGCGGACGCCCGGCGGCGCGGGGTGCCGGTGCTGCCGCTGGACGTGAACCGGTCGGCGATCACCCACCGGATCGAACTGGTGTCCGGTCGGGAGGGTGCTCCGGACGCCTGGGGGCTGCGGCTGGCCCTCTCCGACGTGCACGGAATGAGCGGGGTCGAGGCCGGCCGGATCGCGGACGGCCAGCCCTACCGCTCGCTCGCCGACCTCTGGCAGCGGGCCCGGCCGAGCCGCCCGGTGGCCGAGCGCCTCGCCCGGGTCGGCGCCCTGGACGCCTTCGGCGCCAACCGCCGGGACCTGCTGCTGCACCTCGCCGAACTGCACCGGCACGGACGCGGCGCCCCCGGCGGGCAGTTGACGCTCCATCTGGACGGCCAGCCGGGGCTCCCGCCCCGTCCGGGCGGAGCCGGTGACGGGGCGGGAGTCGAATCGGCCGAACCGGTCGAGCCGGCCGGCCTGCCCGACCTCAGCGACGTGGAACGGCTCAGCGCCGAGCTGGGCGTCCTCGGCATGGACGCCTCCCGCCACCTGATGGCCGACCACCGGGACTTCCTCGCCGAGTTGGGCGCGGTGCCGGCCCGGCTGCTGCGCGACGCCCGGCACGGCGACACGGTGCTGGTCGCCGGCGCCAAGGCGGCCACCCAGACCCCGCCGATCCGCTCCGGCCGCCGGGTCATCTTCACCACCCTCGACGACAGCACCGGCCTGGTCGACTGCGCCTTCTTCGACGACAGCCATGAGGCATGCGCCCGGACCGTCTTCCACTCGTGGTTGCTCCTGGTGCGCGGCACGGTCCAGCGCCGCGGCCCGCGCAGCCTCAGCGTGGTCGGCAGCGCCGCCTGGAACCTCGCCGAACTTGCCGAACTCCGCCGCACCGGCGGCCTGGAGGCGGTCACCGCCCGGCTCGCCGCCGCACCGGAACCGGATCGTGCGCCCCAAGACGGCGCCCCCTCGGACGGGCCCGCCGCCGAGCCCGGCTCCTCCGGCGCGGGCGCCGGCCGCACCATCCGCCTGGAGACCGGTTACGCACTGCACCCGTGGGCGGACCTCCAGCCGCCCGGCGAACGCGCCGCCACCGGCCGCAAGCTCTGGCACGCCAGCCCCGGGAGCGCCGGATGACCCCCACCCCGAAAC
>LIQL01000809.1 GCA_001418405.1 Streptomyces diastatochromogenes | reverse complement strand
CTGGAGCTGATGGACCACGGCATCGAGATCGAGCGCCGGGTCCGCGACGGCCTGCTGGAGATCGGCAAGAAGCTCGGCATCCCCCCGCTGGTCACCAACGACTCGCACTACACCTACGCCCACGAGGCGACCGCGCACGACGCGCTGCTGTGCATCCAGACCGGCAAGAACCTCTCCGACCCCGACCGCTTCAAGTTCGACGGCACCGGCTACTACCTCAAGTCCACGGACGAGATGTACGCCATCGACTCCTCGGACGCCTGGCAGGAGGGCTGCCGCAACACCCTCCTGGTCGCCGAACAGGTCGACACCACCGGCATGTTCGAAAAGCGCGACCTGATGCCGAAGTTCGACATCCCGGACGGCTACACCGAGATCACCTGGTTCCAGAACGAGGTCCGGCGCGGCATGGAGCGCCGGTACCCGGGCGGCGTCCCCGAGGACCGCCAGAAGCAGGCCGAGTACGAGATGGACGTCATCCTCCAGATGGGGTTCCCGGGCTACTTCCTCGTGGTCGCCGACTTCATCATGTGGGCGAAGAACAACGGCATCGCGGTCGGCCCCGGCCGTGGCTCCGCGGCCGGTTCGATCGTCGCCTACGCCATGGGCATCACCGACCTCGACCCGATCGAGCACGGCCTGATCTTCGAGCGGTTCCTCAACCCCGAGCGCGTCTCCATGCCCGACGTCGACATCGACTTCGACGAGCGCAGGCGCGTCGAAGTGATCAGGTACGTCACCGAGAAGTACGGCGCCGACAAGGTCGCCATGATCGGCACCTACGGCAAGATCAAGGCCAAGAACGCCATCAAGGACTCCGCCCGGGTCCTCGGCTACCCGTACGCCATGGGCGACCGCCTCACCAAGGCGATGCCCGCCGACGTCCTCGGCAAGGGCATCGACCTCGACGGCATCACCAACCCCACGCACCCGCGCTACAACGAAGCCGGCGAGATCCGGGGGATGTACGAGAACGAGCCGGACGTCAAGAAGGTCATCGACACCGCCAAGGGCGTCGAGGGCCTGGTCCGGCAGATGGGCGTGCACGCGGCCGGCGTGATCATGTCCAGCGAGCCCATCATCGACCACGCCCCGGTCTGGGTGCGGCACACCGACGGCGTCACCATCACGCAGTGGGACTACCCGCAGTGCGAGTCGCTCGGCCTGTTGAAGATGGACTTCCTGGGCCTGCGCAACCTCACCATCATGGACGACGCCCTCAAGATGGTGAAGGCCAACAAGGGCATCGACCTGGAGCTGCTCTCCGTCCCGCTCGACGACCCCAAGACCTTCGAACTCCTCTGCCGCGGTGACACCCTGGGCGTCTTCCAGTTCGACGGCGGCCCGATGCGTTCGCTGCTGCGCCAGATGCAGCCCGACAACTTCGAGGACATTTCCGCCGTCTCGGCCCTGTACCGGCCGGGCCCGATGGGCATGAACTCGCACATCAACTACGCCGAGCGCAAGAACGGCCGCCAGGAGATCACCCCGATCCACCCGGAGCTGGAGGAGCCGCTCAAGGAGACCCTGGGTCTGACCTACGGCCTGATCGTCTACCAGGAGCAGGTGCAGAAGGCCGCCCAGATCATCGCCGGCTACTCGCTCGGCGAGGCCGACATCCTGCGCCGCGTGATGGGCAAGAAGAAGCCCGAGGAACTCGCCAAGAACTTCACGATCTTCCAGGCCGGCGCCAAGAAGAACGACTACTCCGACGAGGCCATCCAGGCGCTGTGGGACGTCCTGGTCCCGTTCGCCGGCTACGCCTTCAACAAGGCGCACTCCTCCGCGTACGGCCTGGTCACCTACTGGACCGCCTACCTCAAGGCCAACTACCCGGCCGAGTACATGTCCGCGCTGCTGACGTCCGTGCGCGACGACAAGGACAAGTCCGCGGTCTATCTGAACGAGTGCCGCCGGATGGGCATCAAGGTGCTCCCGCCGAACGTCAACGAGTCCGAGGCGAACTTCGCCGCCCAGGGCGACGACGTCATCCTCTTCGGCCTCACCGCCGTCCGGAACGTCGGCCAGAACGTCGTCGACTCGATCATCCGCTGCCGCAAGGCCAAGGGGAAGTACTCCTCGTTCCCCGACTACCTCGACAAGGTCGACGCGGTGGTCTGCAACAAGCGGACCACCGAATCGCTGATCAAGGCCGGCGCCTTCGACGAGATGGGGCACACCCGCAAGGGCCTGACCGCGCACTACGAGCCGATGATCGACAACGTCGTGCAGGTCAAGCGCAAGGAGGCCGAGGGCCAGTTCGACCTCTTCGGCGGGATGGGCGACTCCGCCGACGGCGCTGCCGACGGTCCCGGCTTCGGGCTGGACGTGGTGTTCTCCGAGGACGAGTGGGACAAGACCTATCTGCTCGCCCAGGAGCGCGAGATGCTCGGCCTCTACGTCTCCGACCACCCGCTCTTCGGGCTGGAGCACGTGCTGAGCGACAAGGCGGACGCCGCCATCGCCCAGCTGACCGGCGGCGACTACGCGGACGGCTCGATCGTCACCATCGGCGGCATCATCTCCGGCCTCCAGCGCAAGATGACCAAGCAGGGCAACGCCTGGGCGATCGCGACCGTCGAGGACCTCGCGGGCTCCATCGACTGCATGTTCTTCCCGGCGACCTACCAGTTGGTGTCCACCCAACTCGTCGAGGACGCGGTGGTGTTCGTCAAGGGCCGGCTCGACAAGCGCGAGGACGTGCCGCGGCTGGTCGCCATGGAGATGATGGTCCCCGACCTCTCGGAGGCGGGCGCCAACGCCCCGGTGACGATCACCATCCCGGCCCTCAAGGTCACCCCGCCGATGGTCGAGAAGCTCGGCGAGGTGCTCAGCAGCCACCGCGGCTCGACCGAGGTCCGCATCCGGCTCCAGGGCGTGCGCAAGACCACGGTGCTGCGCCTGGACCGCCACCGGGTCACCGCCGACCCGTCGTTGTTCGGCGATCTGAAGGTGCTGCTCGGCCCGTCCTGCCTGGCCGGCTGAGCCACCGGCCGGGGCGGCGTCCGCCCCGGCCCGTCATGCCACGAGGGGCGCGCCCGCACGATGCGGGCGCGCCCCTCAAGTCATCGGTGGAGCACGTCAGTTGGGGGACGCCGTCGAGCGGCCCCGCCGAGGCGTCAGTTGTGGCCGAAGCGGCGCTGGTGCTTGCGCGCGACGTCCGCCGGGCTGCCCGGGGCCTGCGAGTGGGAGATCGCGTCGAGGGTGGCCTTCTCGGACTGCTGCTGGCCGCGCTCGGACTCGCTGGCCTTGGGCTGCTTTCGGTCCTTCTTGTTCTTGGCCATGATCGTGCCTCCTGAAGGGGTCTTCGGCTCGGCCGACATCAGCCTTACACGCCGGGCACATCACTGCATTTCGGGCAATTACCGTAGGTGATAACGCCAGTTACGCGCCGTATGGCCGACCGAAACCGCATCCGCCACGCCGAAGATCGAGTTCGTACAGATAACCCCCGTTCGGTCGGGCAGACTCGAAGGAAGCCGAAGAGCACTCGTGCCACGGGCCGAGCCGGGGGGCGACCGGACTTCAGCACCTCAGGGAAGAGGGTGGAACGTGGACCGCTGCGTCGTCCTGGTGGACGCCGGGTATCTGCTCGGTGCCGCCGCGAGCCTGCTCGCCGGAGAACCCGCCCGTTCCCGGATCACCGTCGACCACACCGCCCTCATCCAAGGGCTGCGCCAGCGCGCCGAGGCCGACACCGAACGACCGCTGTTGCGCATCTACTGGTTCGACGGCGCGCCCGACCGCGTCCCGCAGCCCGAGCACCGCCGACTGCGGGTCATGCCCCGGGTCACCGTCCGGTTGGGCGCCCTGACCCGCAGCGACGGCCGGTGGGCGCAGAAGGGCGTGGACGCCGCCATGCACGCCGAACTCACCGAACTCGCCCGCAACCGCGCCTGCTCCGACATCGTGTTGGTCACCGGCGACGGCGACCTGCTGCCCGGCCTGATGTCCGCCAAGGAGCACGGCGTCGCCGTCCACCTGTGGGCCGTGCAGGCCGCCGACGGCGACCAGGTCCTCGGACTGGTTGTAGTCGCCGTCGGCGGCCTGCACGGCCTGATGTCCGCCAAGGAGCACGGCGTCGCCGGTGACCAACACGATGTCGGAGCAGGCGCGGTTGCGGGCGAGTTCGGTGAGTTCGGCGTGCATGGCGGCGTCCACGCCCTTCT
>LIQL01000808.1 GCA_001418405.1 Streptomyces diastatochromogenes | reverse complement strand
ACCCGGACGCCGCCGTCCAGGCCGCAGCCCGCCTGGGCTACCCCGTCGCCCTCAAGACCACCGCCCCCCACCTGCGGCACCGCGCCGACCTCGGCGGCGTCCGCCTCGACATCGCCGGCGAGGCGGAACTCCGCCGCACCTACGCCGAATTGACCGACTTCCTGGGCTCCCCCGAAGAGCTGCGACCAGTCGTCCAGGCGATGGTGCCGCGCGGGGTCGACACCGTCGTCCGCGCCGCCATCGACCCCGCTGCCGGCGCGGTCCTCTCCTTCGGGCTGGCCGGTGCGCCCTCCCAGCTTCTCGGCGACATAGCTCACCGGCTCATTCCGGCCACCGACCGCGAGGTCAACGAGCAGATCAGGTCGATCCGCAGCGCCCCGCTGCTGTTCGGCTGGCGCGGCTCCCAGCCGGTGGACACCGCCGCCCTGGAGGACCTGCTGCTGCGGGTCTCCCGGCTCGTCGACGACCATCCGGAGGTGGTCGCCGTCGACCTCGAACCCGTCGTCGTCGCCCCGCACGGCCTGGCCGTCCTGGGCGCCTCGGTCCGGCTCGCCCGACCGCCCGCCACCACTGACCTCGGGCCCCGTCGGCTGCCCGTCTACTGAGGGTCTCGCGACCCGTTGGGCCCCGTAAGATGGACCCCATGGCTAAGACCGGTACGACGACCCAGGGGCTGCGCGCGGCGATCGAGCGCAGTGGCTATTACCCGACGCTCGTGGCCGAGGCGGTGCAGGCCGCGGTCGGCGGCGAGCCGGTGGTGTCGTACCTCGTCCACCAGGAGACGACCTTCGACGCCAACGAGGTCCGCCGGCACGTCACGGTCCTGGTCCTGACCGGCACCCGCTTCATCGTCAGCCACACCGACGAGCAGGCCGCCGACGCCACCTCGCCGTCCCCTTACGCCACCACCTCCACGGAGTCCGTCAAGCTCGGCCGGATCTCGTCCATGGTGCTCAGCCGCGTCGTCGCCAACCCCGAGTCCTACACCCCCGGCCAGCTGCCCCGCGAGGTCGTGCTGACCATCGGCTGGGGCGCCGTCGCCCGCCTCGACCTGGAGCCGGCCAGCTGCGGCGACCCCAACTGCGACGCGGACCACGGCTACACCGGTTCGTCCACCGCCGACGACCTCTCCCTCCGGGTCAGCGAGGCCGGCGACGGCCCGGACTCGGTGCGCGAGACGCTCGCGTTCGCCCAGGCGCTCTCCGAGGCCACCGCGGCCACCACCAGCACCCGCTGATGGTCCACGCCGCCCCCATCTGGCCGGAACCGGAACCGCTCGACCCGCTGACCGCCCCGGTGCCCCGCTACGGCACCGGCTCGCTCGCCGACCTCCTGCCCGCCATCACCGCGGGCCAGGGCCTGCCCGGCGTCACCACCGACATGGCGCTGGCCCCCGCCGACCGCGCCTGCGTCTTCCTGATCGACGGCCTCGGGTGGGAACTGCTGCGTGCCCACCCGGGGGAGGCGCCGTTCCTCACCTCCCTCCTGGACACCTCGTCCAACGGCACCGGCCAGCCGCTCACCGCCGGCTTCCCGGCCACCACCGCCACCTCCCTCGCCTCGGTCGGCACCGGCCTGCCACCGGGCGCCCACGGCCTGCCCGGCTACACCTGCGAGGACCCGGCGACCGGTGCGCTGATGAACCAGCTGCGCTGGCGCCCGTGGACCGACCCGCACGCCTGGCAGCCGTACCCCACCGTCTTCCAGCTCGCCGACGCCGCCGGCATCCACACCTGCCAGGTCTCCGCACCGGACTTCGCGCAGACCCCGCTCACCCGGATCGCGCTCAGCGGCGGCACCTTCCACGGCCGTCTCTCCGGCGAGGAACGCATGGACCTCGCCGCCGAGCAACTCGCCGCCGCTGACCGCTCGCTGGTCTACACGTACTACTCCGAGGTCGACGGCAAGGGCCACCGCTACGGCGTCGACTCCGACGCCTGGCGCGGCCAACTCCTCTACGTGGACCGCCTCGCCCAGCGCCTGGCCGAACAACTCCCGCCGCGCAGTGCCCTGTACGTCACCGCCGACCACGGCATGATCGACATCCCCTTCGACCCGGAGTCCCGGATCGACTTCGACGAGGACTGGGAACTCCGCGCCGGCGTCCGCCTGTTGGGCGGCGAGGGGCGGGCCCGCCACGTGTACGCCCACCCGGGCGCGGCGGCCGACGTGCTCGCCGTCTGGCGCGAGGTGGTCGGTGACCAGATGTGGGTCGCCAGCCGCGAGGAGGCCATCGCCGCGGGCTGGTTCGGACCGCACGTCGACGACCGGGTCCGCGCCCGGATCGGCGACGTGGTCGCCGCCGCCCACGCCGACATGGCGATCATCGCCAGCGAACGGGAACCAGGGGAGTCGCAGATGGTCGGCCTGCACGGCTCGATGACCCCGGTGGAGCAGTTGGTTCCGCTCCTCGAGGTCCGTACCTGACCCGCGGCCGCACCCGACTGCGCGCCTCCGCATCGTCCGCCCCGCACCGTCCCTTCCGTACGAGCCCGAAAGGCCCGCAAACCCCCATGCCCGAGCTGGTGTTCTTCTCCGGAACGATGGACTGCGGAAAGTCGACACTGGCGCTGCAGATCGAGCACAACCGCTCGACCCGCGGCCTCCAGGGCATGATCTTCAGTCGCGACGACCGGGCCGGCCACGGCAAGCTCTCCTCCCGCCTGGGCCTGGTCACGGAGGCCGTCGAGGTGGTGGACGACCTGGACCTCTACGTCCACGTCGTCGAATCCCTCAGCTCCGGCGGCCGGGTCGACTACGTCATCATCGACGAGGCCCAGTTCCTCGCCCCCGGCCAGGTCGACCAACTCGCCCGGGTCGTCGACGACCTCGAACTCGACGTCTTCGCCTTCGGCATCACCACCGACTTCCGCAGCAAGCTCTTCCCCGGCTCCCAGCGGCTGGTCGAACTCGCCGACCGGATAGAGGTGCTGAAGGTGGAGGCCCTGTGCTGGTGCGGCGCCCGGGCCACGCACAACGCCCGCACGGTCGACGGGCGGATGGTCGTCGAGGGCGCGCAGGTCGTCGTCGGTGACGTGCGCAGCGACGGTGCCGGCGCGGAGCGGCCGGCCGAGGTCGGCTACGAGGTCCTGTGCCGGCGCCACCACCGCCGCCGACAGACCGCGGCGACCGCCCGCGCGGCCGCCCTGTCGCCCGACGTCCTGCCGGTCGACGCCCAGCGCTAGCCGCCGGCCCCGAGCCCGGTCCGCCGGACGCTCCTTGGGGCCCGGGCTGCCGCAAGGCCGCTCAGCGCCGTTGGATGATGGCGAAGACCGCGCCCTCGGTGTCGGCGACGGTCGCCACCCGGCCGTGCGCCGAGTCCCGTGCCGACCGCAGCATGTGCCCGCCCAACTCGACGACCCGGCGCGCGGCGGCGTCGGTGTCCGGCACGGCGAAGTACGTCATCCAGTGCGGACCCCGGTCGCGCGGCAGCGCGTTGCCGACGCCGTGGATGCCGGCGACCGGCTTCCCCTTGATGTGCAGCGTCAGATAGTCGAAGTCGGCCGACACCACGGCCTCCGACTCGAAGCCGAAGACGTGCTCATAGAACGGCGCGACGGAGTTCGTCTCCTGGGTGACGAGTTCGTTCCAGACCGGGGTGCCCGGCTCGCCGCTGACCGCGGTGCCCAGCATCGTCCGCCCCTGCCAGACGCCGAAGATCGCGCCCTGGGGGTCGGAGGCGATCGCCATCCGGCCGGCGTCGTCGGCGTCGAGCGGGCCGACGCCCACCGTGCCGCCGCAGGAGCGGATCTGCTCGGCGGTCACGTCCGCGTCGTCGCTGGCCAGGTAGGTGGTCCAGGCGACCGGCAGATGCCGGTCGGCCGCTAGTTCACCGACCCCGGCCACTTCTAGGCCGTCGAGGAAGGCGCGCGCGTACGGACCGAAGTGTTGCGGTCCCGGACGGAACTCCCAGCCGAAGAGCGCGCCGTAGAACTCCTGCGTCGCGGGCAGGCTGTGCGCCAGGAGGCTCACCCAGCAGGGCGCACCGGGCATCCGCCGGGCTGCTGCCTCGGTCGTCATCGTCACTCTCTCCTCGGAGCATCGGGGTGCTGGCCATGTGCGGTACGGGCGCGGGTCCCGAGCAGATGCTCGCACCCTGTCACTGGGTGTGCGCCCCGGCCGCGCCGTTCACGACGCGTCCACGAGGGAGAATGCCCGTTTTGACGTTGATCTTCCGTTCCGGCGGCGTGGCGAAGCCCTGTAACTCCGTCATACGGAGGGTGGGCACCCGCCTTCTGTACGTAGTCACCGCTACGCAAGGATGAGTCCCATGAATGCCATCATCACCGCTACCGAACTCGCGAGCGAGTTGGCCGGCCCCGACGCTCCGCTCCTCCTGGACGTGCGTTACCAGCTGGGCGGCCCGCCCGGTCGCCCCGAGTACGAGGCAGGCCATCTGCCCGGCGCGGTCTACGTGGACCTCGACGGCGAACTCGCCGGGACGCCCGGCGCGACGGGCCGGCACCCGCTCCCCGACCTCGCCGCCTTCACCGCCGCGATGCGGGCCGCCGGCGTCGACGCCGACCGTCCGGTGGTCACCTACGACGGCGGTCAGGGCTGGGCCGCCGCTCGCGCGTGGTGGCTGCTGCGCTGGGCGGGTCACCCGGACGTGCGGGTCCTCGATGGCGGCCTCGCCGCTTGGTGGGCGTCCGGCGGCGCCATGAGTGTCGACAAAGCGACTCCGAAGGCAGGTGACTTCACCCCGGCTCCCGGGGCGGTACCGCTGCTCACCGCGGACGACGCGGCCGCACTCGCCCGCCGCGGGGTCCTCCTGGACGCGCGGGCGGGGGAGCGCTACCGGGGCGAGACCGAACCCATCGACCTGGTGGCCGGCCACATCCCCGGCGCGGTGTCCGCCCCCACGACCGAGAACGTCGCCGACGGCACGACGGCTTTCCGGCCCGCCGCCGAACTCACCGAGCGGTTCGCGGCGCTGGGTGCCACGCCCGACGCCGAGGTCGGCGTCTACTGCGGTTCCGGCGTCTCCGCCGCCCACCAGGTCCTCGCCCTCGCCGTCGCCGGCATCCCCGCGGCCCTGTACGTCGGCTCCTGGAGCGAATGGTGCGCCGACCCCTCCCGCCCCATCGCCACCGGCCCGCAGCCCGGCTGAGCGGCCGCTGGGGCCCGCCGCGGCCCCGCGCAACGACGTCCGCCCGCCCCCGACGCACGGGAGCGGGCGGAACGCCCTGCATGAACAGGGCCGGACGGTGTCGTTCCGGGTTACTCCGGCTTCTTCCTCCGGGTGCCGAAGACGATCTCGTCCCAGCTGGGCACGGCGGCCCGGCGCCCGGGACGCACGCCGTCCGCTTCGGCCTGCCGGTCCGTCGTCCCGGTGAGTCGATCGCGGTGACCGGCGACGGCCCGCGGCATGAGCACGTCGGCGTACGCGGAACCCGCTCCCGCTCCCGCGCTCGCCGCCGGAGCCGGCGGCTCCTCGACCTCGGACTCCTCGGCCTCGTCCGGCTGTGCCGTCTTGGCGCTCTCCGGGACGACCATGTCACCCCGGAAGCTCGGTACCGCCTCCAGCAGGCTGGTCAGCGAATCCCGCTCCCGCTCGCCGGTGGCCTCCTCGGTCCGGACCTCGCGCTCGCGGTCCTCGCCGGACCGCTCGGGCATCTGCCGGTCCAGTGCACGGTCCAGCGGCCGGTCGCGCGGCAACCGGGCGATGCGGGGCACGAACGGGAAGCTCGGCTCGGGGGTGTCGTCGCTCTCGCCGATCAGCGCGCGCGCCTCGTCGTCCACGGCCTGCACCAGGCGACGCGGCGGGTCGTACGTCCAGGTCGCCGACCGCGGTTCCCCTGCGACCCGGTAGACGAGTAGCACCTCCCAGGTACCGTCGTCCCGGCGCCAGGAGTCCCACTGCGCGCTGTCCTTGTCGGCGCCGCGCAGCAGCAGCCGCTCCGCGACGGCCTCGCCCAACTGCGGGCCGGTGTTCTCGCCGGGGCGACGGACGGGGGTCTTGCGGGCCCGCTCGGCCATGAACGCCCGCTCGGCCAGCACCGGCCCCTCGAAGCGGCGCACCCGGTCGACGGGGATGCCGGCGAGCTGTGCGACCTCCTCAGCGGAGGCACCGGCTCGTATCCGCGCCTGGATGTCCCGGGGGCGCAGGTGGCTCTCGACCTCGATCTCGATCTGGCCGAGCCGCGCTCTGTCGTTGCGGACGGCGGCGCGCAGCCGCTCGTCGATCGGAAGCGTGTACTCGGTGCTGTCCGCAGCCTTGAGCACCAGCCGTGTGCCGTCGTTGGAGACGGCCACGACACGCAGTTCGGGCATGGGGACCTCCCGGGTGGTGCCTGCCGACGTCACGTGCGTCGCTGCTTCCGCTAGTCGAGTGTGGCCTGCCCGGGTGCAGCCTGCCACAACATTGCCGAGTTGCCCGGCGTGTCGGGGCTTGGCCCAGAAACGCCGTTATGACACGGTTACCAGTTTGCAACGCTCGGTGACCATGCCGCTTCCCCTGTCACCGACGACCCGTGCCGAGCGACGGTGGCCCAGGGAGGGTGTCGCCTTCGGTGCCCCTCCCGCGGGTCCGGGCAGCCGGACGGGAACCGGGGCCAGGGCTCGCCACAGTACTCCATTCGGGCCACCGAAGTGGACCGCCGCGCCGCGGAAGTTCTGGGCGTCCCATGGGGGCAAGTCGCCTTGTCGACCTCTCTACCTGCAGCGAAGGTGGCGTGCTTCACAGATTCCATAGATTCGGAACTAATAGCTCCGCCATTTGGTCACTTCTCCATGCAAGATGGATCGAAGGGGCGATCAAAGGTAGGAGATGGACGAAAAAACCCAAGCCGACACGAAGCAGAAGGAGAAGCGGATCGACCTGAGCCTCGCCCAGGTCTCCGGCAGCGCGCTTGCCGCGGCCGTCGCCGCGTTCCTCGCGGGTCAGCTCGGTGTGTACGGAACCATCATCGGCGCAGGCGTCGTCAGCATCGTCGCCACGACCGGCGGCACGATATTCCAGCACCTGTTCCGGCGCACCGGTGAGCAGATCAAGGAAGCGGCGGTCACCACCAGGCCCAAGCCGCGCCGCGACTCCACCACCCGATCCCTGACCACCACCAACCCCACGGGACCCGCCGGTCCCACGATGGTGTTGCCCACCTTCGACAAACACGGCACGGAGGACCCGGTCACCTCCGTCCGGGCCCGAGATTCCGGGCCCGCCACCGCCCGCACCCAGCTGATCCCGCGGGCCCAGCAGCCACCCGGCCCGGACGCGGAAGCGACCCGGCTGATGGCGCGGCCGGCCGAGCAGACCATGGCGTTGGGCCGGGCGGCCCATCAGGACACGGCACCGGATGCGACCGCGGTACTGCCCGAGGTCGGTGCGCCCGGCGCCCCGGTGCCTGGCAGCATGCCGCCCGGTACCGAGGAGGCCACTGCCACCTACGGCACCCGGCTGCGCGGCTGGAAGCGGCCGGCACTGGGGGCACTCGCCGTCTTCGTGCTCGCCATGGGGGCGGTCACCGCCACCGAGTTGCTCGTCGGCGAGTCGGCCAGCGGCAACGGCGGTACCACCATCGGCAACCTCACCACCGGCAACGTCGCCCCGCACCGGCCCAGTACGCCGCAGACCCCGGACCCGGGCCGCTCGACCGGCAACGGCACCGGCCACGACGGCGGCACTCTGTCGCCCGACCCCAGCCGTTCCGGTGGCAGCGGCACCGGCGGCACCGGCAGCGGCACCGGCCACCAGGGCGAGAACCCGACGCCGACCCCGAGCGACGGTGCCACCGGCTCCCCCAGCCCCGGCACCTCCTCGTCCCCCGACGCGTCGCCGAGCCCGTCCACCGGGACCGACGGTGGCAAGGGCGACGGCTCCGGTTCGACCGGTGGCGGCGCCACTCCCGGGCACCAGCAGAGCGAGCAGAACCCCGGCGGCCGACAGTCGCCCGATCCCAACGCACCCTGAACCCCCTGACGAAGGATCGCCCCTCCGGGCGGCCCGCCCGTCCGGCGGACCACCCACGACCGCGGCCCGGTGCCCCTCGGGGACACCGGGCCGCGGCGCGTCAGCGACCGGCCGGTCGTCGCTCAGTCACCCAGTACCTGTCGCAGGTAGCCGTTGGCGAACCGGCGCTCCGGGTCCAGCCGGTCGCGCAGCGCCGTGAACTCGCCGAACCGCGGATAGACCCCGGCCAGGTACGCCGCGTCGCGGGTGTGCAGCTTCCCCCAGTGCGGCCGGCCCCCGTGGGCCGTCATGATCCGCTCGGCGGCCCCGAAGTACGCCTGGTGGGGCGTCCCGCGGTACATGTGCACCGCGACGTACACGGTGTCCCGGCCGGAGGCCGTGGACAGTGCGATGTCGTCGGCGGGTGCCGTCCGCACCTCCACCGGGAAACTGATCTTGAAGTCCGAGCGCTCGACCGTCGCCTTCAGCTCGGCCAGTGCCTCGATCGCCGTCGCCCGGGGGAGCGCGTACTCCATCTCCACGAACCGCACCCGACGGGGCGAGGTGAACACCTTGTAGGGGATGTCGGTGTACGTACGGGCCGACAGCGCGCGGCTGGAGACCTTCGCGATGCCCGGTATCGCGGCCGGCGCCGCCCGACCGACCGTGCACGCCACCTGGAAGACGCCGTTGGACAGCAACTCGTCCTCGATCCAGCCGCTCAGCCGTCCGGGAGGCGCGGCCGGCCCCTGGCTGCGGTTGTTTCGCTTGGTGTTGCAGTTGCCGGTGTGCGGGAACCAGTAGAACTCGAAGTGCTCGTTCTCGGCGACCAGTTCGTCGAAGCGTCCGCTCACCTCGTCGAACGCCATCGGCTCCTCGCGGGCGGTCAGCAGGAACTCCGGCTCCACCGCGAACGTCAACTCGCTGACCACGCCCAGTGCGCCCAGACCCAGCCGCGCCCCGGCGAACACGTCCGGGTTCTCCTCGGCGGAGCAGCGCAGCACCGAGCCGTCTGCGGTGACCAGTTCCAGGGCGGTGATCTGCGCGGCGAGCGATGCGGAGTCCCGGCCGGTGCCGTGGGTGCCGGTGCTGGTGGCGCCCGACACGGTCTGCTCCATGATGTCGCCCATGTTCGTCAGCGACAGGCCGTGCGCGGACAGCGTCTGGTTGAGGTACTTGAGGGGGGTGCCGGCGGCCACGGTGACGGTGCCTGCCGCACGGTCGATCCGGCGGATCCCGGTCAGCCGCTCGGGGCGGATCAGCAGCCCGTCGGTGGCCGCGGCCGCGGTGAACGAGTGCCCGGTGCCGGCTGCTTTGACGGTCAGGCCGTCCGTCGCGGCGGCCCGGACGGCGGCCGCCAGTTCCTCGGTGTTCGACGGCGCCACGCTCCGGGCGGGGCGGGCGGTCACGTTGCCCGCCCAGTTGCGCCAGGGCCCTCCCGAACCGCGCCCTCCCGAGCCGCCGATGGCGTCGGTGACTGCCATGGTGACGATGCCTCCCCTCCGCGCGGGCCGGCCGTGTTCGGCCGCCGTTGGTCAGCGCATGATGCCAGCCGCCGACGGCGCTGCCAGGAGGGGTGAGCGGAATCACACCACTGAGAAAACGGGCGTAATCGCAAGGCTCCCGGACATCTCGTACCGGCGGTAACAGGGAATTTCCGTGGAGCCGTCGCGAGGGGGCGTCCGCTGGGCGCGAGCGCGGAGAGGCCGGCCGTGCGCGGCCGCGCACGAAG
>LIQL01000807.1 GCA_001418405.1 Streptomyces diastatochromogenes | reverse complement strand
GGACTTCCTCCCGCCCCAGGCGTCGGACAGGTGGTTTACAGACCGGCGGGCGGCGGAGGCGGCGCCCCACCTGCGCTGGAGTTCTGCGCGCCGGAGGGCGGCGGTGCGCCCTGCGGCGGCGGGGACGTAGTCGGCGGCGTGGCCTGCCAGCCCGCAGGCTGGCCGGTCGCCGCCCCCTGCCCGGATCCGCCCGGTGTCGGGGTCCCGCCCATTTGGCCGCTGGCGTCGTCGGTGACCCGGGTCGGTGGCGGCTGCACGGCCTTCTCCAGGCTCGTCTTCATCTGGCCTCCGCCGCCGGAGGAAGCCTGAGGGCCCGACTGCTGACCGCTGCCGTCACTGCCGCCGGAGGGGTTGGCGGCGATGTCGCCGGGGAATCCGCCCCCGGGGCTTCGCCCCTGCGGTGCAGCCCCAGCTCCTGCGCCGGCTCCAGCTGCGCCGCCGGTGGCGGCCATCGAGGCTGCCTTCCGGCCGGCCTTCTCCGCGTGGGCCCGGGCCATCTGGGCACCGGCGCCGCCGGCGCGGTGGATGTCCTCGCCCGAGGTCCCTTCGGCTGCCCAGTGGACGAACTTGAACACGGCGTACGGGCAGAGCAGGACCAGGACCATGATGACGATGCCGGACATGATGTCGGCCAGCGCGCCGATGCCGCCCTTGGCAGGGGTGTTGCCCATCGCGGAGATGCCCAGCACGAAGATGATCGTCATCAGCAGCTTGGAGACGACGAGGGTGGCGGTGGCCTCAATCCAGCCGCGACGCCACCGGCGGGCGACCTCCCAGCCGCCGCCGGCTCCGGCGAAGATCGCCAGGGTGACCATGACGAGGATGCCGACCTTGCGGACCACCATCACGCACCAGTACAAGAGCGCGCCGAGCGCGGCGCCGAGTCCGGCGCACACCGCTACCAGCCAGCCCATCCCGGTGACCGCACCGATCTGGGACACCTTCACGATCCGACGCACGGCTTCCGCGATCGACAGATGCGAGACCGCGAACAGGCCGCCCGATAGCGCGTCGACCACTTCGATGGCGATAGTGGTGAACGCGATGGCGCAGAACACGAAGAAGACGCCGGACATCGTGCCCGTCACGGCCTGGCTGAGGGCCTGGCCGTCCCGGCGGACGGCAGCGCGGATGAGCTGCGCGCAGAAGGTGGCGACCAGGACCACCAACCCGATGGGCAACAGCAGCTCGTAGTTGTCGCGGAACCAACCGGCGTTCAGGTCGACCTTGGTGGTGTTGTCGACTGCCTTGGCGGCCAGGTCGGCTGCTGCCGCGGCCAGCTCACCGGTGGACTTCGCCATCCAGTTGCCGATGGCCTGGCCGGGATTGGAGACGAAGTCCACGGCGTCACCCACCGAGCAGAGGGTGCTGGCCAGGGGCAAGTCACAAAAAGCCACGGGTGTTTGCTCCTCCTCTCAGGAGTGGGTCACTGGGTGACGGTGGGGGCGATGGCGGCCAGGGTGCAGTCGTGCTGGGGACGGCACTGGACGGCGAGGGTGATGGCGCGGTCCTCGGCACCGCCGCCGCCCTTCTTCCACGCGATGGTCTGCTTGCCGTTGACGGTGACGACGTAGATGTACGCCTGGGTGATCGCGGACGGGTCATCGGCCAGGGCCTGCTTGAATGCGGTGGGGAAGTGCGCCTCGGTGACCGTGGCGGTGGCGTGCTGGTCCTGGTCGGCCATGCGCGACCACAGCAGCGGATCGGGGACCTGCCCCGAGACCGAGGCGGAGTCGGCGTACTTCGCCTCCTTCGTCATCCACGCCTGCATGCCGGCCAGTTGCTGGTCGCGGCTGGTGTTGCGGGTGTCGTAGGACCACAGCATCGCGGCGGCGGCCTTGGCGTAGGCGACGGGCTCGGAGATCTGCGGGGGCCGGGGAACCGCACCCGATCCGGGCCCGGGGGCTGGCGCCGAGGCGTCGGGGG
>LIQL01000806.1 GCA_001418405.1 Streptomyces diastatochromogenes | reverse complement strand
GACGACGGTGAGCGTGTCGTCCGGGTCGCTCTGCCGCCAGGCCGCCTCGAAGGACACCGGGTCGTACGCCTCGGCGCCGCGGGCCGCCACCGCGGCGAAGCCCTCGCACCGGGCCACCGCGCCCCCGGTGCCCGACGGGTCGTCCGCCGGCTCGACGACCACCAGGCGCTCCAGCCGCGCCGCCGGATCGTCGAGCAGGGGCTCCCAGCGGGCCCGTTCCCGGGGGCCCTCCACCACGGCCAGGCGGGCCCGGCTGTGCCGGACGACGTGGGCGATCTGCTCGGGGGCGGCGGTGCCGTAGACCGTGACCGGCACCGCGCCCAGGTGCACCAGGGCCAGGTCGCCGAGCCAGTGCTCGGGCCGGTTGCCCATCATGAGCAGCACGATCTCGCCGCGCCAGACGCCGAGCGCCCGGAAACCGGCGGCCAGTTCGCCGACCCGGCGGCGCGCCGCCGCCCAACTGAGCGTCCGCCAGCCGCCGCCGGGCATGCGCAGGAGCGTGGTCATGGCGCCTCCCGAAGGCGTGGGCCTGAGCTACGGACCGTACGGAGGATGCGGACCCTCTCGAAGAGGGCCCGGCCGCGCGCTGAGCGGTGACGAAGGTTTCACAGGACTGGTGAGACAGCAATACTGTTGAACATGATGGAGTCCGCCCCCGACCTGACGGTCGACGAACTCGCCGCCCGCGCCGGCGNNCGGGCCGGACCACCTCTCGCGGCTCGCGCTGATCGAGGAACTCCAGCACCAGGGCCTGACCCTGTCCGCCATCGAACGCTACCTGGAGCAGCTGCCGCCCGACCTGAGCGCCCAGGACCTGGCCATCCACCGCGCCCTGGTGGCGAGCTGGATCCCGGACAAGGCCGAGGACGCCACCCGGGACCAGCTGGAACGGCGGGTCGGACGGGAGCTGACCGAGGAGGACCTCGACCGGCTGGCGGCGATGAACGTCCTGGTCCGCACCGAGGAGCCGGACGTCTTCCGGGTCGACCCGGGGCTGTTGCACCTGGGGGCGCGGCTGCTCGACGTGCCGATCGCCCTGGAGACGATCCTGGCGGCCCGCACCGTCGTCATCGAGCACACCCGCTCGGCCGCCCGGGAGCTCAGCCGGCTGTTCAAGGACGAGGTGTGGGAGCCCTACCGGGACGGCGGGCCGGACGCCGAGGAGGTGGCGCGGATGAAGTCGCTCTCCGCGCACATGCAGCCGATGGTGGTGCAAGCACTGGTCACCGCCTTCCAACGGTCGATGAAGGAAGAGCTGCGGGAGTGGCTGG
>LIQL01000805.1 GCA_001418405.1 Streptomyces diastatochromogenes | reverse complement strand
GGCCGGGTGAGCGGCGGCGGGCACCGGTGTGCGCACCCGGCCCGTTCCCCGGGCAGTCCTCGGTCCGGGGTGCCGTCGGGTCCGTCGGCGTGGAAAGCCGCGCCGTGGAAGGCCGCAACCTGGTCGGCCAGGGGGAAACGGGGCGCACGCGGGTCGTCAGGTGACGCGCGGGGCCTCGCGCTCCGCAATCAGCCGTCCTTGGCGTCGGCTCAGTCGGTGTCGGGGATCGCCACGACAGCCCCTGCCGAACGCGGCCCGGTGCGCAGATCCATGCCAGGTCCTCCGTGTTCGGGGCTTACGGGCGGAGCCGATTGAAGCAGCGCCCCCAGGGCGCGCACTACTGGTGCCCCACACGAAAAGACGACAGCGCGCGGCTGTGCAATGGGATGAGAACGGAGGGGGTGATGGGGTTCCCCTGGGGTTGCGGGCCCCGGTCGTTGCCCCCGGGCCGGACGCTCAAGCCGGGTCGCCGCCGGCTCGACGGCGCCCGAGAGCGGGCGATGGCTCCGATCTCCGAAGGCGCCGGACTCCCGACCCCTCGCTGTTTAAGCTGCGGGGCATGGATGCCCAGACGAATTCCGACGCCGCCACGAACCCCGAACTGGCCGTGGAGCACGGGGTCCGACGGGATCCCTACGCGACGGAGCCGACCGCGGCAGCCGGGCAAACCAGTGCCGGAGCGGCGGCCGGGGCACGCGCGGCCGGTGGTGCCTGTGCGGCCGGTGGTGCGCACCCCGACTTCGTCCTCGGGGGCACGCTGACCGTCAGGCGGCTCGGGTTCGGGACGGGAGGTCTGGTCGGCCCCGGGTACTGGGGGCCGCGGCACGCGGATCCCGCGCGTTCCCTGGCGCTGTTGCGACGGGCCGTCGACCGCGGCGTCACGCTGATCGACACCGCCGACAACTACGGCCCGGACGTGGCCGAGGAGTTGGTGGCCCGCGCCCTCCACCCCTATCCGGCAGGTCTCGTGATCGCGACGAAGGGCGGCGTCGTCCGCACCGGCCCGGACGTCTGGCACGTCGCCGGCCGGCCGGAACACCTGCACGCCATGTGCGACGCGAGCCTGCGCCGGCTCCGGACGGACACCATCGACCTCTACCAGTTGCACCGCCTGGCCCCCGACGTCCCCATGGCGGAGCAGCTGGGCACCCTGGTCGAACTCCAACAGGCCGGGAAGATCCGCCACATCGGCCTGGACAGCATCGACGCCGCCGAGCTGGCCCGGGCCCGCGAACTGGCGCCGATCGCCTCCGTGCAGAACCGCTACAACGTGCTGGACCGCGCCTCCGAGGACGTGCTGGAACTGTGCGAACGGACCGGGACGGCGTTCCTGCCCTGGTTCCCGTTGGGCCACGGCACGCTGACGGGCGCCCCCGGCACGCGAACTGCCACCCCTTCCCCCACCCCGCCCTCTGCCGCGGACGCCCT
>LIQL01000804.1 GCA_001418405.1 Streptomyces diastatochromogenes | reverse complement strand
GGGCGGCGCGGGCGGCGGCGCGGACCTGGGCGTCGGTCGCCTCGGGGTGGCCGTAGGCGATGTTGTCGCGGATCGAGTCGGAGAACAGGAAGCTGCTTTCGGGGACGAGTCCGATGGCGGCGCGCAGCGATTCCAGGGTGAGGTCGCGGACGTCGTGGCCGCCGACCAGGACGCGGCCGGCGGTGACGTCGTAGAAGCGGGGCAGCAGCAGGGAGACGGTGGACTTGCCGCTGCCGGAGGCGCCGATCACGGCGACCGTCTCGCCGGCGTCGATGCGCAGCGAGAAGTCGTCGAGGATGGGGCGCACGGGGCGGGGCGCGGGCGTCGCGGCCCCCTCGCCGTCACCGGCCGCGGCGTCCTGGCTGCCCCGGCCGTCCTGGCTGCCCCGGCCGTCCTGGCTGCCGGCGGCCGGGGCGTGATGGGGGCCGTAGCCGAAGGTGACCCGGTCGAAGACGACGGTCGCCGGGGCGTCGGCGGGCAGGGCGTGGGCGCCTTCGTGCTCCGTTATCGTCGGCTCGGTGTCGATGAGCTCGTAGACCCGCTCGACGCCGGCGCGGGCCTGCTGGCCGACGGTGAGCATCATGGCCAGCATCCGGACCGGGCCGACGAGCTGCGCGAGGTAGGTGGAGAAGGCGACGAAGGTGCCCAGGGTGATGTGGCCCCGGGTGGCCATCCAGCCGCCGAGCGCCAGCATCGCGACCTGGCCGAGCGCGGGGACGGCCTGGAGGGCCGGGGTGTAGCGGGCGTTGAGGCGGACCGTGCGCAGTCGGGCGGCGAAGAGGCGGCGGCCGACCTCGCGCAGCTTGCCGGTCTCCTGCTCCTCCTGGCCGAAGCCCTTGACGACGCGGACGCCGGAGACCGCGCCGTCCACGACGGAGGCGACCGCGGCGGCCTGGCCCTGGGCGTACCAGGTGGCCGGGAAGAGGCGGGCGCGGCTGCGGCGGGCGATGATCCACAGGGCCGGGGCGACGGCCAGCGCGACGACCGTCAGCAGCGGCGACAGGACCGCCATCACGGCCAGCGAGACGGCGAAGAGCAGGACGTTCCCGATCATCATCGGGAGCATGAACAGCAGGCTCTGGATGAGCTGGAGGTCGCTGGTGGCGCGGCCGACGACCTGGCCGGTGCTCAGCTCGTCCTGCCGCCGCCCGTCGAGCCGGGCTATCGCGTCGAACATGCGGGTGCGCAGGTCGTGCTGGACGTCCAGGGCGAGCCGGCCGCCGTAGAAGCGGCGGAAGTAGGTGAGGACGTAGACCACGACGGCGGCGACGACCAGCAGGGTGGCCCAGGGGGCCAGCGCCCGATCGTGCCGGACGACCACGTCGTCGATGATCAACTTGGGGATGAGCGGGACGAGCGCCGTGACGCCCATCCCGACGAGCGAGGCGCCCAGCGCGAGCAGGACGTCCTTGCGGTACCGCCAGCAGTCCCGGCTCAGCCGCCGTGCCCAGCCCTGTCGTGCCGTGTCCGTCCCCGCCACCCGATGCCTCCCGTGCGTCGTCCGTCGCACGGGAGCAACACGCGGGGCGGCGGATTTCATCCCGCCGCAACAATTCACGGCGCCCGGGCCGGCGGAAACCGGCCACTGGGCCGCGGCCGGGGTCAGGGTGCCCGGGTCACCTCCAGCTCGGTGAGGCCCGGGCGGGGTGCGGGCTTGCCACCCGGTCCGGGCCGGGTGGCCCCGTGCACCACGATCCGGACGTACCGGGCCGGACTGCGGCCCGCGTAGCCGGTGCCGGTCCAGTGCCGGCCGTCCTGTGAGACCTGCACGACGTAGGACGCCGGGCGGGTGGCGGTCCAGTGCGGGGTGATCCGGCCGACGGTGACGGTGCGGCCCAGGTCGACGGTGAGGGTGCCGTCGGCGGCGTCCGGGACCCAGGCGGTGGTGGCGTTCCCGTCGACCGCGGCGCCGGCGTACAGGCCGGGCTCCTCGGAGGTGGCGGTGGCGGTGGCGCACCGGGCGACGTCGGTGGTCGCGGCGAGGTCGGGGCGGCGGGTCTTGAGGACGGCCGGGACGCCCCCGCTGACCAGCTTGTCGCCCTCGGGGGTGGCGAGCGGCAGGGCGGGGCCGGCGGTGAGCCGGACGGTGGTCTGGTGGGCGCCGAGCGCGACGTCGAAGGTGCGGCCCTGCCAGTGCAGGCCGCGCAGGGTGACGCCGGCGGCCAGCTGCGGCGGCAGCATCGGGTCCAGGTGCACCCGGTCCTCGTCGAAGCGCAGACCGGTCAGGCCGTGGGTGAAGACCTGGAGGAAGCCGCCCTTGCCGGTGAGGAAGTCCTGGGCGGGGCGGCCGGCGTGCGGGTCGCCGGCGCCGGCCTTCGCACCGCGGGCCTCGGAGAACTCCGCGAACGGTCCGCGCACGAACGGCCTGATGGCGCGCTGGAGGTAGGTGTGGGTGACGCAGCCGGGCTCGCCCAGGGCGGCGGCGTCGACGGCGTGCACCGAGTCGGTCATGGCCGGGCCGTCGGGGTCGGTGCGGGCCGCGTAGTAGTCGAGGGTGGCGGCGGCCTGCTGCCGGGTCATCGGCCATTGCAGCGGGTACATCAGGAGCACCGTGTCGGCCTGCTTGATGGTCGTCCCCTTGTACCCGGCGTACTGCTCGAAGACCTTCTTGGTGCCGTCGTAGGGGATCCGCAGCCGGTCGGCGACGGTCTTCCAGGCGGCGGGGGCCGGTTCGCCCAGGAGGGCGGCGGC
This sequence comes from Streptomyces diastatochromogenes, assembly GCA_001418405.1. GTDB lineage: Bacteria > Actinomycetota > Actinomycetes > Streptomycetales > Streptomycetaceae > Streptomyces > Streptomyces albulus_C. Next base: position 876 of record LIQL01000804.1, on the reverse strand, counting down.
GCGGGTGGCGTGGCGCAGGGCGGTGGCGGCGCCGGCGTTGGTGAAGACCGCGTCGTCGACGCCGTTGCTGTACTCGTCCGGGCCGGCGACGTTCTTGATCGAGTAGCTGCCGTCGGGGTTGCGGGTGGCGCGGGAGGCCCAGAAGTCGGCGATGCCCTCGAGGACGGGCCATCCGCTGGACTTCAGCCAGGCGGTGTCCTTGGTGGCGAGGTAGTACTGCCAGGCGGCCAGCGAGATGTCGCCCATGAGGTGGTTCTGGGTCGTGCAGTGCGGCGGGTCCCAGCTGTGGCACTCGGTCCACAGGTCGCCGGTGCTGCCGCTGGTCCAGGAGTAGAAGAGCCCCCGGTAGCCGAGCCGGCGGGCGTTGGCGCGGGCGGCGTCGCGGGTGCGGTAGCGGTAGTCGACGACGGACCGGGCCAGGTCGGGGTGGGTGGCCAGCAGGCCCGGGTACATCCAGGTCTCGGCGTCCCAGAAGATTTCGCCGGCGTAGTTGTCGCTGGTCAGGCCGGTGGGGCCGATGCTGTTGGCGCTGCCGGCGCGGGTCGAGGCCAGCAGTCCGTACTGGGCGGAGCGGATCCAGGACTGGAGCTCGGGCTGCCCGGCCACCTCGATGTCGCTGCGCCACAGCTCCTGCCAGGCGGCGCGGTGCCGGGCGGACAGGGCGGCCCAGCCGGAGTCCGCGGCCCGCCGGGAGGCGGTCTCGGCGGCGGTGCGCGGGGCGCGGGAGGTGAGGGCGGTGTCCACGCCGACGTACTTGGTCAGCTCGTAGGTGTGGCCGCGGCGGACCGGGAGGGTCAGTGCCTGGTGGGCGGTGAGGGCCTCGGCCGTGGTGGCGCCGGGGCGGGGTGCCGCGGCGCCTGTCATTTATCCACATCT
>LIQL01000803.1 GCA_001418405.1 Streptomyces diastatochromogenes | reverse complement strand
GACAACGGGCGGGACGGCCCGCGGACCCGGCGTGCGGCGGTCGGGCACTCACGGGCCGTCCCGCCCGTTGTCCGGCTGATCTCCGAAAACCGCTTTCCCGGCCCCCAGGAGGCAGCCAGCGATGCCGATCCCCCATGCCCCCGCGCGCGACGCCGCGCGGCCCGGCCAGGACGCCGCGCGGCGCGACGGGCAGATCCTCGCCGCCCTCGATGGCGCGTCCGGGCCGGCCCTGCGCCGGATGGCCGCCTGCCCCTCCGCGTTCTTCCGGGGCGCCGCGGCGCTGTTCCACCGCGACCTGGCGGCGGCCGGCGCGGGCGCGCCCGGCGCACCGTACCTGGACGAGCGGACCGGCCGGATCTGGGTCCACGGCGACCTGCACGCCGGCAGCTTCGGCACGTACCTGGACGCCACCGGCCGGCTGGTGTTCGGCGTCACCGGTTCCGGTGACGCGTACGTCGGCCCGTTCATGTGGGACCTGCTGCGGTGCGCGACCTCGGTGGCGCTGCTCGGCCGTGCCCGGGGGCTGGGCGACGCCGGGATCACCGAGTTGGTGCGGTCCTTCGCGGATGCCTACCGGGAGCACGTGCGCGCCCTGGCCTCCGGTGCCGACGCGGTGCCGCCGGCCACCCTGGACACCGCCGACGGCCCGTTGCTCGCCGCGCTGCGGACGGCCCGCGCCCGGACCCGGGCCGGGCTGCTGGCGCCGCTGACCGAGCTGTGTGCCGGCGAGCGGCGGTTCGCCGTCGGCAGCGGCACCGTCGAGCTGGACGCCGCGGCCCGCTACACGGTCCTGGCGGCGTTCGACGGCTATCTGGAGACGCTGGCGGAGACCGGTCCGAGCCGCCCCGAGGCGTACCGGGTCAAGGACGTGGTGGGCCGGCGCGGCACCGGCCCGGCCGACGCGATCGCGTACGACCTGCTGCTGGAGGGCGCCAGCGACGTCCTGGAGAGCGACGTGGTGCTCACCGTGCGGCCGGTGCCGCCCCCGGCCCTCGCCCGGCACCGGCCGGTCCCGGAGGTCGCCGCGCACGTGCGGCACGAGGGGCACCGGGCGGTGCTGGCCCGGCGCGCCCTCCAGGCGCACGCCGATCCCTGGCTCGGCTGGACCGCGCTGGCCGACACCGGCCTCCTGGTCGGCGAGGAGTCGCCGTACTCGGTCGGGCTGGACTGGTCGGCGCTGGACGACCCGGCGGAGTTCGCCGCAGCGGTCGCCGGGCTGGGCCGCGTAACCGCCGCGGCACACGCCGCCGGGGACGGCAAGGAGCGGCACCCGCTGGTGCCGTTCCGCCCCGAGCGGGCCGTCGACGCGGCGATCGCCGCCGACGAGGACGGCTTCGGCCCGCTGCTCGCGGACGCCGCGCACGCCGCCGCGTCCCGCGCCCGCGCGGACCACCGGATCTTCGTGGAGCTCCTGAGGGAGGACCGGTTCCCGGGCCGGTAGCGCGGGTCCCGGGCCCCTTCTCCCCCGTACCCCGCGCTGCCCCTTAGTGCCGCTTTAGCGCGTCCCGTGGCACACTCGCTGGCGATGGACATCTCAGCGGCACACCTGCGGGCACTGCGCGCAGCGCTCTTCGCGGCGCTGTGCGTGACGCTGTCCTCGGCCTCCCACGTGCTGCTCTCCCGCATGCCGCTGCCGCCGGTC
>LIQL01000802.1 GCA_001418405.1 Streptomyces diastatochromogenes | reverse complement strand
GCGCACCGACACCTCCGGCAACCCGACCTTCGCGGAGTTGCTGCAACGGGTGCGGGAAGCGGATCTGGCGGCGTTCGGGCACGAGGACCTGCCGTTCGAGCGGATCGTGGAGGAGCTCAACCCCGACCGGACCGGAGGCCGCCACCCGCTGTTCCAGACCATGCTGGTGCTCCAGAACAACACCGAGGCGACCTTCCACCTCGCCGACACCACCCTCACCCCGCACGCCCTCGACACCCTCCCCTCCAAGTTCGACCTCAGTTGGAGCTTCACCGAGCGGCAGGACGCCGAGGGCAACCCGGCGGGGATGGCGGCGGCCCTGGTCTTCGCCACCGACCTCTTCGACGCGGCCACGGCCGAACTGCTGCACCGCCTGTTCGTGCGGGTGGTGGACGCGGTGACGGGGGATCCTGAGGCGGGGGTGGAGACGGTCGGCGTCTTCGAGTCCGTGGAGCAGGAGCGGACCTTGTTGCGGCGCAGTGAACAGCGCCGTGCCGAACTGCGTGAGGGTGCGGAGCGTCGCGAAGCCTCGGCGGTGTCGGGCGCTGAGGGCGGTTCGGCGCGGGGGCCGCGGTCGGTGCGGGAGGAGTTGTTGTGCGGTCTGTTCGCGCAGGTCTTGGGTGTGGCGAAGGTGCTGCCTGACGACAATTTCTTCGCGTTGGGTGGGCATTCGCTGAAGGCGACGCGGTTGATCGGTCGGATCCGGTCGGTGTTGGGTGTGGAGTTGGGGGTGCGGGCGTTGTTCGCTGCGCCGACGGTGGCGGGTTTGGTGGAGCGGTTGTCGCGGGACGGGGTGGTGGCGCGTCCGGCGCTTGCTGTGCGTGCGCGGCCTGAGGTGTTGCCGTTGTCGTCGGCGCAGCAGCGGTTGTGGTTCTTGGATCGTTTCGAGCAGAGTCCGACGTACAACGCGCCGTTCGCCTTCCGTGTCGATGGTGCGGTGGACGTGGTGGCGTTGCGGTCGGCGGTCGGTGACGTGGTGGCGCGGCACGAGGCGTTGCGGACGGTGTGTCCGGCGGTGGAGGGGGAGCCCTTCCAGCTGGTGCTGCCGCCCGAGCAGGCGACGGTGGACTTCTCCGTCGTGCGGTGCGACGACGACGAACTGCCCACCCTGATCGAACAAGCGGCCTTCGCGCCGTTCGCGTTGGCGTCGGAGTTGCCGTTGCGGGTGACGTTGTTCTCGCCCGGTGCCGAGGCGCACGTGTTGCTGTTGACGTTGCATCACATTGCGAGTGACGGGTGGTCCGAGGCGCCGTTGTTGCGGGACTTGTCGGCTGCTTACGAGGCGCGGTTGGCGGGCGCGGGGCCGGAGTGGTGTGCGTTGCC
>LIQL01000801.1 GCA_001418405.1 Streptomyces diastatochromogenes | reverse complement strand
CCACCGGTGTACGCAACCTCCGACCTGCAGGAGAACACGTGACGTTCGACCGTCTCGACCTGGTGTCCAAGCTGTACCAGCCGTCCGGCTGGCCCCGGATCCTCGAAGCGGCCACCGGGACCCGCTCCAGCGGCCCCTTGGTCGTGGACCTGGACCCGACGACCTTCTGCGACCTGGCCTGCCCCGAATGCATCAGCGGCAAGCTGCTCAACCAGGGGCGCTTCACCCCCGAACGGCTCGCCGAACTCGCCGGTGAACTGGTCGAGATGGAGGTCCGAGGGGTGGTCCTGATAGGCGGCGGCGAGCCACTCGCCCACCGGGGCACCCGCCAGGTCCTCCGCGTCCTCGGCGAGGCCGGCATCGCCATCGGCGTCGTCACCAACGGCACCCTGATCCGACAGAACCTCGCCGAACTCGCCGCCTACGCCTCCTGGGTGCGGGTCTCCGTGGACGCCGGCACCAGCGAGACCTACCGGCGCTTCCGCCCCGACCGCAAGGGCCGCAGCGTCTTCGACAAGGTCATCGGCAACATGCGGCTGCTGGCCGAGGCCAAGCGCGGTGCCCTGGGCTACTCGTTCCTGGTCATGACCCGGCAGGAGCCCGACGGCACCGTCGTCACCAACCACCACGAGGTGCTCCAGGCCGCCGAACTCGCCCACGACATCGGCTGCGACTACTTCGAGACCAAGGCCATGTTCGACGACGGACACCACGTCATCCAGGTGCCCGACGAGATCCTCACCTCCGTGGACGAGCAGCTCGACAAGGCCGCGGTGCTCGCCGGCGACGGCTTCGAGGTCGTCAACTCCTCGACGCTGACCTCCCTGCGCAACCGGGTCGGGCCGGTCCAGGAGAAGGACTACCACCGCTGCCGCGTCGCCGAACTGCGCACCCTGGTCACCCCGTCCGGGGTGTACGTCTGCTCCTACCACCGGGGGAACGCCGGCGCCCGGATCGGCGACGCGGTGACCGAGAGCCTCCCGGAGATCTGGCGCACCTCGGACCGCGGCATCGTCGACCCGAGCCGGGACTGCCGCTTCCACTGCGCCCGCCACCGCTCCAACCTCGAACTCGAACGGATCGGGATCGGAACGACGGCGGGCACCCTGGCCGCACCGGAACCCGGCACGGACTACGACCCGTTCATCTAGGGACGGGGCCCGGCGCCCCGCCTAGGGGGCCGGTGCCGCGGCGAGCTCCGGCGCGAGGCCCGCCGCGGCCCGGGCCGGGATCACTCGGGCCCGGGGGTGCGCCGGGCCGAGCGCCCGCCGCAGCCGCGCCACCACATCGGCCTGCTCGGCGGCCGGACAGACCCCGACCAGTGCGCCCCCGCCGCCGGCCCCGCTGAGCTTCAGCGGGAGCCCGGCGGAGCGCCGGGCCACCGCCCGCAGCTCCTCCAACAGCGGCGTGGACATGCCCTGGAGGTCCCGCATCGCACCGTGCGCCCGGTCCATCGCCGCACCTAGTAAGGACAGTTCGCGGGACCGGACGGCGTCCCACACCTCGGCCGAGGCGGCGTCGGTGCGCTCCCGGTACTCGGCCAGCCGGGCGTCCCCGGCGGCGAGCTGGGCGCGCACCGAGCGGATGTGGTCGCTGGTGTCCTTCCGGGTCGCCGAGTCCAGCACCACCACCGCCCACTCGTCGGGGAAGGCGCTGCGGTGCACGATCTCCGGGAGGCCCGTGGTCCGCCCGTCGAGCAGCAGCAGGCCGCCCGCGATGACCGCGAGGTGGTCCATGCCGCCGCCGTTGAAGACGGCGAACTCGAACTCGTACGCCCACTGGGCCAGCGTCCGCACCGGGACCGGTCGGCCGCCGCACCCGGGCGCCGCCGCGGCCTCGGTGAACGCCCGGAACAGCGCCACGATCAGTGCCGTCGACGACGACAGGCCGCTGGCCGCCGGCGCGTCGCTGTGCGCGGTCACGGCCGGCGGCCGGACGCCGAGGCCGGGCAGCCGCTGGCGCAGGAACGCCCACACCTCGTCCGCCCAGGCACCGGCGCCGTCGTCCGTCGCCGCACCGGTCGGCGGCCGGGCCGCGGGCGGCCGCACGGTGACGGACGTGGTCAGATCCAGCGCGAGGCTGACCGACCTGCCGCCCAGCCAGTCCAGGTCCTCCCCGGAGAGGCACGCCCGGCACGGCACCACTGCGCGCCCCGCCGCCGGGGCGGCGCCGGCCTCCGCCGCCCCCTCGTCCGCTCCGGACACCGTCGTCGGTCGGTTCATCGGGCCTGGAACCTTCCGGTCGAGCCGAACTCCCGGAACATCTCCAGGACCACGGCGGTGGGCGGGTGCAGCGGCCGCGGCGGATCCGAGAGCGCCCGGAACTGCGCCCGGGTCACCTCGTCCGCGCCGGGGGAGAGCTCCCCGGACCACTGGCGGGCCACGAAGCACAGCGCGAAGCAGTGCGTGACGTCCCCGTTGGGGTAGGTCAGGGTGTGGACCGCGGGATCGGACAACGAGCCGAACGCCTCCAGGTCGCCCCGCTCGACGTGCAGCCCGGTCTCCTCCGCCAGCTCCCGGCGGGCCGTTTCGACGAAGTCGCCGCCCTCCTCGCAGGCCCCGGCCGGCAGCTCCCACACGCCGTTGTCCGCGCGCTGCTGGAACAGCCCCCGGCCGGCCGCGTCCAACAGCAGGACCTGGGCACCGGGCACGAGGAGCGGCCGACTGCCCACCTTCTGCCGCAACTCCCAGAGGTACGAGCCGACATAACTCACCTGGACGTCACCTTCCATGCCGTTCTGTCCCGTTACGTGCTGGCAGATTGTCATGCGCCGGGCTCTGCCGCCAGCCACCTGGGCACCGCGTGCGGGGTGGCGGACAGCCAGCGCACGTACCGCTCGACGCCCGCCCGGACGTCGATCCGCGGGGTCCAGCGCAGCAGTTCACGGCACTGCCCGGTGGCCGCGTAACCTCCCAGCGGGTCGCCCTCCGGCAGGGGAGTGGTGACGAAGTGCGACTGCGGGAAGTGCGGGGCGATCAGTTCGGCGACCTCGCGCACCGACGTCGGTACGCCGGTGCCGACGTTGACGGTCGCCCCGGCCATCCCGTCCTCCACCAGGGCGAGCGCGGTGGCCGCGGCCACGTCCTCGACGTGCACGAGGTCCCGCACCTGGACCCCGCCCCCGTTCAGCCGCATCGGACGGCCCAACCGGGCCTGCATCGACAGCCAGGCCACCATCCACGAGTGGCTGCCGGGCTTGGGGACCTGTGGATCGCCGTAGACCGAGAAGTACCGCAGCACCGCGTACTCCGGGGTCTGGGGTCCGTTCAGCATCAGCCGGGTCTGGTGCTCGGCCCACAGCTTGGAGTTGGCGTACACCGACACCGGGAGCAGCCGCTGGTCCTCCTGGAAGACCTGCGGCCCCCGTATGGCGGGGTCGCCGTTCCCGTACACCGCGGCCGAGGACACCAGCACCAGCCGGCGCACGTCGGAGGCCGCGACCTCCTCCAGCACCACCTGCGTGCCCTCGACGTTCGCCCGGAAGGCGATGTCCGGCCGGCGCGTGCACGCGGCCACGTCGGCGTACGCCGCGGCGTGCACCACGTAGTCGGCGCCGGTCAGCACGCGGCGTACCGCTTCGCGGTCGCAGATGTCACCGACCACCACGTCGGCGCCGAGCCGGTCGACGCCGAACAGCGTCGAGTGCACCGCGTCCGGATAGGCGTCCAGCCGGTCCAGCACCGTCACTTCCGCGTCCACCCGCCGCAACAGCCGGGTCAGCCGACTGCCGACCAGGCCGGCGCCGCCGGTCACCACCACCCGGGAATCCCGGAGTTTCTCCAGTCGGGCCTCCACTGATTCCTCGAAGACACCGTGTGCCGGACTCCCCGTTCCGGCACCTTCATTACCGTTCGCATTGCCGTGCGGTGCGACGTTCTGCTTTCCGTTCACCGTTCCGGGCATGGGTCCCTCTCTTCCCGCATAACGGAGCACGAGCCGGCCCGGCGTGGGCCAGCGGTCAGCATGTCCGGCGCCGATTCCGGTGGCCAGAGCGCCATTTCGGCAGTCTTGCGGCGGGCATCCGGACCGCCGTACTGTCCGGATTCACCTGTGTCGGATCGACCGGCACGGCACAAAAGCCCGGCGGGCCGGAAAAGCGGAGAACCGGAGGAATTGATGACGCCTTATCGGCTGAGCGGAGCCGTGATGACCCACCCCAAACGCCGTGCCGCGGCGGAACGGCTGGCGCGGTCCGCGCCACCGGGAGCGCTGCACGTCGTCATGGATCCCGACCCGGCCGGCAAACCGTCCGTATTGCGGACCGCACTGTGCGCCTGGGAGGCAATCGAGGACGGCGCGACCCATCAACTCGTCGTCCAGGACGACATGATCCTTTCCGATACGTTCTTCGAACGCGCCCGGCTGGCGATTGCCGAGATGCCGCACGCGGCACTCGCGCTTTTCGCGCTCTGGGACTCCCGGAACGGCGCCGCGGTGCGATTCGGTGCGCTGGCCGGGGCCCGGTGGGTGGGCGCCGTCAACGAGTACTTTCCGTGCGTCGCCATCATTCTGCCCAGGGAAGTCGCCGCCGGATTTGCGGCTTTCGGCCGACGCCATCTTGACAGTTGGCCCGACGACATCCTGATGAACCGCTACTTACGCGCGAACGGAATCCCGGCATATGTTTCGGTCCCCAGCCTCGCCGAGCACGAGGACCACGGCAGCATCTCCGGCAATGCGTTCCGCGGCCCGCGCCGTTCGGTCTGCTTCGTGCCCCGGGACGTTCCCGGACGCGAAGGCGCGCGCCTGACCGACCTTCGGGTGCTGCCGTTCTTCAAGCAGGGCGTGGCGCAGTGCGCGGTGCGCCTCGACGAGCCCGCCGACGGGGCGGCCCCGCGCCCGGTTCGGGACGCCGGCCGCTGGCTGCACCTCGACTGCGAGCAATATCTGGAGGGTGTGGGCGTCCGTCTGGGAAGGCGGCAATCGGCCATCGTGCGAATGGCCGAAGTCACCACCCCCGAGGCGGCCGAGGGGGCCTGGCTGACCGCCTTCACGATGGGCTTCGTCCAGCGGCGGGACGGACTCCGCTGCGATCCGGTGGCCGCTGGTCCCGACGACCCGGCCGGCCCGGGCCCTCAGGGCGACGCGGTTCCGGACGCGGCGACGGACGACGTCGTCCCTGATCCGGCGGTGCTCGCCGAAGCCCTCGCGACCGTGGGCCCCGGCGGGATCAGTTACGCGCAGTCGGAGGACCGGATCGCGGCGCAGCGTGAGGAGTTGACCCGGATCACCCTGGCCGGCCTGGCCGCCGGCCACGAGGCGGGCGAACGCGCCCGACGGGCCCGCCGCGCCCTCCGCAACACGCCGCCCGTACCGCACCGCGGTGACCGTCCCGCGGCCGAACCTCACCGGCCCGCAGCCGACCGCACGGCTTCCGGCCGGGCCCGAGCCGAGCCGGGCGAGCCCCCGCGCGTCGACGTGCTCGGCGCCGGCACCCCGCTCGGCGAACACCTCGTCCGCGGGCTGGCCGACGCCGGTCACCCCGTCACCACCCTGGCCCACCGCCCGTCCGGCCGTCCCGCCCACGCACTGCTGGACCTGACGGG
>LIQL01000800.1:696-2245 GCA_001418405.1 Streptomyces diastatochromogenes | reverse complement strand
GCCGTCGACGCGGCCACCGGCAGCAAGCGGTGGAGCGTGAAGACGGGCGGTGCCCTGGGCGACTCCTACGCACCCATCGTGGCCGACGGCCTCGTCTACCTCACCAACAGACTGGGCCTGCACGCCTTTCCCACCGCCGCGGGACCGGGCCGCAAGTGACGCCGGCGGAGTAGCCGCGGCGACCCGCCGCGGCGCGTGCCGGGCGCCGGCCCGCGGCCCGCACCGTGTGTCGCTGATGCGCCGGTCGGCGTCTGCCGGGATTCTGGACGGGAGGCGCGGGTACCGCCTCGCCAGGCAACCCACGGGTAGGTCGGACATGACGGAGCGCGTCCCCGGGACACGGCAACGGCGCGTGCTGCTCGCCGTGTGTTGCGGTGCCCTGCTGCCGATCGGCATCGACATCACCGCGATCAACGTCGCTCTGCCGGCCATGGAGGCGGAACTCGGGGCCACGATCGCGGGCATGCAGTGGGTGCTGGACGCCTACAGCCTGGCGATGGCGGCACTGATGCTGCTGTTCGGCTCGGTCGGCGACCGGGTGGGACGGCGGCTGGTGCTCCAGATCGGCTTCGCGGTCTTCACCGCCGGCTCGGTGCTGTGCGCGCTCGCTCCGTCACTGGAGTCGCTGGTGGCCTTCCGGGTGGTGCAGGGGGTGGGCGCGGCGAGCCTGTCACCGGTCTCACTGTCGCTGGTCGCGCAGGCGTTCCCCGGCGCGGCGGAGCGGGCCCGCGCGATGGGCGCGTGGATGTCCGCCTACGGCCTGGGCCTGGCCGTGGGGCCCTTCCTGGGCGGTCTCTTCGTGGACAGCGTCGGCTGGCGTCCGCTGTTCTGGCTGAACCTGCCGGTGGGGCTGCTGGCAATGGTGCTCACCGCCCGNNGGGCGGCGCGGCCGCGACGCCTGGACGTCGTCGGACAACTCCTGGTGATCGTCTTCCTCGGGGCGCTGGCCTACGCCATCATCGAGGTGCCGCACAGGGGCTGGGCGGATCCGGTCATCGCGGGGTGCCTGGCACTCGTCGTCGTCTCCAGCGGCGGGCTGCTGTGGTGGGAGCGACGCAGCCCCGAGCCGCTGCTCGAACTCGACCTGCTGCGCGATCCGCGCTTCAGCGGCGCCATCGTCGGGGGCATGAGCGTCTTCGGGACGTTCGGCGGCTTCTTCTTCCTCACCTCGCTCTCCCTGCAACACCCGCAGGGCCTGTCCGCCCTCCAGGCGGGCCTGTGGATGCTGCCCACCTCGATCGTGCTCGGCGTGTGTTCACCGCTGGCCGGACGCCTGGCCGAGCGGTACGGCACCCGGCGCCTGCTGGTGACGGCCGGGCTGGCCCTGGCGAGCAGCGCGGCCCTGCTCGCCCTGCCGAGCGTCGCCGCCCCCGGGATCCTGCTCCTGGTCGACTACCTGCTCTTCGGCCTCGGCGTCGGCCTGGCCGCCCCCCTGCTGATCAGCACCGCGGTCTCCGGCCTGCCGCCCGACCGGGCCGGCTTCGCCTCCGGACTGTTCACCACGGCGGGTCGCTCCGGCTTCGCCCTGGGCGTCGCCGTCCTCGGCGCG
>LIQL01000800.1:0-681 GCA_001418405.1 Streptomyces diastatochromogenes | reverse complement strand
TGGCGGTGGCGCTGCTCGGGGTGCTGATCACCGCCCCGCGGCCGGTGCGCAGCAGGGCGCGCTGAGCGGCTGGGACGGGGCGCTACCGACCGGCAACGCACCGTGCCCGCGAGGTGCCGCATCGACTCCCCGCGAAGAAAACAAAAAATCTCCGGCGCCGATGTCGAGAACCCCTGGATGGCTTCGTCCCCGGTAAGGAACGCGCCCACAATGGGCGGCACCACCATCAAGGAGAGTCATCATGGCCAAGTACCTGCTGCTCAAGCACTACCGCGGAGCCCCGGCCGCGGTCAACGACGTGCCGATGGACCACTGGACGCCGCAGGAGATCTCGGCGCACGTGCAGTACATGGAGGACTTCGCGGCCCGGCTGGAGAAGACCGGCGAGTTCGTCGACGGACAGGCGCTCTCCCCCGAGGGCACCTTCGTCCGGTACGACGGTGAGGGCCGCCCGCCGGTCACCGACGGACCCTTCGCCGAGACCAAGGACCTCATCGCCGGCTGGATGGTGATCGACGTCGACAGCTACGAGCGCGCCGTCGAACTGGCCGGGGAACTGTCCGCCGCACCCGGGGCCGGCGGCAAGCCGATCCACGAGTGGCTCGAACTGCGCCCCTTCCTGAGCGCGCCCCCCACCATCACGGAGTGACCGGATCGATGGACGACGCCCTGCTCCGCGGC
>LIQL01000080.1 GCA_001418405.1 Streptomyces diastatochromogenes | reverse complement strand
CCGGAGGTGCGGGCGGTGGCGGCGCACAGCCGCTCCAGGGCGGCCGGCAGCGATCCGGCCTCCAGGTCGGGCGGGCTCAGGGCACGGACGAAGCGGCGCGCCTCGGCGAGGTTGTCGACGGCGGCCGTGCGGGCCTGCCGGATGTGGCCGAGGGCGGTCTCCGGGCGCTCGGGGAGGGCGCGCTCGGCGGCCCGGAGCAGCAACTGGATGCTGGAGAGGCCCTGGGCGAGGGTGTCGTGGATCTCGCGGGCCAGGCGCTGGCGTTCGGCGAGGACGCCGGCGGAGCGTTCGGCCGCGGCCAGTTCGCTGCGGGCCGCGGTGAGCTCCTCGATGAGGCGTTGGCGCTGTTCGCTCTCCCGGTAGAGGGCCTGGTAGCCGAGGACGACGGCGACCGCGACCGCGGCGCCCAGCACGGGCCCGATCACCGTGCCGACGCTGAGGGTGTGGGTGTGCCAGGCGAAGCCGGCGATGGCGAGGGCCGTGCTGGCGGCGACGGTGGGCAGCGCCCAGCGCAGGGGCAGCAGGTGCAGTTCGACGAAGAAGAGCGGGAAGGCGAGCCAGACGCCGTCCGGGGTGAGCGCCAGGAGCACCATCCAGACCGCGACGACGACGGCTAGCCACAGGGCGGCGGCGCGGGAGGAGCTGCGGACCCGGGGCAGCACGGGGCCGAGGACGTAGAGCGCCAGCAGGACCACGGCGGTGGCGAGCACGGCGGGGGCGGTGGGTCGTTCGTCGGCCACCGCGCGGACGCCGGCGAGCGCGAGCAGCGCGGCCACCATCAGGTGGAGGCACAGGCGCAGCACGCGCAGGACGGGGGTCAGGGAGTGGTCGGTCCTGGCTTCTTCGGTCACGGCTCCTTCAGGCTACGGGCGCGGACCGGGCCCGGCATCAATCGAAAGGTGGAGGGCGGGCATCCAAAGGTGGAGGTCGGGGCGCACCTTTCGGTGGCGCGGAACCACTCCTGGGCGCGATGCCCGGCGCCCCCGCGGGGGGCGACGGTGGGAGCCAGTCGCCGGGCGGTGGGTCCGGTACCGATCCGAGGATGGCCGAGCCGGTGTTCGTCGCCTGGAGAGACCTGAGATTCGCCAAGGGCAGGTTTGCCCTGATGGGGACCGTCGTCACCTTGATCACGGTGCTGGTGGGGTTGTTGTCCGGCCTGACGGCGGGGTTGGGCCGGGAGAACACCTCGGCGATCACCGCGCTCCCCGCCGACCACCTGGTCTTCGCCGCCCCGGCCGGGGACGGCAAGCCGTCGTTCACCGACTCCCGGCTCCCGGAGCGGACGGTGCGGGAGTGGGCGGGGGTGCCCGGCGTGCGCAGCGCGGAGCCGCTCGGCATCGCCACCACGAAGGCCGAGGGGGCCGGCGGGAGGTCGGCCGCGGTGTCGGTGTTCGGGGTGCGGCCGGGCTCGCGCCTCGCGCCGTCCGCGGGGCCGGCCGGCGACGGCACGGTGGTGCTGTCGCAGAAGGCGGCCGCGGAGCTCGGGGCGCGCGCCGGCGACCGGGTCGCGCTGGGCGGCCGGGAACTCTCCGTGACGGCGGTTTCGGGGGCGGCGATGTACAGCCACACGCCGGTGGTGTGGGCCTCGCTGGACGACTGGCACCGACTGTCCGGGAGCCCCGGCGGCGCGGGCGCGCAGGACGCGACGGTACTCGCCCTGTCCACCACCGGGACGGACGGTCTGGCCGCCGCTGACCGGCGGCTCGGCACCCGGACGGTGGCCGCGGCGGACGCCCTGACGGCGATCGGCTCGTACAGCGCCGAGAACGGGTCGCTCCAGCTGATGCGCGGCTTCCTGTTCGCGATCTCGGCGCTGGTCATCGGGGCGTTCTTCACGGTCTGGACGATCCAGCGCAGCGGCGACGTCGCGGTGCTCAAGGCGCTCGGTGCCTCCACCCGCTACCTGCTGCGGGACGCCCTCGGCCAGGCCGTCGTCCTCCTGGTGCTCGGCACCGGCCTGGGGACCGCGGTGGCGGCCGGGGTGGGTGCCGCGGTGGGCGGCACCGTGCCGTTCGTGCTCGACCCGTCCACCGTGCTGGTCCCGGCCCTGATCATGATCGCGCTGGGTGCCGTCGGCGCCGCGCTGTCCATCCGCCGCATCACCTCCGTCGACCCGCTGACCGCCCTGGGAAGTGCCCGATGAGCCTCGAACTGACCGACGTCACCCTCACCTACCCCGACGGCGACGCCCGCCTGACCGCACTGGACGCCGTCTCGCTGACCGTGCCGGCGGGCCGCGTGACGGCCGTCGTCGGGCCCTCCGGGTCCGGGAAGTCCAGCCTGCTGGCGGTCGCCGCGACGCTGATCCGGCCGGACCGCGGCCGGGTGGTGATCGACGGCACCGACACCGCCGGGCTCGGCCGCGGCGAGCTGACGACGCTGCGCCGCTCCACCATCGGCACGGTGTTCCAGCAGCCGAACCTGCTGCCGTCGCTGACCGCGGTGGAGCAGCTCCAGGTGATGGCCCACCTGGACGGCCGCTCGCCCCGTACGGCCCGGTCCCGGGCGCAGGAGCTGCTGGCGGCGGTGGGCCTGACGGAGCAGGCGGACCGGCGGCCGCACCAGTTGTCGGGCGGCCAGCGGCAGCGGGTCAACATCGCCCGGGCGCTGATGAACGAGCCCGCGGTGCTGCTGGTCGACGAGCCGACCAGCGCGTTGGACCACGAGCGGGGCGCCGCGGTCCTCGGCCTGCTGACGGACCTGACCCACCAGCGCGGCACCGCGACGGTGCTGGTCACCCACGACCGGTCCCACCTGGCCTCGGTGGACGCGGTGGCGGAGGTCCAGGACGGGCGGCTGACCTCGGGGGCGGGCGCCGGGGTGTGAGCCCCTGTGGGGCGGGGCGGCGGCGCCGTCCCGCCCCACAGCGCAGTACACCTAGTCGTCGCGGTGCGAGAAGGTGGGGAACAGGTCGGGCTTGCCGGGCTGCCGCCCCTTGGCGGGGTCGTCCGCCCCGGGCCTGGGCTCCTCGGCCTCCGGGGTGCCCCGCCGCGTCCGGTCCCGGCCGGGCTCCGCGTCCCGGCCCCGGTCCTCGTGCCGGCCGCGCTCGCGCTCCGCGTCCGGTTCCCGCTGCTCCGCCATGACGGCCCCTTTCCTCGGTCCTCGACGTCCTCGATGTCCTCGGCGGCGTCGGGTGCGTCGGGTGCGTCGCCGCCGTCGCTCGGCCGGAGGGGTGGCCCGTGCCGAGCCACCCCTCCTGACCAGGAACGCATCGAACCGGGACCGTGGCGGGCTACAGCTACCCCGTTCGAGTGGCACGCCGGCGCGGGATTGACGAACGGGCCGGAACCGGCCGTGACGGTCCCGGTTCAGGCGCCGCCGGACTCCTGGGGCTGGTCGTCGGCGGCGTGCGAGAAGAGCTTGAGGACCGGGACGCCGACCTTGTGGCGGGCCCGGGAAGCCCAGTCGCGGTGGAAGAACTCCTCGACGAAGTGCGGGGCGGTCAGCACGATCACCTCGTCCGCACCGGTCTCGTCGACGACCGACTTCAGCAGGTCCAGCGGATGGTCGTCGACCACCTGGCCGACCGCCTCGGAGCCGGCCGCGCGCAACGCCTCCAAGGTGTGGCCCAGCCCCTGCTCGGCGGGGACCACGGCGCGCGCCCCACCGGGCTCCTCGCCCTCCCGCACGGCGTCCTCGAACTCGCCGAGCGCTACGTCGTCGATGGCCCGCAACAGCACGTCCTGCTTGCCGCGCGGCTGCATCAGGACCACGAAGGACACCGGATCGTCACCGTGCAGGGTCGTGACGAACTCCACGTCGGCGGGCGTCAGAGGCTTCTCGATCATCAATACGCTCGTGAACACGACGGACGCCCTTCTTCTCTTCCGCACCGTCTGCCACGGTGCCCACAGAAACCATCCTGCCCCGTCGCCACACGGGACCTGTCGGCTTTTAGTGTGCCCAACGGAAGCTAAGCGGAACAGATAATTCCGCTCTTTTGCGGACCGGCAGCGCCGTCAGAAGCGGCGGTAACGGGTGAACAGGAACCCGGACTCCTCCAGGACGGACACCAGCCCGAACCGCTCGGGGACCGCGACGGCCGGCCCGTCCATGATCCGCTGGGCGTCGCCGACCGCCACCACCGGGGCCAGCGAGAGGCACATCTCGTCCAGCGCCCCGGCCGCCGCGAACTGCCCCAACAGCCGCGGTCCGCCCTCACTGAGCAGCCGGGTGTGCCCCCGTTCGGCCAGGGTCGCCGCCACCCGCGCCGGATCGACGCCCCGCCCCTCGCCGGCGAAGAGCACCTCGACGCCCGCCGCCCGGGCCGCCCGCACCCGGTCCTCGGGGGCACCCGCACCGGTCAGCACCAGGGTGGGCACCAGCGGCTCGGTGAACAGCGGCAGGGAGAAGTCCAGGTCCAGGCCGGCGGTCACCACGGCGATGGCAGGGGCCGGCCCCTGCCCCGCGGCGGCCCGCCGCTCGGCGAACGCGGCCCGGGCGCGGGCCGGCCGGTAGCCCTCCCGCCGGGCCGTTTCCGCGCCCACCACGACCGCGTCCGCGAGCGCCCGCAGCACCCCGAAGATCCGCATGTCGGCGTCCCCGGAGAGCGGTTGCGACCGGCCCTCGTGGTGCGCCGCGCCGTCCAGGGAGGACACCATGTTGGCGCGCAGCCATCCGGGGCGCGCGGACCGCACCGGGTCGTCCGCCGCCGGGTACGCGTAGGCCGCGGCCAGCTCGTCGAGCGTCCACTCTCGGTCGGTGACCCCGTCGGGGCCGACGGTCCGGTCGGCGCCCTCCGGGACGTCCACGAGGGCGTCCGGGGCCGGTGCGGGCGGGGCGGGGAGGGGGAACAGGCGTCGCATGGGCGCAGTGTGACATGCCTCGCTCAGCGGGTCGGGTGGTGCGTCACAGCGGCTAGGCTGGACGGCTGTGTCACCTTCCCAGTCCTCCTCCGCTCCCTCCCCGATAGTCGCGTCCCCGGCCTCGGGGGACGGCACCGCGGGCCCCACCGCGCTCGCCTCCCGCGCGCCGCACGTCCCGGCCGAGCGCCTGGTCGCCGAGATGGTGCCGCCGCCGCGCTTCCAGGGCGCCCGCTTCGACACCTACCTCCCGGACCCGGGACAGCCCAGCCAGGCCGCCGCCGTGGAGGTCCTGCGGGCCTTCGCCGCGGGCACCGGCGGGGCGGAGAGGGACGCCGGCGGGAAGCGGCGCTGGTTCTCCCGCGCACCGAAGAAGCCCGCCGCCCCCAAGGGCCCGCGCGGGGTCTACCTGGACGGCGGCTACGGCGTCGGCAAGACCCACCTGCTCGCCTCCCTGTGGCACGCGACCCCCGCGGCCCCCGAGCTCAAGGCGTTCGGCACCTTCGTCGAGCTGACCAACCTGGTCGGCGCGCTCGGCTTCCAGCAGACCGTGCGCACGCTCAGCGAACACCGCCTGCTGTGCATCGACGAGTTCGAGCTGGACGACCCCGGCGACACGGTGCTGGTCTCCAGCCTGCTCGGCAAGCTGGTGGAGGCCGGTGTCGCGCTGGCCGCCACCTCCAACACGCTGCCCGGCAAGCTCGGCGAGGGCCGGTTCGCGGCCGCCGACTTCCTGCGCGAGATCCAGGGCCTGAGCGCCCACTTCCGCGCCCTGCGCATCGACGGCGAGGACTACCGCCACCGCGGCCTGCCCGAGGCGCCCGCCCCGTTCGACGACGAGACGGTCCGCCGCGCGGCGGACCGCACCCCCGGCGCCTCGCTCGACGACTTCCCGGCCCTGCTGGACCACCTGTCGAAGGTGCACCCCAGCCGGTACGGCGCGATGTGCGACGGCATCACGGCGGTCTGCCTCACCGACGTCCAGGCGGTGCCGGACCAGTCGACCGCGCTGCGCCTGGTGGTGCTCGCCGACCGGCTCTACGACCGCGAGGTGCCGGTGCTGGCCTCCGGAAAGCCCTTCGACGCGCTGTTCAGCGACGAGATGCTGCGCGGCGGCTACCGCAAGAAGTACTTCCGCGCCATCTCCCGCCTGACCGCGCTGGCCCGGGACGCCAAGACGCTGGTCGCGTAGGCGCCGCCGGGCGGTCAGCCCGAGCAGGCCGTGCGCTGGGCCTCCTGCCACTCGCAGACCGGGCAGCGGACGATGCCGGGGGTGGTCGCCGGGTAGGCGGTCGGCTTGCCGCACTCGACGCAGTCGGCGGGCGGCGACCCCGCGGCGGGGTCGGCCGCCGCCGGACGTTGGTCGGACGGCTCGGACGCGGGGTGCGGCTCGGGGTGCGGCATGCGCCCGACCCTACGCCGCGGCCCCGAGCCCCGGACCGGCCGGAGCGCACCGGTCAGCCGCGGCGTCCGGCCAGGGCCGAGGCCACGGCCGCGGCACCCGAGGCGAGCAGCAGTGCGGCGGCGAGCGGCAGCCACGGCACGGTGACGGTGCCGCGCTCGGAGCCGGTGATCATGCCGGTCAGTGCGGCGTTGGCGGGCGACGCGCCCAGGACGAGCACGAGCAGCGCCGCGATCAACCCGGTCGGGACGCCCCAACCGGGGCGCAGCAGCACGGGCCGGGAACACAGCGCACCGATCGCGGTGCCCAGCACCACGCAGACCAGCGCCGTGCACAACCCGGCAACCGTCGCGGGCAGCACCGGGACGGCGACCCGGTGACCGGTGGAGTGCGGATCGGAGAGCAGCGCCACGAAGGCGGTGCCCACGAGCGCGAGGAGCAGTGCGGCGCCGGCCGCGGCCAGCAGGGCGGCCAGGTGCGCCCGGCCGGGGCCGGTGGCGGCCGCGACGCAACTGCGGGCGGCGGGCGGCTCGTTGGTGACGCAGATCCGGGTCAGCCAGACGGTGACGGGCAGCAGTCCGCCGGCGGCGTAGCCGTAGGCGTCCAGGATCGGGCCGCCGGTCTGGATGCCGACGGCCAGGAACGCCGCGTGGACCAGGAGCGGCGGCAACCAGCGGTAGGACCTGGCGAGCAGCGCCGCCTGGTAGCGGACCAGGGCGGTCAACGGGGCGGTCATGGGCGGGGGTTCCCTCCGGGGACGGCGGCGTGGGGGCCCGGCTCCTGGGCGGCGGTGACCGCGCGGATGTGCCAGGGCGGACGCGCGGTCAGCAGGGTGCGCAGCAGGGCGTCGGAGTGGGCGGCCGGGACGGTCAGCCGGAGGGTGCCGCCCGGGCCGGGCGCCAGGTCCGGGGCGCCGGGGAGGTCCGTCGGCGGCGCGGCGCCCGGCGGGCCCTCCGCCTCGATGACGGTCCGCGGACCCGCCTCCCGGGGCGCGTCGGCGGCCGCAACGGGGGCCTCGGACCGCAGCCGCCCGTCCGCGACGCGGAAGCGGCCGTCCGCGGCCCCGGCCAGCCGGCGCGGGTCGTGGTCGACGAAGACGACGGTGCCGCCGGCGGCGACCCGTTCGGCGACCGCGCGGTCCAGGACGTCCCGAGCGGCCGGGTCCAGGCCCGTCCACGCCTCGTCCAGGACGAGGAGCTCGGGGTCGGCGAGCAGGGCCTGGGCGACGGCGACCTTCTGGCTCGTCCCCTTGGACAGTTCGGCCATCGGGGTCCGGGCGTGCCCGGCGGCGCCGAAACGGGCCAGCCACTCGGCGGCCCGACCGGTCGCCTCCGCGGTGCGCAGCCCGTGGACCCGGCCGAGGTGGGTGAGGTAGCCGGCGGCGGTGAACGGCAGGGCCGCCGGGAACCGCTCGGGGACGTAGGCGGTGCGCGGGCGCCCGGTGATCCGGCCGACCGTGGGCCGGTCGATGCCCGCGAGCAGCCGCAACAGGGTCGACTTCCCGCTGCCGTTGGCGCCCTCGACGCGCAGCAGCGCGCCCGCCGGCACGTCGAGCCGCACCTCGCGCAGCACCCAGGGCCCGCGCAGCCCGTAGCGTCGCCCCACCCCGTCCAGCCGCATCCGCTGCCCCGTCTGCCACGGCATCGACTGCACCTCCCCCACTCCCCCGCCGGTTCCCCGGCCCTCGCCGACGGTAGTCGGGGACGCGGCGCCGCGCGGCGCCGGGAGCGGATTCCGCGACCGCGGGCGGTCGCCGGGGACTGTCAGTGGCGGCTGGCAGACTGAAGCACGTGACCACGACCGAGACCGCCGGCCAGGCCGGCGCGCACCAC